>VBDY01000104.1 GCA_005882775.1 Chloroflexota bacterium | reverse complement strand
GCGTCGCTGACGACATTGGCCGAGAGCAGCAGCGCCGCGGTGGTGAAGTTGAGCACGCCATGGGCCGCGATCGGCGGATAGAGGCTGTCGGTGCGCAGCCGGAGCGCGCAGAACGCGAGCCCATCGGCGGCGAACACAGGCAGAAACAGCAGCCCACCGCTCAGGTGGAAGAGACCGAAGACCGCTGAGCTGACCACCGCAGCCGTCAACACGCCGGCGCCCAGGCCCACGATGCCCCGCAGCAGGAGGCCCCGGAAGAGCACCTCCTCGGCGGCCGCTGTGAAGAGAAGGAAGTAGGCGAAGGCCGAGAGCAGCTGCAGGGGATCGCGCGTCCAGCCCACGAGTGGGATGAGCAAGAGCCAGGGAACGAGCCTCACCGCGACCAATGCAGCCGACCAGCCGAAAGCAGCAGATCCTGGCAGCGCCCCAAGCCCGATCGTGCGCAGTCCATAGGTGCGCTGCGCGACGGCGAGCGCGGCCACCAGCTGGACGCCATAGAAGATGGCCGAGCGCTCGCGACCCGTGACCCCGATCAGCTGCGCCACGACCATTGCGATGGCGCCCGCGACCAATGGAGTGAGAACCGTCGCGACCGCGCGCAGCCAGGCCTGGAGGCGAGGCCGAGCAACGGCCGGTGAACGAATCGCGATTGCGTTCATCGCTCCATCCCGATTGCTTCCAGCGGCGAGGCGGCCAGCGCCGCGCGGGCCGGGATCGCAAAACCAAGGATCGGAGCGAGCAGCGCGATCGGAATCGCTATGGCGAGCGCGGCCACGGGCAGGACGACATCGACGCCCCCGACGACCTGGCTCAGCGCGGCGATGAGCGCAGCCGTAAGCAGGATGCCCGCCGGCACTGCCAGCACCACCGCGGGGACAATCAGGAGGCCCGCCGCCCATGCAAGGCTGGCCGCGAGCTGACGCCGGCGCGCGCCGATCGCCTTCAGGATGCCGATCACGAAGGTGTGCTCGTCGGCCAGGATCATCGTCATCGCGAACATCACCATGCCCGCGACGACGGCAAGCCCGAAGCCGAGGATGAGGAGCACGGCCTGGAAGACGTTGCCGAGCGGCACCGCGATAAGGTCGCGGACCGGGCTGACCACGAACTGACCCGCAACGCTCTGCTCGAGCCGGCTTCGGACGCCGGCGGCGTCGGCGCCTCGCTGGAGCCTCACCACGAAGTACGCCGGTGTGGCCTTTGGCTGCAGGCCCAGAAGCAGGCTGTCGCGGCCGACCAACACCTGCCCCAGGTTGTCGAGCTCGCGATAAACGCCGGCGATCAGGACCGTGGTCGGAGCGCTGCCCACCTGGAGCAGGACGCTCCGGCCGGGCGCGAGCCCGGTCGACGCGGCAAGCCCTGCTCCGATCAGGACCTCGGAGTCGGACGCGATCGTCCGACCGGTCAGGAGATGGAATCGCAGCAGGTCCTGGGCCGGCGTCACAAATCGCGCGTCGGTGCGATTGCCGTCGATGGTCGCGTTGACGTCATAGACCGGCAGGCTTGCCGCGATGCCGGCCGTGCCGTCGAGCGCATGCTGCGCATCCGCCGGCGCCAGGCCTTTGACGTAGTCGACGCGCCAGTCGTACGCGTAGCCCCAGGTCGATGGTTCCGACCCGAAGCTGGACAGGGTCGCCTCGGTGATCACGCTGAAGATCACAGTCACCAGGCCGAGCAAGAGCACGGCAACAGCAGTGCTCGTGCGACCAGGACGCCCGAGCAGAAGCGAGCTCCCGAGCCGGGGTCCAATGCCGCCCCGGCCGACCTCGAGTGAGCCGGCGAGCCGGCTCGGTGGCTGCCGGTACCCGGCCGCAAGCGTGGCGCCGGGCGACGTCCTGCCGAAACCGCGTGTCGCCAACCGGACCGCCGCAAGGGCGGCGAGCAGGATCACGGCGCCGGTGCCGGCCAGGACCAGGGGGGCCGTATCCAGGGCTGCGCTCAGACCCATCAGCTGCACGACCTGGTCCGTCATCCATCCGGCGAGCGCGACCGCGGCGACCGCACCCAACAGCACGCCGGCCAAGACGGGCGCGCCTCGCTGCAGCATCAAGAGCCACCTGACCTGGCGCAGGCTCCAGCCCGTCGCGCGCAAGATGCCCAGCGTGCGGGCGTGCCGGATCAGGTCGGCTCGCGTCGTGCCGACGATGAAAAAGAGGCACGCCACCAGCCCGAAAAGCCCGAAGAGCACGAGGAATCCTTCCAGCGCGAGGACGAGGGGCTGCAGCCCTTCGACGACAAGCGCGCCGTCGTTGATCGCGATCGGCACGCCCGCGGGCGCGAGATCGCGAATCGCCAGGGCGGTCGCCCTCAGCTGCGAGAGGTCACGGATCCGGGCCCCGAAACGTGCGGTGGTCGCTGCTGCATCGCCGCCCAACGCCTGCCACACCGACCGCGTCACGTAAACGACGGCCGGTGTGGAAAGTGGATATGACGCGTGCGAGATGTCACGGACCTCCGCGGAGATGCGCAGGCCGACCGAACCCGCGCCACCGACCACGGTCGCGTCGGAACCTGGACCCACGCCCATCGTCTGGGCGGCGCCTCTCTCCAGCAGGGCCACGTTTGCATCCGGCGCCGGCCACGCGCCACCGGCCACGGTCAGGCTGCCGACAAGAGGCGGCGTTTCAGGCAGCGGGCTGATCGCCGCCGGCAGCTCCTTGCCGCCGGCCCTCACGACGCCGGACTGGACCATGTACATCGGCGTCGTCGCGCTCACCTGCGACAGCCGGGCGACCTCCGCGTACAGGGCCGGCGCTGCGGCCGATTGGGTGCCCACCCACAGGTCGGGCCCGTTCAGGCGAAGCTTGGTCGCGGCGTAAGACGCCGGGACGCTCGAGGCCGTGACAAGTCCGGCGCCGACCACAGCCATCGCGAGCAGCGCCACCCCGACCTGCACGGCGGCCTCCCACCAGCGCTGCCGGATGCTCGCGACCCCAAACGTCAGGTAGGCGCGGGCTCGACGCCGCCTCATGTTTCGGCTGTTGTCACCAGGCGACCGTCGCGCATCCGCAGCTGCTTGCCTGCCCAGCCGGCGATCCGCGCGTCGTGGGTGACCATGAGGAGCGTCTTGCCGCGGTCGTTGAGCTCGCCCAGCAGCTGCAGCACCGCGTCGCCCGCTGCGCTGTCGAGGTTGCCGGTGGGCTCATCGGCGAGGATCACCTGCGGGTCGTTGACGAGCGCCCTGGCGATGGCCGCTCGCTGCTGCTGCCCTCCGGACAGCTCGTGCGGAAGGCGGTCTGCCTTGTCGCGGATGCCCACCGTTTCGAGGAGCCGGAGAACGCGGTCCCGGAGAGCGGCGCTCGCGACGCCTGCCAGCAGGCCCGGCATCGCGACGTTGTTGAAGATCGTCAGGTTGGGGATCAGGTGGAAGGCCTGGAAGATGAAACCGACCTGCATGAGCCTGAACTTCGCCAGCGCCGATTCGCCCAGCGCGTGGACCGCGGTGCCGGCGACGTCGATCTCTCCGGAGGAGGGCTTTTCGATCCCGCCCAGCAGGTGCAGCAGGGTGCTCTTGCCGCTCCCCGAAGGACCGGTGATGGCCGCGAAGATCCCGGGCTCGAGCTCGAAGGAGACGTCCGATACAGCTCGCAGGTCGGCGCCTCCGCCAGAAAAGAGCTTGGTCAAGCCGTGAGCAGCGACCATGGGTGCAGTCAAAGGCTCGATCTCGGAGTCGATATCGTATTTCAGCATGCGGACCCCGCGTCGCGGAGGTCCCAGGCAAGGGCGGCGCGCAGCACGAAGGCCGTCGTGATCGTGCGGCTGCTGTAGAGAACCGTGACCACAGGCCCACCTGAAGCCCGGCCCACGTCCATCTTGATGAAGGGACAACCGCCCCAACCCTCGGCTCGGTGGTCGGCCTCGAGCCATCGCCTGGCCCGGCTCGCGCGGTCACCGTCTGCGGCCTGAGCGATGTCGGGCGGGGCAGATGAGAGCGCGAGGAGAGCGAGGCTGGTGCTGAGTGCGTCCGCGTCCCCGCCCACTCCCCAGCCCCCATCGGGGAGCTGGCTTGTGCGCAGGAATTCGATCGCGGGGCGCAGCGATCGCGACGACGGACGTGCGGCGGCCAGCGCGCGCGTCGCCACAAACACGCCGTAGAACGGCCCGTGATACCAGGTGCTCGACCAGCTTCCGTCGGCCGCCTGCGTCTTCTCGATGAAATTCAGCCCCCGCTCCAGCGCCGCGGCAAAACGCGTGGCGTCGTAAAGGTGCAGCGCGTGCAGCAGGTTGGCCATCACCTCCGGGTCGGGCCCGCTGCCCCAGGCCAGCTCGACGAAGTGCGCCTGGCGCTGCTGGCTTTGCAGCCGAAGCTGAGCCGGAAGGATCCAGGTTTCCAGCGAGCCATCGGGGTGGGCTCCTGTCTCCAGCAGCGCCAGGAGCGCCGGATCGCATTTGCCCGGCACCAGCTCCCGGCGATCGGAAATGCAGAGCAGGCGGATCATCTGGGCCAGGTCGTCGGCGTCCGCGGGCAGCTCGGGCAGCTCGGGAAAGTAGCTCCAGCCGCCCGGCGGTTGGGTTTGCATTCGGCCGAGCAGATACGTGATCTCGTGTTCCACCGCCGGCTCGAGCTCAGGGCCGGCCAGACGTTTGGATTCGCACAGGGTCTCGGCGAGCAGCGAGCGTTGGAACACATCGCCGGCCTGCACCTCGGTCGCGCCGGAAAAGCCCTGGTCCCAGGGGAAATTCATCAGGTGGCGTGCCTCGCCGAATCCGCGGCGCCATTCGGCCAGCGTGTGATCGAGCGCCGTCCACGCGATCCCTTCCCATGGTCGGTCCGCGACGACGCGGGTGGTGATGCGCACCGAGGGCTGGGCTTTCGCCCTGGTCGCGTTCTGGGCCACGATCCGCGAGATGTCAGCCTCGAGGTCCTGGCAGCGCCGGCGCAGGCCGGCGACTGCGTCGCCAAACAAGATCGGTGGCAGTCCGACCAGCGCCGCGTCGGCCTCGCCGAGCTCGACCAGCGACATGCGCAGCACGTGGGTCGCGTGACCTTCGTAGTAGAGCTTGCGCGCGATCCCGCCGACCTGTTCCGGGCTCAGCGCGTCGGCGCCAAAGGGTCCCCCGTCCGGCAGGAGCCTCGATAGAACCAGCGATGGCTGTCCCCGGCGCAGGTCCTTCTTCCAGTCATGCAGGTCGTCGAACAGCTGGTGCGCGACGTTGTAGTGGTCGACCGCGGACTCGAGGATCCCGGCGGGGCCGGCGTCGCCCGCCAGCTCAGCCAGGCCGGTGACGCTGGCCTTGGCGATGGCGGCCTTCTTGATCGCCACGCCCTTCGCGACGTCCTCGGTGAACTGCCGCCACGGCCGGCGGCCGCTCCCGAACTCCGCCTCGATCACACATGACTCGGCGAGGTCGCGCAGGTATCCGCCGAACCGCGGCCAGAACCCGCTGCCGGCCGGGAACAGCTCGTTGAGCAGCCGGTATGCCTCGAACTGCATCGCCGCGGAGCGCAGCGGAGCGATGGGACCGAACGCCGCCTCGGCCGGGCCGTCGATCGCCTCGTCTGACAGGAAGATGAAGCTCGCGAAAAGGCGCGCCGCCACCGCGAGGCTCTCGACCTTTCGCGGCTCGACGCCCGGAAACGCCGGCGCGAAGAGGTAGGGATGGTAGTCGTAGATGCTGGCGTCGGCGCTCAGGAGCAGCCTCACCGCGGGCGGCCATCCCTGCTGAAGCTCTTCCAGCCTGGAGCTGAGCAGGTCGCTGGCGAAATCGGCCCGAGCAACCGATTGCAAAGTGACTTCTTCTCCTCCTTGATCTCACTTTCACGATCGAACGTCTGCGGACTCGAGGGGCGGGACGCGCCCGGGCGACGCGCCCGCCGATCGCACGAGTCCGTCTATCGGCTGCTAAAGGCCGATGTTGATGCCGCAGTTTGCCCAGCAGTCGGAGTTGGGGACCGCGGCCGCCATCTCGAGCCGGGACTCCAGCTCCTCGACGTCGAGGTCAGCAGCATTGAGGCTGCGGATCTCCGGCGGCGCTTCCAGCGAATCCAGCCTGGTCCGCGCCTCCAATCCTTCGAGTTTGTCCACCTGTCTCACCTCCTTTTGGTCGGAATCAGCCGCTCATCCATGGACAAGATGAAGTTGGTCTGGCCAGGAGCTCTCAGAGGTCGCATACGCGGCCCTCGCGAACGTTCATGGCTACACCCGACTCGTGATCGAGGTATGCCTCCGCGACCATGGCGCGGAAGCGGGCTGCGTATCCGTCGCAGAAGTTCGCGGACAGCGATCCTCGCCGGCCCTCGGCCAGCACCGCGCAACCGCCACCGCAGTGGAGGGCGTAGCGGCACTGACGGCAGATGGAGTTGTTGGCGACGCTGCGCGTGCGCCACGCGCTGAGCACGAACTGGCTCAGGTTGACCTCGCCGTCGGGCTCGATGTTGCCGATGCGGATCCGCTGGTCGCCGGTCCGCTCCCAGCACGCGTAGAGATCGCCGAAGGCGTCGAAGATGTACATCGAGCTGTTGGCTCCGCAGAACTGGGCGCGGTGATTGGGCAGCCCCTCGTTCGCGAAAATGGAGCGGGCCTGGTCCTTGAGCCCGTCGTCTGGACGGTCGATCACCCGCATCTCCGGGTAGAGCTCGCGTCGCTCTTCGAGCGCCTTGTCGAGCCCCCAGCTCGTGTAGGTGGTCTTGCGCTCGGTTTTGTCGTTGGTGGCATGGATGGGCGCGGTGTAGGCGCTCCAGTTCGGATATTTGGGCCAGCCCTGCGCGATCATCTCCTGGGCCAACGCAGGCAGGGTGTCGATGTTGTTGCGGTCGATGTTGAGACGGATGTCGACCGCCGCGCCGAGCTCCAGGGCCATCGTGATGTTGCGAGCGATGCGCTGGTACGACCCACCGCCATCGGCGTAGATGCGGCGCTTGTCGTGCTCGTCGGGCGTGCCGTCGAGGGTGATCTGGACGCGAGCGATCTTGCCTGGGCCGAGCAGTTCGCTGTATGCGTCGAGATCGGTTGCGTTGCTCACGGCCCAGAAGCTCACAGGGCCGAGTGCCTGCGCCTTGCGCATGATGTACTCGACCGCAGGCCGGTTCTGTCTCAGCAACGGCTCGCCACCGAAGAAACCGAGCGAGCGGCGATCGACGTCGCCCGCGGCGAGCCCGTGCAGACCCTCGAGCTTGGGTATGCCCTCGAAGATGCGGTCGATCATCGGCACGGTCATCGTCCGCAGCAGGTGCTTGAACGCGGGGTCGGTCCGCATGTGGTCCTGGAAGCAGTAGAAGCAGCGCAGGTTGCAGTCATAGGTGGGCATGAAGATGTAGCTCGGGCGCGTGCTCGCCTGCTTGTGGAGGATGGTCGCAATCCCCGCGAGCCGGTCCTCCTCTTCTTGCAACGTCATCTCGGTCAGGTAGCCACGGCGCTTGAGGACCGCGATCGTCGCTGCTGACGGCTCCGCCACAGTTCCTGGGGCGATCTCGGGTTCGGGCGTCCACTGCCCGTAAAGCGGGCGGATGGGTCGCTTGAGCTCGAGCGACCGAAGGTAGGTCGCCACAGTTCCTGAGACGCGGTCGAAGGCGCCCGTGTAGCCGTGCACGAGGAGCATCTCGTGGCTGTTGTTGGGGAGGTCGACGTAGATCGTGTAGCTGCTGGCACGCAGCCGCCGCTCGGTGCTCTCTAGGATCGCGGGCTCAGCCGGTCCTGGTTTCGGCAAGACCATCTCTGCCGGGATCACGGGAAGCAACCTGACAGCCAACTCTTGTCCTCCCTGTGTGGCCGTCACGGACGGCCCCTCGTGCGCAAGGCGAGACTACGCAAGGGAGGCGCGGCCGCAAAGTCCACGAAATCGCTGTCAGCGATCCAGCCGACAGCGACCCGACGTCGGTGTTTCCGCTGACTTTCGCCGGCGCGCTCGAAGGTGTGTGATCGCCGGATACGGGAAGCAGCGTGGTCGACATGTCCAGAATTCCTGCCGACCTGGTCGTCCATCGGGTCTGGGTGCCGGAGCATGACTCCGACCCTCGCCTGCCGGTCGTCTATGTCAGCGAGCGGCGCCGCCGAGCACTTGGCGCGATCCTCATCGGGCTGGGGGCGGTCCTTGCCCTTTCGGTCGTCGTTGCGCGGGCCGCGTTCTGGGTCGCCTTCGCTTGCTTGCTTGTCGCGTGGGCCGGGGTGGCGTACGCGGCCGGCGGCCGGACAGGGTTCTACGAGGTCGACCCCGGCGGAGTGCTCGGCAAGTACCTGGGCCGCTCAAGACCAGACGTGGGATCGATGCGGCCGAGCAAGCCTTGAAGGTCGATCCGCGCTGTTAACTGACGCCCCCCATAATCTCAGTAGCGGTGGGGCAGGCGAGATCTTCAGCTGTGGTGGCTATGGTGCAGGACTCGAGCAGACCCGAGTTCCTGGGATGGCTGCGTGAGGCGACGGTCTGGCAGCGCATCGGCCGGCTGGTGCCGCTGTCCTGGATCCTGATTCTGGTCTGGCCGCTGACTTTGCTCCTCACCCGCGGCCTCCCGCCCGCCGACCTGGCCATCTCCCTGTTCGGGCTCGCTATCTTCGTCCTGGTCTGGACCTGGTTCTGGCTGCAGCCCCGGACCGGCACCGATCCGGCCGTTACGACTGGAGTGCTCGCCGGCCTGACCGCGATCGCCATCGTCCTCACGATGAGCAATCCCCGCGTCTGGCACGACGGGCTGCTCGGCTACTGCATGGTCGTGGCCGCGGTGTGGCCGAGCTGGCGGCCTTCGATCGTCGCGGTGCCGGCAGTGGCGATCATCGTTTTTCTTGCGGTGACGGCGACCGGTTCGGGCACGATCAACGCGTTCGGCGTAGCCCTGGTCTGGCTGTTTCTCGGCTTCGGGTTCGTCGCCGTGCAGCACCTGCTGAGGGCGAACCTGCAGCTCCACGAGGCACGCGTGCGCTCGGCGCGCAGGGCCTCCTCGCCGATCGTCACCATGAGCGTCTCACCGCGACAGCGGGAGATCATGCGCCTGGTCGCCTCGGGCCTTTCCGACAAAGAGATCGCGGCCAGGCTGCAGGTTTCTCCCTTCACAGTTCGGACGCACCTCCAGCGCCTCTATGCCCAGCACGGGCTCCACAACCGGGCCGAGGCGGCCGCGACCTGGATGATCGGAAGGCAGGCGCCGTCGGAGGACTTCGAACAGGTCTGAGGCGTGTCGTCGAAAACGACTACATGCGAAAACGCGAATTGCGCCGGCTCCCCGCCTCGACTTTGATGTGCCGGTGGAGCCTCGGTTCAGCCCGCGGCAACGGGAGATCGTCAGCCTGATCGCGTCCGGCTACTCGGACAAGCAGATCGCGCTGACGCTGCGGGTGTCCAAGCGCACCGTCCGCACCCAG
>VBDY01000181.1 GCA_005882775.1 Chloroflexota bacterium | reverse complement strand
ATCCACCGGATGCCACGTTCGGCTGGGGAGTGGTGTTCTCCGAGGAGACGCTTGGAGCCCTGCGCGATGCCGACTACGAAACCTACAACCAGATCAGCAACAGCTTCGCCCGATGGAGCGCGATCGATATTCATTTCCGGGGTAAGACGGTGCGGTCCCAGGGCCACGTGTTCACCGGCATCTCGCGCAAGGTGCTGCTGAGCATCCTGCAGCGGCGCTGCCGCGAGCTGGGCGTAGAGCTCACCTTTCGGAGAGAGGTCAGTGACCTCGCCGTGTTCGGCGATGCCGACCTGGTCGTGGGTGCCGACGGTGTCAACGGGCTGGCCCGGCGGGTCCACGCGGACGCGTTCCGGCCGGCCCTCTCAATCCATCCGACCAAGTACATCTGGTACGGAGCCAACCTGGCGCTCGACGCCTTCACCTTCATCTTCCGGCAAAACCACGACGGGCTCTTCCAGGTCCACGCCTATCCCTTCGACGCCCACACCAGCACCTTTATCGTCGAGTGCCCGGAGAGCGTCTGGCGCAGGGCGAAGCTCGACACCGCCAGCGAAGCTGACAGCATCGCATACTGCGAGGAGCTGTTCGGGGAGGAGCTCAACGGTCGCCGACTGCTTTCGAACCGATCCGCCTGGATCAACTTCGTCACGTTACGGAGCGAGAGCTGGCATCACGGCAACGTGGTCCTGCTGGGCGATGCTGCGCACACGGCGCATTTCTCCATCGGTTCAGGGACCAAGCTGGCGATGGAGGACTCGATCGCCCTCGTCGATGCGCTGCGCCGGCACCGCGACCTGACCACCGCCCTGAATGACTACGAGCTGGAACGGCAGCCCGTGGTCGAACGGTTTCAGGAGGCCGCCCGGGAGAGCTCGACCTACTTCGAAAACGTGTCCCGCTACGCCGCTTTCGAGCCGGTCCAGTTTGCCTTCAACCTGCTGACCCGTAGCCGCCGCATCTCTCACGTCAACCTGAGCGTGCGGGACCCGGAGCTGGTCCGCGCCGTCGACGGCCTGTTTTTCAGCCGGGCCAGTGGCCGGGCCGATGGCATTGCCCGGCTGGCTCCGCCACCGATGTTTGCTCCTTTTACTTTGCGCAGCCTGACATTGGCGAACCGGACCGTCCTGGTGGCGCCCAACCAGGATTCGGCCACAGAAGGCATGCCCGAAGACCGGCTCCGGGACGCGCTCCTTCGCTGCATCGAGGCTGGCGCGGGGCTCGTCCTGACCGAGCAGACGGCGGTCAGCCCCGAGGGTCGGGTGACATCAGGGTCTCCTGGAATCTATCGGGCCGAACATGGCCCGGCCTGGACGCGCATCGTCGAAGACCTCCACGAACGGGGCGGCAGGATCGCTCTCCAGCTTGGTCATGCCGGGCGGCGCGGGTCGACGCGTCCGCGGTCGGAGGGGATCGATCGGCCGTTGCCTATGGGGGCCTGGCAGCTGGTCTCGGCTTCGGCCATTCCGTATGGGCACCGATCTTCGGCGCCGCGGGCGATCGACCGCCGCGCGATGGCGACCGTGGTCGCGCAATTCGGCGCGGCTGCCAGGGCCGCCTCGAGCGCAGGCTTTGACCTGCTCGAGCTCAATTTCGGACAGGGCTACCTGGTGGCCAGCTTTCTCTCTCCGCTCAGCAATCGCCGGGACGACGCCTACGGCGGCGGCCTGGAGCACCGGATGCGATTCGCGATGGAGGTCCTGGACGCGGTCCGCGCGGCCTGGCCCGGTCCGCTGGCGGTGCGGATGACCGCGTCAGACTGGGTCGCCGGCGGCTTCGACCTCGATGACGCGGTCACCCTGGCAGCCACTCTCAAGGCGCATGGATGCGACCTGGTGGATGCCGTCATGGGCCAGAACGTCGTCGATTCGCGCCCGGACTACGGGCGACTGTTCGGCGTTCCTGCCTCAGACCAGATCCGGAACGAGGCGGGTATCCCGACCATCGCCTCCGGTCACATCACCACCTTCGATGAGGCCAACACCATCCTGGCGGCGGGCCGCGCCGACCTATGCGTTATGCCGCTGTGACCCGGCGTCAGGCGCCGATGTCGTAAATCTGCTCGGGATCCAGGTCGAGTCCGTTCATGACCTGCCAGAGCGCGGCCACCGCCTTCAGGGCATTGCGTCGCTGGTACGGAGCAAGGTCCTCGTCGCGCTCGCGCAGCAGCTTGATCAGGGTGCGGTAGGTCTCGACGAGGGCCAGCTCGCCCTCGTTGAGCTCGACAGCCATGGTATTTTGCATCAGCTCCCTCTTCGTTCGCCTGCCGTGCCGATGACAATTCGATCGTCCTGCACCCGCCTAGCTTTCAATTCGAACCTGGGCAGGCTGCCATTCTCGGCTCTCTTCACACCAAAACGCAAACCCTCGTGCGCTTCCGAGAGTGCCTTGGCCAGCGCCTTGAGAATCCGATCAGCCTTGGCGCCGTCACCGTCCGGGATTTCGACCAGGATTTCGATCTCGTCCTGGCGGCCGTCCTCCGTGTAGAGGCGAATCCGGAACTCGTCGATCTCCTTGAACTCGCGGACGATGGCTTCAATCGCTCGCGGATAGACATTTGTGCCGAGTACCAATTTCATGTCGTCGACACGGCCCCGGATGCCGCCTTCGTAGATGTCGAAGGTCCGGCCGCAACTGCAGTGGTTTGCCGGAACGCGCACCACCAGATCCCGTGTCCGGTAGCGAAGCACTGGGATGAAGCCACGGCCAAACGAGGTGATCAACCGCTCACCCATCTCGCCGTAGGGGAGCGGCGCACCGGTTTCTCACACTCGAACATCATGATGGTGCCGACCTCGGTCATGCCCGCGGTGTCCGCCGCCCGGGCCCCCCACTCCTCCTCGATCAGGCGCTTGGTCGCGGGAATCGACCCAGCAGGTTCTCCGGAGAGGATCAGACGTTTGACATGGCCGCCCGGGAGATCGACGCCCATGGTCTTCGCCTCCTGTGCCATCCGAAGCGCATACGTGGGCGTCGAGCAGACAACGGTCGCTTTCATACCCAGAATCTGTTTGACGCGTGCCTCCGTGGTCATGTTGCCGCCGGGCAGCACCATGCACCCGATCTTCTCCGCTGCGTAATGGGCGCCCCAGAAACCGACGAATGTGCCGTAGCTAAAGGCGAAGAAGACGGTGTCCGGCGGCCGTACGCCGAAACCCCAGAATCCATAGCACCACATTTCAGCGATCCATTCCCAATCCTTCATGCTGTCCAGCACCTGCAAGGGAATGCTGCCCGTGGTTCCTGAGGTCAGGTGGTATCGCACGGCGGTCTCTGGGGGGGCCGCCAGCAGGGGGCCGTACGGAGGCTCTTGCAGCTGGGCCTCCATCCACTCGTCGCGGGTCATCATGGGAATCCGCTGGAGATCCTTCAGGCTGCGAATCGAGTCCGCGCTGACGCCTGCCTGGCGGAAGCGGTTCAGGTGCCAGGGGACCCTGGCCTCGGTCCATGCCAGTAGGTTCTTGAGCTTCCGGGTTTGCAGCGCCTCGATCTGGTCGCGCGGCATGGTTTCGTGCCGCGGATTCCAGTACGGACTTTCGCTCATGCCTCCTCCTCCGCCTGCCGACGCTACACGGTTGTTCTAGCAGGTTTTGGCGAGAAGTGGCAGGATGGTCACCGATGGCGGTTCCGGCCCAGCCCGCCGATAAATCTCCCCGGTCTAAACGACCGCCGTACAGGCTCGGAGGGATGGGCTACCAGGAAGAGGCGGGACGCCGCCTCAGCTATGACTCGTACCTGCGAATCCCGGAGCTGCTCGCCCTCCAGGGTGGGCAATCACAGGCCCACGACGAGCTCCTTTTCATCGTTGCCCACCAGGTCTACGAGCTCTGGTTCAAGGTTCTGGTCAACGAGCTGGACCAGGTCCGTCGCTCGATCGATGCCGACGATCTCCACCGCGCCCGTCACTACTTGCGACGCGTCCGGGTGATCGAAGACCTGCTGGTACAGCAGGTCGCGACGCTCGAAACCATGGCGCCCCAGGACTTCCTGCTCTTTCGTTCAGAGCTTGCCCCGGCGAGCGGCTTCCAGTCGGTGCAATTTCGAGAGATCGAGGTGATGTCCGGGTTGAGGGAGCGCGGCTACCTCAAGCTCGACTACGCACCCGAGGACCGGGCTCGCCTGGAGCGGCGGCTTG
>VBDY01000103.1 GCA_005882775.1 Chloroflexota bacterium | reverse complement strand
CTGGGACTGATAGGTGCCTGGGGTCGGTCCGGTCGAGGCGTCAACTGGCTGACGGAAGTAGAATTTGCCGTCCTCATCGACCACCATCTCGTAACCGGTCTCCCGGGAGAGTGCCTTGAGAAAGTCCCAGTCCGAGAGGTTTGGCTGAGAGACCTGGTCGTGGGTCACGCTGGTGCTATCGATCTGGCCGATCTGCAGCCCGGCCCGGTTGACAACCTGCTGTACCACGTCGGAAGTGGTCACGTTCTGGTAGGTTTCGGTCACCCGGCCTCGATGCAAGCGGTGGGTCATGTCGTAGCCGCGCACGATGACCCGGCGGCCCCAGTGGCCGTAATCCCCCTCGAGCGCGGTCACTTCCCCGCTGATCAGCTTCTCCGGCGCACCGCCGTCGCTTGGGACCGCGGAGACTTCAACCGTGGACCCGATGGCGACGCCAATGTCGTCCAGGATCGGGTTGTCCTCGTCGGTGTCGTCGAAGGTCAGGGCAAACATGCCGGGCAGGTGAAGGTGAAGGTCCACAGTCACCCGTTCGAGCTCAGCCTGCTGATCATCGTTCAGGTCGGTCCCGTCGATGTTGACAGCCGCATGTGGGCTGTAGTCGGCCATACTCCGGCTCCTAAACCAACCGCGCCGCTTCCGCGGCGGTTGGAATGAGCAAACGCGTCCCGGGCTGGACCCGTAGCGGATCGTCGATGTCGTTGAATGCGGCGATCCCGCGCCAGAGATTCGGGTTGCGGTATTCGCCGTAGGCGATGGACTGCAGGCTGTCGCCCTCGCCCAGCGTGTGCGTTGTCCGGCCCTGAACCGCCCCTGATGTCGGGTTCTGTTTTGGCGTCCAGTCTTTCGAGGCGGTCATGGCGATGTTGGCAGTGGCCCGAGCGGGTGAGCCGTCCTTGCGAAACAGGGAGACGTCGACAGTGACGGAGGTCAGGTAGCCGCTGAAGCGCTTCTTTCCCCAATCCAGGTGGAGCAGAGGGGGCTCCGGGTTCTGCAAGTTCTTGCCTACCGACGACTCGGTGGGCCCTACCCAGATCAGCAGCGTCTCGATTGCGTGTGGGACCGAGTCTTCTTCGGATACGAAAAACTGCTCCCAGTCGTCCAGGTACAGCTCCATGTCGAGGGTGGCGTTCTCAGCCCCCTTGTAGGCCTGGTCGTTCCCGTCGGTGGCCGCGGCGGTCGTTTTCTGCTGAAAGTTGTTTCTTCTGTGAGCTTGCCCTTGCTGTGCTTTAGCAGACTGAGCGGATTGAGGTCCATCAGAGGAGCCCTCCAGCGGACATGGCCGCACCCGCGGCCCCACCCGCTCCGCCGAGATCACCGACGAAGCCGTTGTGCGCGATCTCAAGTGTCTCGGTGGCGATCATCTTGCCATCCGCGTCGAGTGTGGGCCCGCTCCACTTCACCGGATAGACGCCCACCAGGTTCCACGATGCGACCTGGTCACCAGCGGGATCCATCACCGTGATCTCTGCGGTCTGCCGCTTCACGGTCGCCATCAGGCTCGTCATCCAGGCGGACACAGCCTGTGACTTGCTGTTCAGCGGCCGGGTGAGCTTGATGTTTCCGTATTTCGCCCGGCCCGGGATCCGGTGGATGAAGCTATTCATCCCACCTTCTTCGTACTCGGTGACGTGGAATTCCATTGATAGACCGTCACATTTCGTCCAGTCACCCAACGGCATGCCGTCGATCTTTACCGTGAACTGGTAGCCGAGTCCCGGATCTTCCATGCGTCCTCCTTATCGAATGTCGGCGATCATGCCGGCCCGTTCGCGATCGATCAGCAGCTCGGTCCGCAACCGGGACCGAATCGGTTCGTAGAGCTTGCGGGCAAGCTCCTCCAGGTCCGCATCGCTGGTGGCCGTGGCCGCCCTGGGGGCCGCGGGAGCGGCGGCAGCTGCGGCTTCTCGCTGCACTGCGGGCGCTGACGACGACGCCCACGGCGCTGCCGCGGGGGCTCCTTCGGGTGCCCGGAAGATCAGCGATCCGTCGCCAGCCCTTGTCGCCATCCCGGCACCGATCAGCTGGGATGCGGTCGCCTCCATGGAGGTTGCCTCGCGCCCTTGCGTCGCGCCGGCCGCGGGTGCCGACTGGACCCGTGGGGCCAGGGGCATCTCGCTGAACGATGTGCTTTCCATTCCCCGCGCCTCGGCCTCCAGGTGCTGGCCGCCGGTGGAAGCCTCCGGCGGGAGCGCTGAGCCCAGACGTCGCTGTTGAGCCACGTGCGTTAGCTCGTGGGCCAGGAGGGAGCGCGCCGGTCCACTGTTGAGCGGTCCGTGCGAAGCGGGAAGGTAGACATCATCACCCTGGGTGAAGGCGCGCGCCTGCAACGCGGTTGCAGCCTCGGACGCTTCACCGCCACGGTGGACTCGTGTATTGGTCAGGTCGGCGCCCAGGGCCTGCCGCATCGTCTCCTGGACCTGGCTGGGAACCGGCTCAACGGAGCGCTGCACCGAGGCCGGCCTGAGCGGCCGCTCCGAAAGGAGGGGGGCGGTCGAAGCCGTCGATTGTGGGCGTATCGTCGATGCCAGGCCGGGTGCGCTCGGGAGGCCGAAGTCCGGCTCGCCCGACGAGATCAGCCCCACCGGTCCAATCGTCTGCCGGGAATCATGATCGGGAGCGCCGCGCGGGAGCGATGGCGCCAGGTCGAGCACCTCGGTTGGAGCTGGAGATGTCTCGGCAAATCGCTGCACATTCACCGGGCCGGCGACCAGCGCTACGGGCGCTGTGCCGACCAATGGCGCCAGCTGCGGCGTTGCCGCGGGTTGCGCCTTGAAGGTCGCGTCAACATCTTCCGAGGATCTTCGAATCATGTCGGAGGATGCTTGGGGTGCCAGGGTGAGAGGCTGGGGTGCTGGCGCGGATGCGTTGCCAGACCTCTGGACGTTCGCCGCACTGGCGAGGTCGATCGGAGGGGTGACATCGGAGCTGGCCGGCAGCGGGGCCGTCGCGGGCTCGGCAGCCTGAGGCGCCCGAGACGCCGTACTCGGTTTGAGAGGGAGGACAGTAGCCTCAGCTGGAGAGCGCTGAGCCCTGTCAGGGATCTCGGTCAGCGGGGCCCCCAGCCCAAGGCGACGGGACTGGCCGAGCGTGAGGCGTGATTGAGACGAATCAGTTGTGGTTGGCTCTGCGCTCGGGGTTCGCTCCGGCGAAGCCTGAACCGGCGGCCGGGCTGCGACCGGGGGTGGGCCGGGCCGGGACCGCGGCTGTAGTGCAAGCGGCTCACTGTCCGGAGCCAGTCGGGTCAGCGGCGTCGCCGCGGCTGCCGCGACGTCGATGACCGGAAGCTGGCGCACGGGGAGGGGAGACGTGAACCCCTCTTCGGACACCTCGGCCGTCGGCTCGCCAGTTGCGAGCGGCCGGCGCTGGAGGCGCGGTCGCTGGACCATCTCGGGGCCGTCCGCGTGCGTGATCGGTCGAGCGGTCGGAATGGTGCCGAGCACCAATCCACGCGGCGCATCCTGACTGATCTCGTGTCCCAGGGATCTGGCGAGCACGGTTGGATCCTGATGTGTAACCAACCCGGCGTTGAACACGCCGGCCGGCGCCGTCAGTGGATGCTCGCTTATGGCGCGCTGAATCGGAGGCAGATGGGACCAGTCGGTGCGCACAGTGGGCGCCGGCACCGGTCCTTGAGCGGCATCGCCGCCGGCGGGGTCGGCCTTGTGCCCGAACGGCCACCAGGCCGGCATCTACTGCGCCTCCTCAGCCAGGCGGCGATTGATGCTCGCGATCTCTTCGACAAAGCGCTGTCGCAGCGGATGCTCGAGGTCGAGGATCTCCTCGAGCGACCAATGCAAGTGATAGGCGACGTACGCGACCTCCTCGAAGAGCCGGTCGATCGCGTACGTCACGATTCCCCCAGGCGACCACCTGCCATGTCGACGGAGAACTGGTGCTGGCAGGAGGGGCAGGTCACAGCCGCCTGCGTTTGCCCCTCCTGATTGATCCGTCGATAGAGGTCCTGGAGAAATGCCAGGTCGGACGCAAACAGCCCCTCGATAGTCCCGGGGGTCACCTGCTGGACTGAACCCAGCCTGGTGACCACCCGGGAAAGCAGCAGGACGGTCATATAAGCCTCGTTCTCGCGAACCCGCGGATCCCGGTGAAGGACGATCTCATCGCGGGCCGTGGCGAGCCGCATCACGCCCTCTCGGTGGAGTGTGCCGTGCTCGTCCATATACCCGCGCGGCAGCACGAAGCTGAACTGCGTGTGCAGCGTATTCGTGGCAGGCTCGCTGCGGGTCAGATCGAGGGCTCCAGCCATACTCACTTCACCCGTTCAATGTGCTCGCATACGAACGTGCACTCCTCCATCAGGATGTCGTTCGAGCCGGCCTTCAGCGTGCCAATTCCCATCTTGCTGGGCCAGGCCGCGGTGAAGTTGTAGCGACCAACTTCGGCTCCGGTGTAGTCGTGCAGGACGATCGAGCCACTCTTGCGTGCATCGCTGAGCTTTCCGTCCTTGACCTTCTGGTGCCAATCCCAGAGGTCTGTCGATGCGTTCTTGGCTCGCTTCAAGGTGATGGTGGGCGCCTTGTGGTTGCCCGGCACCTTATGCAGGACGGGCTTTCCCAGGGCGGTGACTTCCTTGTGATCGATAACATCGATCTCGGACGTGATGCCGCTCAGTTCGGTGAACTGAGCGATCTCCACGCCGTCGATCTCGATCGCAAAGTGGTATGCGGCGAGTGCGTCGGTTTCTAGTCCGGGTAGACCTTTAGCCATACTGGCGTTCCTCCTTTACTCCGAAAGCGATGCGCCGCCCGAGAACTGGGCGATCTTGAAAATCACGAACTCGGCTGGCTTCACGGGCGCCACTCCAATCTCGACGATCAGCTGGCCGGCGTCGATGCTCTCCGAAGTATTGTTCTCGCCGTCGCATTTGACGTAGAACGCCTCGTTCGGCGTCGCCCCAAAGAGAGCGCCGTCGCGCCACACCCGGACCAGGAATGCGCTGATGGTGCGCTTGACGCGCTGCCAGAGCGCCATGTCGTTCGGCTCGAAGACCACCCACTGCGTACCGAGCAGCACGGAGCCCTCGATGAAGTTGAAGAGACGGCGGACGTTGATGTACCGCCACGCCGGGTCGCTGGAGAGCGTCCGAGCGCCCCAGACCCGGATCCCGCGGCCGGGGAACGCCCGGATGACGTTGATCCCCTGGGGGTTCAGCTGGTCGTGCTCACCCTTGGTGACCTGGAGCTCGAGCGAGATCGCACCGCGAACCACTTCGTTCGCTGGCGCCTTGTGAACTCCGCGGGTATCGTCACTGCGCGCCCAGATGCCGCCCATGTGGCCGCTCGGCGGCACAAAGGTGGCCTGGCCGGCGACCGGGTCAAAGACCTTGATCCAGGGCCAGTAGAGAGTCGCGTACTTCGAGTCGTAGCCGGCCTTGTCCACGCGCCATTCCCGGATCTGCTGCGCGTTCAATCCGGGCGGAGCATCGAGGATGGCGACCCGGTCGCCCATCAGCTCGCAGTGCGCGATCATGGCGAGCTGCACGGCCTTTACCTGGTCGGCGTCGATCAGACCACGCTGGTAGGCGGCCATCAGGTCGGGGACGCTGAGCATGGTGACGTTGTCGATCGCTTCGAGGCCGGCAAAGCCGGTCCGATCGGCCGAGTTTCCGACGTACTCGTCAGGAGTGACGCGCGCGGGCATAGCCGCCCCGCCACCCTGAAGCGTAACCTTGCCCGGGGCGGGGACCTTCTCCAGTGCAGCGGCGGTCCCGATCTCCTCGAGCTGGATTAGCTTCGACGCGTTTTTTACGGCCGTGACGACGTTGTTCTTGCCCTTCCTGGTGGTGACGTTGTCGTAGGTCTCTTCGACTTTGCCGCCCTTGCTGACCAGCAGCTTGAACGTGTCCTCTGCGGGCTGGGACGCTTCAGAAACCTCAACGGTGATCTCGTTGCCTGGCTGGCCCGCCTCGAGCGCGAGGACGCGAAGACCGGCCAGCGCCTTGTCCTTCGCGCTGGGCAGCTCGGCCTGGGCCGCCGGGGAGTGGCCGTCGGCGCCGATACGCACGATGTAGCAGGCACCGCCGCCATTCAAAAAGTAGCCATAGACGGAGTGCGCCAGGTAAGAGCCTTCCATAAAGTCGCCGAACGCGTTTGCGAACTGGCTCCAGTTGGTAACGAGGGTCGGCTGGTTGACCGGCCCCTTCTGGGCCAGGCCGACGAAAGCGGCCACGGCTGTGCCGACTCCTTCAATCGGCCGGGAACCGGCCTCGACCTCCTGGACGTATACACCGGGCGACAGATAATTGGGCATGGGCTATCTCCCTCCTATAAGGTTCGGACGAGCGGAGCGTCGCACCCAACCCAAGCTGGAGCAAGGGACGAGGGGCCCAGTTAATGGGAAACCCGGGATGCCCGAAGGGGCGTGCCGGGCAGGCGGCGGCTGCCCGTAAAGGCAGAGCTTCAACCCCAAGGGCTGCCCGCACGCGACTTGCCGCAGGCGGCGGTCCGGCCGAACCTAGACGGCGATGATCCAGGACGTGGATGAGTCGCTGCGCGCCCTCGTGAAACGAGACGCGCTCAACGGGACCCGCGCCGACATCGCCTTCGACGCTCCCACCAAGGAATGGTCGTCCCGACGGAATACGCCCACGGTCGACCTCTACCTGTACGACATCCGCGAGGATGTGGAGCGGCGTGAGGTGATGTGGGAGGACGTCAAGGACGATAAGGGCCGCGTCACCGAGCGCCGCCCGCCGCCGAGGCGTTTCAAACTCTCGTATCTGGTCACTGCCTGGACTCAGCGTCCGGAGGACGAGCACCGCCTCCTCTCCGCCGTGC
This sequence comes from Chloroflexota bacterium, assembly GCA_005882775.1. Lineage (GTDB taxonomy): Bacteria > Chloroflexota > Dormibacteria > CF-121 > CF-121 > VBDY01. The sequence continues at coordinate 4,398 of VBDY01000103.1, read as the reverse complement.
TCTCCTGCTTCTTGCGCAACGAGATCATCCCTCGCGAGCTCGCCGCCGGAGCCCTGGCAAGTCAAAAATTCCCGAGCTACCTGACGATCGCCCTGCCGCCCTCGTCCGACCGGTCCATCTCGGACGTCTGGTCAGCGCTTGGGGGCGAGTTGAAGCCGTCGTTGGATCTTGTGGTGACAGCCCCGGTCGACGTCGCACGCGCCATGCCCGCCGGTCCGCCCGTGCTGGAGGAACCCAAGTTCGTCGTAGCTCGTCCCGATGCCGAATCGGAGGGAATCGGCACAGGTGGCCGGCCCAAGAGCAAACGCGCGGCGAGCGCCGCGGACGCCAAGCCGGTGGGTTCTGCGGGACCAGGTGGGCCCACGGAAACCGGCCGCCTCAAACCTGGAGAGGCATTGAACCCGGTCACGCCGGCCGAGCAGGACGAATCGGTTCGCTCCGGGAAGGAGAAACAGCCGGGTCGGATCCTGCACGTGCGCGGCATCCCGCGGTCCTGACTCATGCTCGTCGAAGCAGCCAAGGCGCAGGAAGCCTCCCTGGCCCACCTGCTTGGTCATCTGCGTCTGATCGAGGCGCGGGTCCGGTCGACCGTCGCCCAGCGGCGTGCCGGCGACCCTGACCCGGAGGATCGATTTCGGGGTCTGTACATCTCGCACGCCCACGTCGACCGGCTGCTGAACGAGACGGGCGACGCCCGGGCTTCGGATCCTGCGGAGACAGCCGCGCTCGAAGCCATCGAGGCGGCGGCCGATGCCGCCGAACGGGATGGAGCCGACATTCGGTTGAGACGGCTGGCCCGGAGCTTCAGGCTCGGGCCGCTCGATGTCGAGCTTGTCCTGATCGCGGTGGCCCCGGATCTCGATGCCAGGTTCGAGCGGCTCTATGGATATCTGCAGGACGACGTCTCGCGCCGCCGCGCTAGCATCGGGCTCGGCCTCGAGCTCTGCGGTGTGCCGTCAACGAGCGCATTCGGACGCAGCCGGCTCGCGGCCACCGGCCCCCTGGTCGACGGTTGCCTGGTGTTGGTTGAGGAGGGTGATCGGCCGTTCCTCACCCGGTCACTACGGGTGCCGGACCGCGTTACGGTGCATCTGTTGGGTGGCGACGCCAGTGATCCCGCGGTTGCGGCACTGGCCCATCCCAACGGTTCGCTCGGGACGGAGGGCGGGGGCGGCCCGCTGTCCCGCTGGCTTGCGGATGGTCACAGCCGGCTCGCCTACGTGCGAGAGCGGCCCGGAACCTCAGGATTTGCGCTCGCCTCAGCCGCTTTTGCCGCGGGAGGCCGGCGGACCCTGGCTCTGGATTTTGAACGTCTCCGTCCGGACGATGATCCTCGAGTGCTGGCATCGCTCGCCGACCGGGAAGCCCGTCTGATCGGCGCCGGGATCGTGGTCGGTCCGATCGAAGCGCTCATGCCCCGGGGCTTGCCGGCTATCCGGGCTTTTTCGGAGATGACGGGGCCGGTCGTGTTCGTCGGCTCCCGCGGTTGGGATCCAGCCTGGGCGACGGACGTTCCATTTCTGTGCGACGCTCCTGCGCCCAATGCGGCACAGCGGGCCGAGCTCTGGGGTCGCAACCTGAACGGTGACATGCCGGAAGGGGTTGACCTCTCTTCGACCATCGCCCAGTACCGCTTGACGGCGGAGCAGGTGAAGCGCGCCGCGGTCGCCGCCAGGCTGCAGGCTGATGCATCGGGTCGCGCGATTGGGTCCGAGGATCTGAAGAGCGGTGCCCGCGCCCAGAACGCGGCTGGCCTCGAGCGCCTGGCCCGGCGGGTCGAACCCGCGGTTTCCTTTGGCGATCTGGTGCTGCCCCCGGAAACATTGGAGCAGCTGCGTGAGATCCTGACCCGCTCCCGGCAGCGCGAGCGGGTGCTGGATCTGTGGAAGATGGCAGGGCCCGCGTCACGCCGTCGTGGCCTGACAGCACTCTTCGCCGGGCCGTCCGGCACTGGCAAGACGATGGCCGCCGAGGTTCTTTCGGGGGAGCTGGGGCTCGACCTGTACACCGTCGACCTGGCCACAGTTGTCGACAAGTATGTCGGTGAGACGGAGAAGAACCTTGACCGGATCTTCGCAGAGGCGGAGCGCGTCAACGGCGTCCTTCTCTTCGACGAGGCTGATGCGCTTTTCGGAAAACGCTCGGAGGTGCGCGACGCGCACGATCGGTATGCGAACGTCGAAGTCGCCTACCTGCTGCAGCGAATGGAGCTGTTCGAAGGCATCGCCGTCCTGGCGACCAACCTGCGCTCAAACCTCGACGAGGCGTTTGCCCGCAGGCTCGACGCGATCGTGGACTTCCCGGAGCCGGACGAGGAATACAGGCTGCGGCTCTGGGATAAATGCCTGGGGGCAAATGTCCCGCGTAAGAACGATCTCGACCTGCCTTTCATGGCAAAGTCCTTCAAGCTATCGGGCGGTGGCATTCGCAATATCGCTGTCACCGCTGCCTATCTGGCCGCCGATGCGGACCGCCCGGTCGGCATGAGTGACTTGGTGCTTGCGACTCAGCGCGAGTACCGCAAGCTCGGCCGGATGGTCGTCGAGTCTGAGTTCGGTCCATACTTCGACCTGTCGAGCCGCCCAGAAAGCTGAGTAGGGGAGGAGCCGTGATGAGACGCTCCAGGCGCTTGAGTCCCGAGGAAGAGGCGAAGGTTGCTGCTAGCGGAGCGCACGTCATTCGCAGCGACCGAGACGCTCGCACAGAGATGCTCATGCGGCTTCAAAGAGCCGCGGGAAACGCCAGTGTCAGTGCGATGATCGAGGAAGAAGGCGGATCGGCTGCCGCTTCCGTGAAGCAGGTCCTCGGGTCGGGGACCGGCAGGCCTCTCGACGACACCACTCGCGAGGCGATGGAAGCGCGGCTTGGCCATGACTTCGGTGGAGTCAAGATTCACGCGGATTCGAAAGCATCGCAATCGGCCGCCGCAGTCAATGCCTCCGCCTATACGGTCGGAAACCAGATTGTCCTGGGAGAGGGCGTGTCGCCGGACACGGATGCCGGGCAACGTACCCTGGCTCACGAGCTGACCCATGTCGCCCAGCAGAGGAGTGGGCCGGTTGCCGGAACGCCGATGCCGGGCGGGATCAGCGTGAGCGATCCGGGAGACAGATTCGAGCAGGAAGCAGCTCGGGCGGCCAATCAGATGGTTCCGACGGGTGGTTCGGCCTCCTCCGGCGCGGGTGCGACTGCGGCCTCGGTGCAACGCGAGGAGGAAGAGCAGGGAAGCCTGCCAACCGTCCAGCGCGAGCCGCCCGCATCAGCAATCAGCCCGGGGAAACTGGAGCTGGATCCTGATATCCAGGCGGAAATATTGCGAATCCAGATCGAGCAGCTGCTTCATCCGCCGAACGTGATGACCGCGCTCCAGAACATCCACCTGAACCTCGCCGAGCCGGCGGCGGGTGGAGCGTTTGATTTCAAGCCTGGTCCAAAAGAGGAACCGCTGGTGACACCCGGGCCAGGGCCGGACACGCCGAAAGCCGGTAGCCCGGACGATGTGGTGAGCGCCCTGATGAAGGTGAAGGCAGTCGACAATGCCGTATCACGACTTCGATTGGACGCCTCGGATCGAGTCAAGCGCGACTGGCGCAGCCTGTCGGGCGGGGAAAAGGCAGCGGTGATCGTTACTTCGGTCGTGATCGGCGGCGCTGCTATTGGCGGTGTGGCCTCGGATCCCAAGTCCCGCGAATGGGCGCTGCAGCAGCTAGACGGCAAAGAGGCTCCCGTGCCGGGCATCGATGGTCTCAGCATTCAGTTCAACCGGCCGGATCCGCACAACGTTGGAGTCATGCTCAAGTTCGATGTCGGCTCACACTTGCCAAAGTCCTGGGGCTTTGGCGGAGGCGACTAGTCTGCGCGTGATGCGAGATTGCAAGAGGGGGTAGAGAATGCGAGCGCGCGACCCTGAGCGTGGCGAAGAAAGCTGGCTTCCTGCAAAACCGCCGAGGCGTTCACCCCAGGCGCCCAGTGAGCGCGGCTCCGACGGCAACTCCCTGAGTGAACAGCGTTTGGTGGAATTGCAGCGGACGATTGGAAACGCAAGTGTCTCCGCACTGCTCAGCGAGCGCGCTGGAGACGAACTGTCACCGGGGGAGCACGCCGCGGATCCGGGCGATGGGGAGCGTCTCGATCCAGAGACCCGCAAGTTTATGGAGGCCCGTCTCGGCCAGGACTTCAACAACGTACGCGTACATGCTGGAGCCGAGGCAAGCGCCTCGGCCAAGGCCCTTAATGCGCACGCATTCACTGTCGGGAACGACATCGTGTTTGCCGAGGGGCGATTCGATCCCAGATCCAATTCAGGCAAACGCCTGCTGGCCCATGAGTTGACTCACGTCGTCCAGCAAGGGCAGGGGCCCGTTTCGGGAGCTCGCGTGGGTGAGGGCATTCAGATGA
>VBDY01000216.1 GCA_005882775.1 Chloroflexota bacterium | reverse complement strand
GGCCTTCTGCCATTCCTGCTCCAACTCCGCCTGCTTGCGCACCGTGGAGTCGCGGTCCTTCAGCAGGGACTCCCGATCCATGGCCCACTCGAGCTGCGCGCTCTGAAGGCTGTCCAGGTCGCCCTTGAGGGCACTCAGCTCCGCCGTGACCTTTTTCTGGTCGGCCTCATATTTCTGAGTCAGCTGCATGCGCTCCTGCTCGAGCTGGCGCAGCTGGGCGCGCCGCTCCTCGTCCCGCGTCTTCGACCGGGTGACATCCTCCTGCAGGCGATTGAGCTCGGTCCGGGCACGGTCGTGGCTGCCCTGAAGGTCCTGGTGACTCTGTTTCAGGGCATCGTGCTGGTCGAGCAGGCCCTGGCGGTCGATCGCCCACTGGAGCTGCGCATTCTGCAGGTCGTCGAGCTCCTTCTGCTTCTCCCCGTGCGCCCGCTGGCCGGCATCGAGCTGGGCCCGAATCGCGGCCAGCTCCTTCTGGTTCTCGTCGAGCGCCTGGCGGTTGGCGTCAAGCTGGGCACGAGTGGCGGCCAGCTCCTTCTCCTTGTCCGTCAGCTGGCTGGCGACGTCGTCCTGCAGGGTCTGCAGGTGGGCGATGAAATCCTGGTTCTGCTGGAGGATGTCCTGAAAGGACTTGGGCCGGGGCGCGTCCGTCATGCTGCCTTCTCTCGGCCCTCGTGGAGATAGCGGTCGACCGCCGCCCGCAAGGCGTTGAGGTGGGCGCTCATCGCGGTCAGCTGATCAACTCGCTCCTGCTCGAGCTTGCGCAATTGATCGAGGCGCTCCGCATCCCGGGCCTGGGCATGGGCCAGCTCCTCGCGGAGGCTGGCCAGCTCGCCCTGCGCCTGGTCATGCGTGTACCTGAGCTCCTCGAGCTCCTTCTTGCGAGCCTCGTGATCGGCCATCAGGCCCTCCAGGTTCGCAACCAGGTCCTTGTTCAGCTTGAGGATCTCGGGGTAGGAACGGCCGCTCTTCTGTGTCTCGCTCACGCCGTTTTCAAACGCCCCTGCTGCAAGTAGTGCGAGACTTCGCCGGCCAGGTTCTGGGGATCGACCGGCTTGGCAATGTAGCCGTCGCAGCCGGCGCCCAGGATCCGTTCCCGGTCGCCTGCCATGGCGTGGGCGGTGAGCGCCACCACCACCACCCCGGCCAGCCGGGCGTCGGAGCGGATCTTCCGGGTGACGGCGAGCCCGTCCTCCCCGGGGAGCTGGATATCCATCAACACGACGTCGGGGAGCTCACGGGCCATCTCCGCCAGGCATTCGGCGCCGCTGCCCGCCTTGCGCACGCTGAAGCCGCGCTTTTCCAGGAGGAACTGCGCCAACCGAAGGTTGACCGGGTTATCTTCGACGATCAAAACCCTGCCGGCGGTCACGACCTGTCCTCCTTCGCCTCTGCACGATCTCCAGACCCTTGATCGCCTCCAATACGGGATCAGGCTGGGAAAGGCCAGAGGGTATAACGGCGCTCCACGCTGTCGCTGGCACCCTGGGTGAAACTTCTCCTACGGCCACCAGGGCGGGCTGCCCGGGAAGGCCTTTGAGCCCCACCACCCACTCGGGCTCCGGGGGAGCCAGAACGACCACGTCGGGGGCGGCGGCCCGGGCCTTTTCCAGGGCCTCCTGAAGGCCCGGAGCCCGAAATACCTCAAATCCCTCCTCGACCAGGGCAGCCGCCAGCGGCGCCATGGCGCGCCGCTCCCGATGCACGACCAGCACCCTGACCCGGTCACGGCGTCGCTTGATGCCGGCGGCCAGGCGGTGGAGCTCGTCCTGGAGACTCTTGCTCTGCCAGGGCTTGGCCACGAAGGCGGCAACCCCAAAGTGCTCCATCAGCTCCGGGTTTTTGGTCACCGAGCAGATCAGGACGGGCACGTCGGCGGTGGCGACCCGGCCCTTGAGCTCCTGCAGGACCTGCCAGCCGTCCCGCCGGGGAAGGACTGTCTCCATCACGACCAGGTCGGGCAGGATCTCGATCGCCTTGCGCATGGCTTCCTCGCCGTCCGTAGCGTGCGCCACCCGAAAGCCTGCCGCCCGGATCTCGGCGGTCATCCGCTGGCTGGAGTCGGGGTCGTCTTCGACCAGCAGGGCGAGCGGCTGGTCCATCACCTCGGGGGTGGCGGGCGGCTCGGGCGCGACCTCGACCAGGGCGAGCTTGACCTGGCGGGGCAGGGTGAAGGTGAAAGTCGAGCCCTTGCCGAACTGGCTTTCCACCCAGATCCTACCGCCGTGCATCTCGACGAAGCGGCGGCAGAGCGCCAGCCCGAGCCCGGTGCCCTGGTAACGCCGGGTGTACGAGGCATCCACCTGCTCGAACTCGCGAAACAGCTTGGGCAGGTCTTCGGGCTTGATCCCGATGCCGGTGTCTTTGACCGAGACGGTCAGCCGGTCCCGGTCCTCCTTTACCGCCAGCACGATCTTGCCCGAGGGCGGCGTGAACTTGACCGCGTTGGATAGAAGGTTGTACAGGATCTGCTTGAACTTGCTGCGGTCGGCCCGGATGGTGACGGCTGCCTCGGTGCCGGAGGTGGTCAGGATCAAACCCTGCTGGCGGGCGATGGGTTCGAGGATGCTGGTGACCTCGTGGATGGTTTGTCCCACCGGCATCTCTTCCGGCTTCAGCTCCATCTTGCCCGCCTCGATCTTGGCCAGGTCCAGGATGTCGTTGATCAGGCCGAGCAGGTGCTGGCCGCTGTCGTGGATGTTGCGAAGGAACTCGATACGCTCCCCCGGGGTCAGGTTCATGGTGGCGTCCAGGAGGATCTCGGAGAATCCGAGGATGGCGTTCAATGGCGTTCGCAGCTCGTGCGACATGTTCGCCAGGAATTCCGACTTGTAGCGGCTCGACTGCT
>VBDY01000085.1 GCA_005882775.1 Chloroflexota bacterium | reverse complement strand
TCTCTGCGGCAATCCGGGGATGATCGTCAACGCCAGAGACATCCTCAAACGCCGGGGCTTTGACCACGTATCCATCAAAGAGGAGACCTACTGGGCTCCCGGCGAGGGAGAAGTTGAGTACTAGTTGCTAGAATCCCAAGCCGTGCTCCTCAGCGGAGCGGGGACAGGCGCCGTCACCTCGCCGGCGCTGGTCGCGGTCAGCTACGTCCTGGGAGCCCTGCTCCTGGTGGGCGCACTGGCCACCGTCCTGCTCCGAACTCTGAACGCGGCCATGACCGGGCTGGTTGGCACCCTGGTGGTGGCCGGCATCCTCTATATGGTCCTGGGGGGCGGCTTGCCGCTGGTGCTGGTACAGGTGGTCGTCGTGGGGGCCGGGATGGGCGCCCTCGCGTTCTTGAGCCTGCGATGGATCGGTAGCAGCGAGGCCGCCGCCAGTCCTTTCAACGACCAGCTGATTCCGGCGGTGTTGGTCGCCGTCGCGGTGACCGCGCTGCTGGGCGCAGTCACGGTGGCAGCCTCCTGGCCCGGGGCGACGGCCAGCCGGGTTGAGGCCAGCCTCTGGGCGACGCTTACCAATACCTATCCGGTCGGGCTTGCCACGCTGGTTGTGATCGTGCTCTCGGTGGCGGCCGGCGGAGCGCTGCTGCTCACCGGGCGCATCCCCGAACGATCGAGGAGCGCCGAGACCGCGAGCGCTCGACCGAAACGGCGGCGCACGCGACCGGACACGACAGCGTGAGCGTCGACCTCAGCTATTTCCTTACCCTGTCGGCCGGGCTGTTTGGAATCGGCTGCTTCGGGATGCTCGCCAAGCGGAGCGCGCTGGCGGTGCTGATGAGCGCAGAGCTGATGCTGACCGGCGCCAACCTGGCCCTGGTGGCATTCACCCGGTTCGGAGCTGGCGCGGCGACGCGCCATGCCCCTGGAGCGGCGCTGGCCCTGTTTGCCTCGGTGTCCGGCGCCGCCGAGTTTGCCCTGGGGGCTGTCATCGTGGTCGTGATCTACCGGTCACGGCGGACGGTCTGGGTCGATGATTACGACCTCAAGGGCTAGGCCCCGCCCATGCCGCTGACGGCGTTGCTTGCGGCCGCCGCCAAGGGGCCGCTGGACACCTGGAGCCCGACTTTCTTTTCCGGCTGGACCCTCTTTCTGCCGCTGATCGCACTGCTCCTGATCGTTACCTTCACGATCGATTCGCGGCGGGCGAGCGCCTGGATATCCGTGTTCTTCGCCCTGGTGGCGTTCGCGGGCGCCGTCGTGCTGCTGGCCATCGAGCTGCGGCATCCCGCCTACAAGGAACACACCCTGACCTTCCTCCAGTTCTTCACCGGCCAGTCGGGAGTGGCATCCGAGTTCACGTTGCAGTGGGGCTTCCTGGCCGATCCGCTGGCCGCCGCCATGCTCCTCATGGTCACCGGCGTCAGCCTCTTTACCCAGGTCTACGCGCTCGGCTATCTGCGGCGAGAAGACGGGGTGGTGCGCTTCTACCTGTCGGCGTCGTTTATGACGTTCTCCATGTCTGGCGTGGTCCTCTCGACCAGCTACGGTGAGCTGTACTTTTTCTGGGCCCTGACCAGCGTGGCGACGTTCGTCCTGGTCGGCCACTGGTGGCAGCGTGACGCCGCCGCCCGGGCCGCGCGCAAGGTACTGCTGGTCACCCAGGTCGGCGACATAGGACTGCTCGCCGGCATCATCTATATCTTCTTTCGCTTCCACGATCTCGGCTTTCAGGCGCTCCGCTCCCAATACGCGGGCGGGAAGGTCGGCCAGAACGGGCTCCTGATCATGTCGCTGCTGGTTTTTGCCGGGGTGGTGGGAAAGGCGGCTCAGCTGCCACTACACACCTGGGCGCCCGACTCGGCGGAGGCGCCCGCCCCGGCCGCGGCGCTGATCCATGGGGCGGCCATGGCGGCGACGGGTGTCTACCTTCTGGCTCGCACCTACCCGCTGTTCATCGCCAGTCCCCGTGCCCTTACCGTGGTTGCCGTGGTGGGCGGGGTGACCGCAGTCGCTGCGGCACTCTGGGCTCTGGCCGAAGACAACCTCAAGCGCTTGATCGCCTACGCCACCATCAGCGAGATCGGGCTGGCAGTCCTGGCATTCGGCGCGGGCGCCTTCAGCGCCAGCGTCTTCCAGGCCTTCGCCCACGGCTGGTCGAAGGCCCTCCTGTTCCTGGGCGCGGGCATCATCGTGCGCGAGCTGCGCACGGAGAGCATCGCCGAGATGGGCGGACTCTGGCGGCGCATGCGCACCACAGGTGTCCTGATGTTGATCGGCGCCGCAGCGGCCGCGGGCATCCCGCCGCTGAGCGGGTTTGTCAGCAAGGACGCGATCCTCAGCCAGCTTCTCAGTCAGCCCAACGCCGCGGTGACGGCCGTGGTGATGGTGGTGACTTTTCTCAGCGGCCTCTACATGTTCCGGATGTTCTTCTCGGTCTTTGCCGGTCCGACCGTGCGCCGGCGCCGGTTCGAGCCCGAGCGGATTCGGGACCCAGGCGGCAGGATCCGGACCGGGATGGTGGCCCTGGCGGTGTTCGCGGCTGCGGTCGGTCTTTTCGACCTGGTCCGCGCCGGCCCCGAGTTCGTCCGGTTCGTGACCTTCCCCGGCCAAAAATCCGGCCACGCCGCATCGCTGATCGGATCGGTGCTGACTTCACTGGCGGCACTGCTCGGGCTCGCCGTTGCCCTCCTCGTCTACGGCCTGCGCGCCCTTCCCGCTTCCCGGATCAGCGGCCGCGTGCCCTTCGTGCCGCGAGCCCTCTCCCGTGCTTTCTACCTGGGCGACGCGTACCGGTGGGGGACCGAGAATGCAGTGCTGCGCGCCGGCCAGGTGGCCGATTGGGTTGACCGCGTGGTCATCGATGGGGCGGTGGACCGGGTGGGTGGCGGCGTCGCCGGTATGACCGGACCGTTCCGCTGGGCGCCCTCCCCGCGAATCCCCCAACTCGCTCTGGGCGCCTTTGCCGGGCTGCTCTTGCTCGGAATCCTGGCCGGCGCCGTCCTGGGTCACCTCAAGCTTTGAACGCTCTGATCGCCGTCCCGCTCCAGAGCACGACCACCACCAGCCAACCGTTCGCCAACGTCGAGATCCCCACCCTGCTGCTTTCCGGGATCGTCTGGGTACCGACCATCGTCGCTTTGGCCCTGCTCCTTTTCCCCGATCGCACCGACGCCCATCGTGCCCGGCTTCGATCGGTGGCACTGACCGCGGTCGGGCTGGTGGCGGCGCTCGGGGTCCTGATGTGGTACGGATTCCGGGACCAGGGGGCAACCTTCGCCTACGAGGAAAAGCGCAACTGGATGCAGGCGCTTGGCACCAGCTACCACCTGGGCGTCGATGGGGTCAGCATGCCGGTGCTGCTGCTGAGCACCATCCTTTTTCTGACCGCGGTGCTCGCTTCCTATCGGGTCCGTGACCGGGTCAAGGAGTACTTCTTCTTCCTGCTGCTGCTGGAAACGGGCGTCAACGGTGTGCTCTCATCGCTCGACTACCTGCTGTTCTTTCTCTTCTGGGGGATGCAGCTGGTTCCCGCCTTCTTCCTGATCGGCACCTGGGGTGGTGGTCCGCGCCGGCTTCAGGTGGCGTGGAAGTATCTCGCATTCGGCCTGGTGAGCAGCGGTCTGCTATTGCTCGCGATCCTGGTGACCGCGGCGCGAGCGCCCTCGCACACCTTCGACATCCCGACCCTGCATGACGCGCACCTCCCGGTGGCGGTGGCGACCCTTGCCTTTTTCCTGTTCCTGGGCGCCTTCGCTCTGCAGCTGCCGGTTTTCCCGTTGCACACCGGGTTTGTCGATGCCCAGTCGGAGGCGCCGGCGCCGGTGGCCGCAGTACTCGCCGGGGTTGTGACCAAGCTGGGAGCCTACGGCCTGATCCGGGTAAACCTGGGCGAGTTCCAGGACGTCCTCCACAAGTTCCGGGTACCCCTCCTTGCGCTTGCCCTGCTGACCATCATCTGGCCGGCGGTCGCCGCCCTGCGCCAGGACGACCTGCGGCGGCTGATCGGATACGTGGTGGTCAGCCGGCTGGGATTCCTGGTCCTGGCCACCGTTTCCGCGCAGCCGGTCGCCGTCAACGGCGGGGTGGTGCTGATGGTGGCGGACGGCCTGAGCGCCGGCGCCCTGATCTATCTGGCCGCGTCCCTGATCGAGCGCACCAACACCAGGTCGGTCCGCGCCATGGGCGGGCTGGCCTCCCGGATGCCGCGCGGAGCGGTGCTCTGGATATTCGCCGCCCTCGCCTCGATCGGGCTGCCCGGCCTGGCGGGCTTCGTTGGCCAGTTCCTCGTCTTCCTGGGGGCCTACTCTGCCGACCGCAAAGCGACGACGATTGCGCTCCTGGGGGTACTCCTGACCGCCGGGGTCCTGGTCTGGACGATCCAGCGGTTGTTCTTCGGGCCGCTTCCGGAATCGCTCGGGAGCGTCCGCGACCTCGGTTCGCTCGAGCTGAGCTACACCATCACGCTGGTGTCGCTTATCTTCCTGATCGGGATCATCCCTGGATTCATGCTGCTGGACAACGTCAACTTCGGCGTCCTCACCCTTCTCACCAGGGGAACCGGCTAGTGAAGACCTTCGGCAACCTGCTCGTCTTCTCTCCCGAGCTCTGGCTGCTGGCTGGGGCGATTGTGGTTTTTCTCCTGGGCCGCGCCCAGGAGGATGCGAGGCCAGGTGTCCTCCTGGCCCTGCTCGCCGTGGTCGGAGCGTTTTTCGCGCTGGCGACGCAGCTGCGCTCGACTCTGCTCATCCTCGACGGCGCCTTCGTCCTCGACGGCTACGCCAAGTTCTTCGACGTCGTATTCCTCGCCGCTACGGCCCTGGTTCTGGTGATGACGCTGACCTCTGCCGGGACCAACGACGCCCCCGGTGCATCGTTTCCGGCGTTCCTACTGCTGGCGACGCTGGGCGCCCTGCTGGCAACCTCGGCGGCGGAGATGGTGTCCCTGTTCGTCGGACTCGAGCTGCTCAGTGTCGGGATCGTCCTGATTGCCGTGCTCGGCCGGCGGAGCGTGGCATCGGCCCAGGCCGGCATCATCTATCTGGTCAGCAGCCTGGCGGGAGGCGCCGTGCTGCTGTACGGCCTTGCGGTCGCCTACGGCTTGACCGGTCAGACCAACCTGCGCGCGGTGGGGGCCGCCCTGTCAGAGCGCAGCCCTAGCGAACCGGCCGTCCTCCTGGCGCTGGTTCTGCTGGTCGCCGGGTTCGCCCTGATGCTCGCATTCGTCCCGTTTCACTGGTGGCTCGCCGAGAGCTTTGCGGGCGCACCCCTGCCCGCTCTCGCTTTTGTCGCCTCGGTGGGAATCGGGGCCGCCTTCGCGGTGTTCGGCCGGCTGATGCAGTCGGCGTTCGCGCCCACCAGTGTGGGGTTCGCCACTGTCCTGGCCGTGCTGGCCGCGGTCACCATGACTTATGGGAGCCTGGCCGCGCTCAGCCAGACGAGTATCCGGCGGCTGCTCGCCTACCTGACGATCGCTCAGGTCGGATACGGGCTGGCCGCGGTGGCGGCGATCCAGCGGGGTGGTGCCAACGCGCTCCTGCTGTTCGTGCTGACCCTTGCGATCGGCAACCTGGGGGCATGTTGGGCCCTGCTCGCCTATAGCCGGGGAATCGACAGTGACCGGCTGGCGGACCTCACCGGCATGTCACGGTATGCGCCCACGCTGGCGCTGATCGCCGCGTTGTCGCTCGCCTCGATTGCCGGGCTACCTCCGCTGGCTGGGTTCTTCGGAAAAGTATTCGTGCTACAGGCAGCCGTCCAGGCGGGGCTCGGCTGGCTGGCGGTGGTGGCGGTGGCCAACCTGATGCTGCTGGCGTTCGCGGTGCTCCGGGTGATGCGGATGGCTTACCTGGACCGGGCAACCTTCGAGATCGATCCCATCCCGCTCGGGCGTCCCGTCGCGGCAGGCCTCGGGGTGACCGCCGCCGCCGTGGTGGCGCTCGCGATCTTCCTGGGGCCGCTCTACGCGGCGGCCTCGGCCGGCGCCGGCACCCTAGGTCACTGAGCGTCCAGTATTCTGCGCAGTATCAACTTACGGTGTAGCCGGCCCGCTCGCCCTCGTTCGATCCCGAGGGTAACCTTGCGCCCGATGCCGTCGTTCAACCTGGGCGGGAATGGCTGACTCCGGACGGCGCCGTCGAAGTGGGAGGCGCGTGCCTATGGTCGGCCCCGCTCGAGGCAGCCTCTTAAGCCGCCCGCGGAGGCGGCACCCGCTGCTCCGACGGATCTTCCTGACCGGGCTGGTCTCTACGGTCGCCATTGGCCTGGCCGGGGGCGGATTCCTGTATACGTATGCGGGCGAGCTGCCCAGCCTCGACAACCTGAGCACCCACGGGCTACCCCAATCGAGCAAGATCTACGACCGCACCGGAAAGATCCTGCTCGACGAGCGCTACGCCGACCAGCGCCGGACCGTCGTCCCGCTCAGCCAGGTTTCCTGGGACCTGCGCCACGCCACCATCGCCATCGAAGACCGCGACTTCTATAACCACGGCGCCCTCAGCCCACTGCGTCTCGTGGCCGCCGCTGTTTATGACCTTCTGCACCGGCATGCCGCCCAGGGGGGCAGCACCATCACCCAGCAGCTGGTGAAGAACTACCTGCTATCCACGCTGGGATCCGCCCAGACCCTGGACCGCAAGATCCGCGAGGCGCTGCTCGCCCTCCAGCTGGAGCAGAAGTACACCAAGGACCAGATCCTGGAGATGTACCTGAACACCATCTTCTACGGCAACCAGTCGTACGGAATCGAGACCGCGGCCGAGACTTACTTCAACAGCACGGCGGCCCAGCTCGGCGCGGCGGAGGCGAGTTTTCTGGCGGGGCTACCGCAGCGGCCGAGCTACTTCGACCCCTTCCGTCCAGACGGTTTCCAGCGGGCGCGGGCCAGGCAGCTGGACGTGCTCAACGCCATGGTCCGAGACCGGTACCTGACACCGGCGGAGGCCACCGCGGCGTACGCGGTCGACCTCCAGCCCAAGCTGGCCGCCGCCAAGAACGCGACCGTCAGCCGCCGCTCACCAATCGCTCCGCACTTTGTCGACTATGTCTGGGACCAGCTCGAGCAGCACTATGACCCGAGCTACCTGCGACAGGGTGGTCTCAAGATCATCACCACCCTGGACGTCGCCACCCAGCAGATGGCGCAGAAGTCCGTCACCGACGGCGTCAGGTCATTCGCGAGCGGTTACCACGTGAACAACGGCGCCATGCTCGTGATGAACCCGCACACCGGCGAAGTCCTCGCCATGATCGGGAGCGCGGACTACTTCAACCAGGACATCGGCGGCCAGGTCAACTACACGGTGGCCGCCCGGCAGCCAGGGTCGTCCTTCAAGCCTTACACGTACGTCACGGCCCTGATGAATGGATGGACGCCCGCCTCACCGCTCGATGATTCCAACGGGGCGCACGCGTTCCCCGGCTATGTCGTGCATGACTGGGACGGCCGCGAGGAGGGAACCATCACCCTACGGCAATCGCTACAGCAGTCGCGCAACATCTCCTCGGTTCGTCTGTTCAAGGACGTCGGCGTCCAGAAGGTGCTGACTGTGGCCCAGCAGCTCGGGATCACCACCAAGCTCGAGCCCAACCTCTCGACCACGCTCGGGTCGAACGAGGTGCGTATGGTCGACCACCTGTCGGCCTACAGCGCGTTCGCCAACGGCGGCACCGAGGTCAGGCCCCAGGCGGTGCTCCAGGTGCAGGACTCATCCGGCGCTGTGATCGAGAGCAACCAGCCGCAGCCCGACGCCGGGCAGCGCGTGTTGCCGGCGTCGATCACTTACGTGCTGACCGACATCCTCAAGGGGGCGGTCCACCCCGCCCTGGGGTTGTCGGTGGCGGCCAAATCTGGCACCACCTCGGACTTCAAAGACGCCTGGTACATCGGCTACTCGAGCGACGTAGCGGTCGCCACCTGGATGGGCCGGACCGTGATGAAGCCCAAGCCACAGAACCTGTCGATGAGCGGACCTCGGGGTGGGCTCTGGGGTGAGACCGGCCCCGGCGTGGTCTGGCACAAGTTCATGCAGGCGTACTATGCAGCGCACCACAGGCCGTCCGATTGGCTGCGCCCCGCTGACGTGGTGGCCCAGAATTTCTGCCGCCAGACCGGGCAACCCATCGACCAGGCAATTCCCGACCTGACGATCACCGACATCTTCCTGAAGACGGTCTCCAACGCCACCCAGGCGGCGGCCTGCGGCCAGCCCGCCGCCGGACCGGTGCCCGGCCCGACGCCCGGCCCATTTCCTGGACCGACCGACGAACCCACCCTGCCCCCGGTGGTGGTTCCCTCGATCGGGCCGCTCCCGGTACCCACGCCGACAGTTCCGCCTCTCCCGTAACGTCCCAAACGCGGGTTTGGCACGTCCGACGCCCGGCATAGCCCAAGCGCACCTTGACGCGGCGGGCTGGCTAGACTTAACTCGAGCCGTGGTCCGCGATCCGACTCGCACCACCGCGCGCAACGAGGAGCCAGAGCTACCGCCAAACATCTTTGTCATCGGGCTCCTGCACGACCTGAAGGCCGGCAACTACAGCCGCCAGGCCTGGGGGGCTTTTATCCGGGCGTCCTGGGTGCGATCGCTCCAGATCATCCAGGAGAACGGCGAGCTCCGGTCTTCCTGGCTTCGTTTCGCCGTAGCCGGGATCACGGGCATCGTCATCGCCACGGTCGCGGTGCTGCGGTTCGCCCCCCAGGATGCGCTCCTATTCCTGGTGACAAGTCTGCTCTGGTGGGGCGTACTGATGTCCGACGTCGGGCTCCATTTGGGACTGATGGTCAACCTCGAATCCGGGGAGCTGCAGCGGACGCTCGGCTGGCCGAACCGGCTCACCGAGCTGCGCGGGTTCTCGTCGATCTGGGTGGCCTGGGGTGCGCACTGGGCGAGCGGGGGTGTTTATGTTCCCCTGGTGGCCGTGTTCGGAGTCGCCGCCGCCACCGATCTGGTGGACGGATGGCTGGCGCGCCGCCGGCACGCAGCCACCCGCTGGGGACGGCTATACGATCCCTTCATAGACGGGATTTTCTTTAGCGTTTCGGCCATCTCGCTGGCTGCGATTGGGGTCGTTCCGCAATGGCTGGCGGCCCTGATCACCTTCCGCTACGCCTTCCCGATCGTCGGCGGGATGGCCTTCCTGTTCGTCCGCCGCAGGACGCTGCGCGTGCGCCACACCATGTGGGGCCGTCTATCGTCGGGCGGGATCGCGGTCACCGTGTTCGCCGCCGCCGGCATGACCTGGCTCGGGCTGCCGTTCTCGACTGTCGCCCCCGGTCTCTACGTTGCGGTCTGCATCGCGATGTTGGGCGCCTTCATCACCATCCTTCTGAAGGGCATCGAGCAAGCCTGACCCGAGCACGCACGACCCAGGTGGGACGCGCCTGGCTATGGCAGTGAGCTGGCGGCCCGATGCCACGACTGATTTCGGCCGGCGGGTCGAGCGG
>VBDY01000215.1 GCA_005882775.1 Chloroflexota bacterium | reverse complement strand
GTCCGCCAGAGGCTGAAGCCCTCGTCGTGATCGAGCAGGGCCTCCAGGACCTCGAACAGCTCGGCGTGCTGGTCGCGGCCGCGATACACCTGCTCAACCGATACGCCCCGGCGGCCCAGCAGCGACCGGTAGGCGTCCTGGAGAGATGGCTCCGCTAGCCGACGCTCCAGGCGAGCCCGGCCCTCGGGCGAGTACTCGAGCTTGAGGTAGCCGCGCTCCCTGAGCCCGGACATCACCTCGATCTCTCGAAATTGCACCGATTGGAAGCCGCTCGCCGGGGCGAGCTCTGAACGGAAGAGCAGGAAGTCCTGGGGCGCCATGGTTTCGAGCGTCGCGACCTGCTGTACCAGGAGGTCCTCGATCACCCGGACGCGTCGCAGGTAATGTCGGGCCCGGTGGAGGTCGTCGGCATCGATCGAGCGACGGACCTGGTCCAGCTCGTTGACCAGAACCTTGAACCAGAGCTCGTAGACCTGGTGGGCCACGATGAAGAGCAGCTCATCGTGGGCGTGGGATTGCCCACTCTGGAGGGCGAGCAGCTCCGGGATTCGCAGGTACGAGTCATAGCTGAGGCGGCGTCCCGCCTCTTCCTGGTAGCCCATCCCGCCGAGCCTGTACGGCGGTCGTTTAGACCGGGGAGATTTGTCGGCGGGCTGCGCCGGAACCGCCATCGGTGACCATCCTGCCATGTTCGCGAAAAACCTGCTAGAACAGGGCCATGCCCGAGTCGACCTACTGGAATCCGCGGCACGAAACCATGCCGCGCGACCAGATCGAGGCGCTGCAAACGCGCAAGCTCAAAAACCTGGTGGCCTGGACGCAGGCCTCGGTCCCCTGGCATGCGGCGCGTTTCAGCAAGGCGGGTATCAGCGCCGACTCGATCGGCGGCCTGAAGGACCTGCAGCGGATCCCGATGATGACCCGCGATGAGTGGATGCAGGCCCAGCTGCAGTCGCCCCCGTACGGGCCGTTGCTGGCGGCTCCAGAGGAGAAAGCCGTCCGCTACCACCTGACCTCCGGCACCACCGGTCGCATCCCTCTCCAGGTGCTGGACGGCATGAAGGATTGGGAATGGATCGCCGAGATGTGGTGCTACGGATTCTGGGGCTTCGGCGTCCGGCCCTCGGACATCGTCTTCTTCGCCTTCAGCTATGGCACGTTCGTCGGCTTCTGGGGCGCCCACTACGCCTGCGAAAAGATCGGCTGTCTGGTCCTGCCGGGCGGCAACATGACCACCGAGGCGAGGGTCAAGCAGATCATGAACATGAAAGCCACGGTCGTCTGCTCCACTCCCACCTACGCGCTGCGGATGGCCCAGGAAGCGAAGACCATGGGCGT
The DNA here is from genome assembly GCA_005882775.1 of Chloroflexota bacterium. Lineage (GTDB taxonomy): Bacteria > Chloroflexota > Dormibacteria > CF-121 > CF-121 > VBDY01. The sequence continues at coordinate 592 of VBDY01000215.1, read as the reverse complement.
CGATCTCGCCGCCGGACCGGTCAAACGACTGATTCTCTCGGGCGAGCCTGCCGGATCGATCCCGGCGACCAAGCGGCTGATCGAGGAGGAGTGGGGCGCCAGGGCGGCCGACACCGCAGGGATGACCGAGGTCGGCACCATCATGATTTTCGAATGCTTAAAACAACCCGGCGGGACCCACATCATCGAGGACCACTACATCGAGGAGGTGGTCAACCCCGATACCGGCGAGCCGGTCCCATACGGCGAGATGGGCGAGCGTCTGATCACCTCCTTCGGCCGGGGTTTCATCCCCGTGCTCCGCTACCGCACTCGTGACCTGGTGGTGCGCGTTCCCGCCAGTCACTGTTCATGCGGCCGGACTTTCGACCTCTACGAGGGCGGCATCCGGGGCCGGGTCGACGATATGAAACTGGTCCGGGGCACCAACGTCTACCCGCGTGCGGTTGAGGCGATCGTCCGTGAATTCAAGGAGATCGACGAGTTCCGGATTCGTCTCTATACCGCGGACGGCCGCCAGGACGAGATCGAGGTGCTGGTTGAAATCCCCGGTGGGGACGGCGCCCAGACCGAGCTGATCCTGAAGAAGCTA
>VBDY01000084.1 GCA_005882775.1 Chloroflexota bacterium | reverse complement strand
CCAGCCCGACCAGAAGCGCCATCTGGATGACCGCCATCACCAGGTAGGTGACGATTCGCGAGGCGAGAAAGTCCGGAACCCGCATCGGGGTCGCCATCAGACGCCGGAGGATGCCCTGTTGCTTGAGCGCGACGAAGCTGAACGCGACGCTGAAGAGACCGGTCTGCATCACCGACATCGCGATCACTCCCGGCACCAGGAAGTCGACGTAGGTCAGGTTGCGGCTGTTGACCGGCCGCGCGTCCAGCGTGAAGCTCGGCTGGACGTGCGCGTACTGCATCGAGGCCTCGTCGACAAACCGGTTCATGATGGCCAGCGCCGCCCCGGACTCCTGCGGCTTGCCGGCGTTGTAATAGGCCGGGATCGCGACCGGGCCGCTGCCGAGCGAGGCGGGCAGCACCACCACGGCGTCCCGGTCACCGCGTTGCAGGGCGGCCTGCTCGTCAGGGAGAGAGCCGGTCTTCAGCTTGACCGCCTTGACCTGCTGCAGCTGGCTGATCACCAGCTGGCTGACCTGGTTGTGAGCCTGGTCTACCACCCCCAGATGGACCGCCACGTTCCCGTTGCCATTGATCAACCCGAAGATGACCACGATCATCACCGGGAAGAAAAGGTTGAAGAAAATCACCTGGCGGTTGCGGACGTACATCTTCAGCGCCGTGACGGTCAGGACCGAGAATGGGCTGCGCATCACGCTTCGCGCAGCTCGTGGCCGGTCAGGTCGAGAAAGACGTCCTCGAGGTTGGCCTCGCGTTCGACCGTGCGCCGGCGGAAGCCCTTCGCCAGCAGGTTGCTGACCAGGGCGGAAGGAGGATCGAGCGCGATGATCTTGCCGTGGTCCATGACGGCGACCCGGTCGCAGAGGGTCTCGGCTTCGTCCATGTAATGGGTGGTGAGGACGATGGTGCGCCCGTCCTGCCGGATGCCCTGAGCCAGCTCCCAGAGGTTGCGTCGCGCTTGCGGATCGAGCCCGGTCGTGGGTTCGTCCAGGAAAAGGACCCGTGGCTCATTCACCAGGGCGGTCGCGATCGAGAAGCGCTGTTTCTGGCCGCCTGAAAGGGTCTTGACCCGGCTGCTGGCCTTCTCCTCCAGGTCCACGCGGCGAAGCAGGGCACGGGCGTCGACCTGACGCTGGTAGAGGGCGGCAAACATGTCGAGCAGCTCGACCAGGTTGAGGAAGTCGAAGAAAGCCGAGGCCTGGAGCTGCACACCGATCAGGCCCTTGACCCGCTGCGGCTCCTTGCGAACATCGATCCCGGCGACCACCGCCCGGCCGCTGTCGGCCTGACGCAGGCCCTCGAGGATCTCGACGGTGGTGGTCTTTCCGGCGCCGTTGGGGCCAAGGATCCCGAAGATCTCGCGCTCCTGCACCCGGAAGGAGATGCCGTCGACGGCAACCAGCGAGCCGTAGGTCTTGCGCAGGCCTTCTACCTCGATGGCGAACCCGTGCGTCTGCGGGATGGCCTCGCCCGAAGCCGCGGACGTGCCGATGCTCAACCGTCAACCCTCCTCTGCGCGTCCGGCGAGAGCTTCGCGCGGAACGTGATCACCACCGGGCCCGGACGAAAGCCGAGCTCGTGGTTAAGGCTAAGCATACCGGCGTTCACCGTGTTGCTATCCGTGTGAACTCGGGCCATCGCCTGCTCCCGCGCGTAGCGGGTGGCCATCAGTTTGAGCGCCCGGGCGATGCCGCGGCGCCGGTGGCTCCTGACCACGCCGGTGTCGAACACCTCGCCCTGGCCATCCGGCCGAAAAGCGGTATAGGTGAGGCCGACGATGCGATCGCCGTCGCGGGCAACGAACATACCGGCCGTAGACGACCCGGGCCGGTCGAACCACTGCTCGATGAAATCCTCGAAGGGAAGGTCGTTGTGGCGCTGCTCAGTGGGCATGTCGCGCGCAGTCTCGACAAAGGCCCGGTGCAGGGCCTGGCGGTTGGCGGCTGAGTCGATCTCGGAAAAGGCGACGGTCTGGACGCCCCGCGAGGCAAGCGTACTGCGATGCTCCTCGAGGCGCGAGAGGTCGACGGCGCCTGGATCCTGGACGGAGGTCTCGTCCCGCTCGACCTCTACGAAGCGGTACCGCCGAAGCAGGGAATCGGCCGCCGCGAGATCCCGGTCGAAGACGTCGACCAGGACCCACTTACGACCAACCTCGCGAGCGAATCGCATGACCTGGTCCGCAAGCCGGTTCCCAGTGCCCTGGCGGCGATGCTGTGGCGTCACCGCCACGTAGGCCCACGATTCGTCGACCGAGTGCTCACCGTCAGAACTCAGGACGCACTCGGCGATACCGCACAGTCCGCTGTCCGCGTGCCAGGCGCCAAGACGCAGGAATGCCTCACCCGCTGGTCGCACCCGCTCTTCGAAGAGGATGTGCTCACGGCTGGTCGGCCAGGCTCGGAACTGGTTCGAAAGGGCAGCCCATTCATCCAGGTCGTCCTGGGGCAGCTCGCGGATGGTGACAGCTTGCGAGGGCACGAGTCTGCAAGTGTAGAGGAGGAGTGGCGGGACACTCCTCCCCGAGAGTGAACGAGCAGACGTGGACGGTCTACCGCATCAGAAGGTGAGCGATACCGAGCCGCTGACGCTGGCCGAGTAGATGACGCACCCGAGCCACCAGACCCAGTGCCGGTAGTGGGTCAGCTTCGCATTGAAATATCCGTAGCCCGAGCCGCCCTGGACCCCGGCAATCCGCCCACTTACCGAAAAGTGCTGGTTGCCGCAACCGCTGAACCCGTCCGTCTGGGTCACGGTTCCGCCATGCCAGGGGAAATACCCGTAGACCGTGACCGGCCGCCAGCCCATCGCGGTGTCGAGCTTGAAGCTTCCGCCGTTGATGAAGACAGATGTGGTGTTGCCGGGGAGGGCATCGTGCTTGACGTCGATGTACCAGCCTCCCGGCAGGTTGCCCCAGGCCGTACCGACGAATCGCCCTTCTGTGTTGGTAGCGTTCGGCAGCTCGGCGCCCGAGATGCCGTCCCAGTAGCTCGCGGCCGAGGCCGTGATCGTGAGCGCGAGGAGCGCTGTGAGAGTCAACGCGAGCGAGAGAACAGTCTTCCTGGTCGTGGTCATCCTTCACACCCCTATTCGTGATCGCCGAGCGCGCTTACGCACTGAAACGCCGCTGAAGTCCGGAGGTTACGAGCCGTAACCATCTCCCGGTTTAACGGTTATGGAGAGTTTTCCTTCCCGCAGCAGACCGCAAGGCTTTCCTCGAGGATGCGCAATCCCCGTTCGAGCTCGTCCTCGGTGATGGTGAGCGGAAATAGCAAGCGAATCACGTTGTCGTAGAGGCCGGCCTTCAAAATCACCAGACCGTGGCGGTGACATTCCTGCAGAACCTGGTTGGTCAGTTTGGGGGCGGGCTCGCGGGTCACCCGATCGATGACCAGCTCCATGGCGACCATCGCGCCGCGCCCGCGGACCTCACCGATGCACTCAAACCGTTCCATCCACCCGCGCATTCGCTCGAGCGCCTTAGAGCCGATCCGCACGGCGCGCTCGGGGAGGCGGTCTTCGAGCAGGACGTCGATCACAGCCAGCGCGGCAGCGCACGCCACCGGATTTCCGCCGTAGGTCCCGCCGAGGCCGCCGGGCGCCGCAGCGTCCATCAGGTCCGCGCGGCCAACCACCGCCGCCAGCGGCAGCCCGCCACCAAGTGACTTGGCCAGCACCATCAGGTCGGGCTCGACGCCGAGGTGCTCGACCGCGAACATCCCGCCGGTCCGCCCGAAACCTGTCTGGACCTCATCAACGATCAGCGGAATGTCGAACTCCGTGCAGAGCGCTCGCAGGCCGGGCAGGAAATCCGGTGGCGGCACGACGAACCCGCCCTCACCCTGGATCGGCTCCACCAGCACGCCGGCGACGCGATCTGCCGATACCGTGGTCCGAAAGAGCTGGCGCACCGCCGCGACGCAGGCGCCGCCGAGGCTCTCCGCGGCCATGCCGGCCGGCCGTCGATACTCATAGGGGTACGGCACCTGGTAGACCTCGGGCGCGAAGGGCCCGAAGTTCTGCCGGTAGGGCATGGCTTTGCCGGTCAGCGTCATGGCCAGCAGGGTCCTCCCATGGAACGCGTTGTGGAAGCTGATGATCGCCGGCCGGCCGGTCGCCTGACGGACGATCTTCACCGCGTTCTCAATCGCCTCCGCACCGCTGTTGAGAAGCAGCGCCTTCTTAGGAAAGGAGCCTGGTGTGATCTCGCAAAGCCGGCGGGCCAGGTGCACGTAGACCTCGGGCATCATGACCGGGGCGCCGGAGTGGACCAGCGACTGTGCCTGGCTCACGATCGCGCCCACCACCCGCGGGTGGCTGTGTCCGAGGTTCATGACGCTGATCCCGGTGGCGAAATCGATGTATTTGTTGCCGTCGACGTCGGTGACGGTTGCTCCCTGGCCGGACCGGGCGAACACCGGGACGGTTGAGGCCATCCCCTTTGGGATGTATCGGTCGCGATCCTGCTGCAGTTTGTGGGACTCGGGGCCGGGCCAGTCGGCGCTCATGCTGCTCCATTATCCCGCGGCTGCCATGTATATTCCGGACAGAAGCAACCACTCGGGAGGGGATTCATGGCCACCACACTGCAGCGGCGTGAGATGTTCGTCGGCGGCAGGTCGTACGCCGGCTCCGGCAGCGAGCGTCAGGCGATCATCAACCCGGCGACCGGCGAGGTCATCGCCGAGGTCCCCAAGGGGACCGAGCAGGACGTCGATCGAGCCGTCCAGGCAGCCCGGCAGGCGTATACGGAATGGTTCGAGACGACTCCCAAGGAGCGGAGCGAGATGCTGCTCAAGCTGGCCGACGCCCTCGAGCGCGACGGCGAGACGCTCGCGGATCTGGAGTCGGAAAACGTTGGCAAGCCACGGCACCTGTTCCTCTCTGACGAGCTGCCGCCCTGCGTCGACAACCTGCGGTTCTTTGCCGGCGCGGCGCGGCTGCTGGAGGGACGCGCGACCGGGGAGTACATGCGCGGGATGACCAGCATGATCCGGAGGGAGCCGGTCGGCGTAGTGGGGTCGATCGCGCCCTGGAACTATCCATTGATGATGGCCATCTGGAAGATCGGACCGGCGCTCGCCGCCGGGAACTGCGTGGTCCTGAAGCCATCGGAGTGGACCCCACTCTCCGCGCTACGGATGGCCGAGCTGGCGGCCGAGATCTTTCCCGCAGGTGTCCTCAACGTCATCACCGGCGACGGAGAGCCGGTCGGGGCCGGGTTGGTGCGGCATCCGGGCGTCAACATGGTTTCTCTCACCGGTGACGTGGCCACCGGAAAGGAGGTGGCAAAGGCCGCCTCGCAATCGCTGAAGCGCGTGCATCTCGAGCTGGGAGGCAAGGCGCCGGTGCTGGTCTTTGACGACGCCGACCTCGAGGCCGTCAACGCGGGCATCAAGATCGCCGGCTTCTTCAACGCGGGCCAGGACTGCACCGCGGCCACGCGTGTGATCGCAGGACCCAGGATCTACGACGGCCTGCTCGCCTCCCTCAAGGAGACGATCGAGTCGGTCAAGGTTGGAGATCCGATGAGCCCTGACGTGGAGATGGGGCCGCTGGTCGCCAAGGAGCAGCTCGAGCGAGTCAGCGGGTTCGTCGAGCGGGCCAAAAAGGGCGGCGCCACAGTCCTCACCGGCGGGGCTGCCATCGGCGGACGCGGGTTTTTCTATCAACCCAGCCTGCTGGCCGGGGTCACCCAGGATGCGGAGATCGTCAAGCGCGAAGTTTTCGGCCCGGTCGTCACCGTGCAGCGGTTCAAGGACGACGACCAGGCAATCGCCTGGGCCAACGACGTCGACTACGGGCTGGCCGCCTCGGTCTGGACCCGCGACTTTGGCCGGGCGATGAACGCGGCCCGTAAGCTGCAGTTCGGGACGGTCTGGATCAACACCCACATCCCGCTGGTGAGCGAGATGCCGCATGGTGGGTACAAGCAGTCCGGGTACGGGAAGGACCTGTCCATGTACTCAGTCGAGGACTACACCCAGATCAAGCACGTTATGGCGGCGATCAGCTAGGGCTGTTTGCAGGGGAGCGCTACACGGCGCCGCGCCGGGGATCGCTAAACGGCGGCCGCGCCGGGCAGCGTGATCGCCACCTCCGGTAGTGGCTCCTCCTCGGGATGGGAGGTGAGACCGCCCGCCTGCTGCGTGATCCGCTGGGCGATGTAGACAGGGATGAAGCTGGCCAGGATGACGACCACGGCGACCACGTTGACGACCGGGCGCTGGTTTGGGAGGCGCAGGTTGTTGAAGATCCATTTGGGCAGGGTGATTTCGGCGCCCGATGTGAAGTTGGTCACGATGATCTCGTCGAATGACAGCGCGAAGGCGAGCAGGCCACCGGCCAGGAGCGCCGTAGCGATGTTCGGGAGAGTGACGTAGCGAAAGGTTTGCCAGCCATCGGCACCCAGGTCTGAGGACGCCTCGAAGAGTGATCCGGAGGTTCGACGCAATCGCGCGATCACGTTGTTGTAGACGACGACCACGCAGAACGTGGCGTGGCCGATGATGATCGTCCACAAGCTGAACGACAGTCCGATCAGCTGGCCACCGAGGTTGATCGCAGAGTTGAGCGCCATACCGGTCACGATGCCGGGCAACGCCAGCGGCAGGATCAGAAAGAAGGAGACTGTCTCGCGGCCGAAAAAGCGGAAGCGATGCACGGCGAACGCCGCCAGGCTCCCCAGCGCCAGGGCGAGGGTGGTCGCGCCAAGCCCTGCCTTCAACGAGGTGATCAGGGCACCCCGAACCTCGATGTTATTCCAGGTCGCGACCAGCCAGCGGGTGGAGAACCCGGGTAGCGGCCATGCCTGCGAGCGCTCTGGGTTGAAGGCGTACAGGAAGATGATCAGGATCGGGAGGTAGAGGAAGAGCAAGACGAAGAGGGTCAGCGCGCGCATGCCGATCCGGACGGATAACGGCTCGATCAAGCGGCGCTCGACACTCATAGTGCGTCGAACGCTCGCATCCGTCGAGCGATGAGCAAGTAGACCGCCATGACCAGCGCGGGCACGATGGCGTAGGCCGCGGCGAAGGGAATGTTGTTTGCCACGCCGACGCTCTGATAGATCACGTTCCCGATGAACTCGGTATCTCCGATCAGGTCAGGTGCGATGTAGTCGCCGAGCGTCAGCGAAAACGCGAAGATGGACCCGGCCACGATGCCCGGTAGGGCGACCGGCAGAATGACCCGGCGCAGTGTGGTGAGCCAGCGCGCACCGAGGTCGGTCGAGGCCTCGATCAGCGAGTTCGGGATGCGCTCGACGGCGGCGAAGGTCGGGAGCATCACGTAGGGCAACCAGAGATAGCAGAAGACGATCCAGAGGCTCCACTTTGAGAAGCCGAGGTTGACTGAGCCGAGGTGGAGCTTCTGCAGGCTCCAGTTCAGGACGCCGTCACCTGACAGGATGGTCCGCCAGGCATACACGCGGACGAGGTAGCTGGACCAGAGCGGCAGAGTCATCGAGAGGAGGAGCAGGGTCCTTATCCGCCGGCCTGCGATCCGCGCGGCGTAATAGGCGATTGGAAAGGCAAGGATGACGTCGGTGACCGTAACCGCCAGCGCGATGCCGACGGTGCGGAACGCGATGCTGCGGTAGACGCTCTCCTGGAGAAGGAAACGAAAGTTGTCGAGGTTCCAGTCCTGGACGATGGCCGACGTCACCGGATCCTGGCGCCAGAACGCCGTGATGAAGAGCAGTCCGAGCGCACCCAGGTAGATGACGGCCATCCAGAGCACGGGCGGGCCCAGGGCGAGCAGCAGCCGCAGACCGGGGAACCTGTGAAGGACCAGGCCTACCCTTCGCCGAGCGGCCGCCAGGGGCGACAGAGGAGGAGCGTGTAGCTCCTCCCCTTCCGCGACAATCGCTTGCGCCATGGATTTACTGGCCCCCGGTTACTTGGTCCCGCGAACCTCCTGCCAGCGCTGCGCCCAGACCGAGTAGTCGGTGCAGGTGTTTCCCCGGCTGTCGCCGCAGTTCTGCAACGGGGTCTTCCAGAGTGCGATGTTGTGCAGGAAGGCGTTGTCGCCGCAGTGATAGTCCGCGTCCGCTGAAGCCCCGATGTGGGTGCGCAGCAGGTCACAGGCCTTGGCATTACTCGGGGTCGCGCCGTAGAACTCGGCCACCTGGTCCTGGACGCTCGGCTGCTCCGTGTACTTCATCCACAGGTACATGCAGTTGGGATGTTGCGCATGCGAGGACATCATCCAGGTATCCGCCCACCCGGTCGCGCCCTCGGATGGGACCAGCGCGGCTACAGGCTTGTTCTCGCTCTTCAAAAAGCTGACCTGGTAGGGCCAGGCGGTGCCAATCACTATATCTCCACTGCTGAAGGGGTCCGTCTCGTCAGTTGTCGCCGACCAGTATTTCTTGATCATGGGCGCTTGCTGCTTGAGTAGGTTGATGGCGGCGTCGAGCTGAGCGGAAGTGAGCTCGTAGACGTCCGTGATGTTGAGCTCCGGTTTGTGTGCCTTGAGGTAAAGGGCGGCGTCCGCAATGAAGATGGTGTTGTCGTATGCGGCGATTTTGCCTTTGTAGGGAGAGTTGGTCTCCCAGGTGACATCCCAGCTGGTTGGAGCGGGGTTGACCTTCTGGGTGTTGTACATCAGGACGTTTGGTCCATACATATAGGGCACCCCGTAGTGGTGCCCGTTGATGGTGTTGTGGCGGGGCGACTGCAGCGACTGGATCACATCCTTGAAGTCCGGGATCAGGTTGACATTCACCTCCGCCACGTCGCCGTGGGCGATCAGGCGGTTGGTGGCGTCACCGCTTGCGGACACACCGTCCCACACTTTGCCGCCGCCCTGCCGCATCAGGGTCACCATCTCATCCGAGGTATCCGCGAACTTGACGTTTATGATGCAGCCCGTCTGCGTCTGGAAAGGCGTCACCCAGTCGACTTTAGGGTCGGTCTTGCCACTCTCGACATACCCGGTCCACGCAATCAGGTTCAGCTTCTGCTCCCCCGGCCCAATGCTCTGCGGCAGGTTCGACGCCGGCGCCGACGTTGTCGAACCACAGGCCGCCATCACGATCACGGCCGCCGTCGCCATCGCCAGTCTGAGTCGAGCCTTCATCCTTCTCCCTCCAGTTGTGTCTTCTCGTTCTGCGCCGCGGCGGGCCCGCGCTCCGCCTCGGTGATCGTCCGGTTATGCTGCCGATTCCAGAGGAGCCGGACGGCCCGGCCCCGCGCCTCGAGGACTTCCATCGATGACATGGTCAGGTTTTGTTGAAGAACCACCAGCTCGCCACCCAGGTCGAGGTCGACGATGTACCGCGTGAACGCGCCCACATAGACCACCTCGCGCACCCGGCCCGTGGCCGTGCACTCATCAGGCAACGCCCTCTCCTCAATACTCGCGAGGCGGATCTTCTCGGGGCGGACCGTGAACGCCAGGTCCTGGCCGGTGATGGACCGCGCGGCCGCGCCGGACAGGACGTTCGAGGCCCCCACGAACCCTGCGACAAAGCTGGTCGACGGCTGCTCATACACTTCAGCCGGACTCCCAACCTGCTCCACTCTGCCCTGGTTCATAACCGCCATCCGATCGCTCATCGTCAGCGCCTCTTCCTGGTCATGTGTGACATAGATAAATGTCATACGCAGCCGTTCCTGGATACCTTTGAGCTCGATCTGCATCTGCTGGCGAAGCTTGAGGTCCAGCGCACCCAGCGGCTCATCGAGGAGCAACACGCGCGGCTGGTTGACCAGGGCGCGGGCAAGCGCCACGCGCTGGCGTTGCCCGCCGGAGAGCTCGCCCGGCTTGCGCCGGTCCAATCGCTCGAGCCTCATCATCTGCAGGGCATCGTGCACCCGGGTCCGCCGTTCGGCGCGGCCTATCCGCTTGACCATCAGTCCGTACTCCACGTTCGCGCCCACGGTCATGTGCGGAAACAGCGCGTAGTCCTGAAACACAGTGTTGACGTCCCGCAGGTAGGCGGGCAGGCGGCCCGAGGGCCCCAGCAGCGAGAAGAACTCGCCCGCCTTGACATCCAGGTCGACCCCTGCCACCGCGACCACGTCGCCAAACGTTTTACGGATCCCCTCCAGGCGCACCGCCGCCGCCCCGGCCTCCGCCGCCCCGGCCGGCGCGGCCTGCGGCACCGGACTGGCCGCCCGCAACGGAGTAGGAGAGGCTTGCGCCAAGGCTCTCAGCTCCCCCCTTCCGCATCCGGCGCGAACTCGGTTTTAGCCGTCAGTGCAAACTAGCGAAGAGCGGTGGCTTTGTCAATTGGGATCAACACTCTCTAATACGCCCGGGGACAGCCCCCCTCGCGGCATCGTACCCTTTAACCGATATGTGCCGCAGCATCAAGACCCTCCGTCGAAAGGACAGCCCGGCCACCCCTCGGGAGATCGAGGAAGCCGCCCTCCAGTTCGTGCGCAAGGTGAGCGGTTACCGGGTGCCCTCCAAGCGCAACGCGGAGCCCTTCAACGCCGCAGTCGACCAGATCAGCGCCGCGTCCCGTCGCCTGCTTATCGCCCTGGAGAGCTGAACCGCGGGGAACGGCGGGGAGCGGCGCGACCACGCGCCTGGCCGCGACTTCGTATTCGTCATTGACGGCTTACGTAAGCCGGTGCTTAAATATACCGCGTGAGCGCCGCAGCTACCACCGCATGAGCGCCGCAGCTACCGCCGCCGCCGCCGTGAAGGCGATCGCCGATCCCCGCCGGCGGGACATCCTGCGGTTGGTGCGCCGGCGCGAGGTCTCGGCCGGCGACATCGCGCGCCACTTTGACGTCAGCCGCCCCGCTATCTCGCAGCATTTGACAGTGCTCAAGAATGCAGGGCTGCTGGCCGAGCGGCGCGATGGCACCCGGCGGTATTATCGAGCCCGCCCCGAGGGACTTCAGGAGCTCCGCTCTTATCTCGACGGCCTCTGGGACGCCACCCTTCGCGACCTCAAACGCGTCGCCGAAGCCGCGGAGGAGTCCAATACCAGGAGGAAACGCAGCCGTGCCAGTTGAGGTGATCGAGCGCGAGGTCCGGGTGGCGGCGAGCCCGCAGACCGTGTTCCAATTCTTCACCGACTCAACCCAGTACTCGCAGTGGAAGGGCCAGCACGCGACGCTCGACCCGCGGCCCGG
>VBDY01000214.1 GCA_005882775.1 Chloroflexota bacterium | reverse complement strand
GGCGACCATCACGGAGCCTGTGTTCTACGACAGGGAAAACCAGCGCCGTGATAGCTGAGAAGCTGAAACGCAGCCCGCTGCGCGGCCACGCATCCCAGTTTGCGGCAGCATCCGATGCCCTTGGGGATCGCCTCGCGATCAGAGAATTGGCGTTCCTGTCCCAGGTGGACCTGCGCGCTGATCCTGGCGACGTGGCCGTCATGGAACGCCTACGCGCGGGCCTGGGGCTTGCTCTCCCCCAAATCCCAAACACGACCTCGTCGGGTGGCGACCGCAGCGCGCTCTGGCTCGGGCCCGACGAGTGGCTGGTTACCGGCCCCGAGGACCAGCAGGAGCTGATCGAGGGCGCGCTTCGCTCGGCGCTCAGCGATGCACCCGGAGCCGTGACCGACGTTTCAGCTAACCGGACGGTGGTCGAGCTGCGCGGGCCGCTCGCCCGGGATGTGCTCGCGACGGGTTGTCCGGTCGACCTTCACCCGCGAGTCTTCGGCCCTGGTCGGTGCGCCCAAACACTCCTGGGGAAGGCGCAGGTGATCGTGCAACTCGCCGAGCCGACTCCCGCGTTCTGGGTCTACGTTCGGAGCTCGTTCGCCGGCTATGTGGCCGACTGGGTGCTCGATGCGGTTGCCGGGGAGATGGCAGTCAAGCCAGACCGGTGATCCTCCCGGTCGCGTCGATGTCGATGCGGGTGTAGGCGGGCTCCTTCCCCAGGCCCGGCATCAGCTGGATGTCGCCGGCGAGCGCGACGATGAACCCGGCGCCCGCAGACGGGTACACGTTGCGGATGGGCAGTGTGAACCCCCGCGGCCGGCCTTTCAACGCCGGGTTGTGGGAGAGAGACAGGTGGGTCTTCGACATGCAAACAGGTAGAGTTCCCATCCCGCGCTCTGTCAGCCAGTCGATTCGCTTCTGGCATTCGGGCAGCAGCTCGACGTCGGCGGCGCCATAGAGCCGTTGAGCCAGCGTCGTGATCTGTTCCCTGATCGGGGTTCCGGGCTGATACAGGGGGGCGAAACGGCTTCCGGCTGCGACCGCACGCTCCACCGCCCGCGCCAGGTCGACGCTGCCCGCGCCCCCCTGGCTGAACCCGTCGTTGACAACGGCCGCGTCCGCGCCCAGCTCGACCGCCATCCTCTCGACCAGCGCCAGCTCCTGTTCGGAGTCCCCAGGAAAGCGGTTGATCCCCACCACACACCGCATGCCGAAGGCGCGCACGATGTCGATGTGAGCCGCCAGGTTTTCCATGCCGCGCTGGAGAGCATCGATATCCTCCAAGCCCAGCCTCGCCGCCGGGACGCCTCCATGTGACTTGAGCGCCCGGACGGTCGCCACCACGAGGGCGGCCGCCGGTCGCAGGTTCCCATAACGGGCCACGATGTGCGCGAACTTCTCCAGCCCGAGGTCGGAGCCGAAGCCCGCCTCGGTGACCACGATGTCGGCAAGCTTGAGCGCGATCTGGTCGGCCAGCAGCGAGTTGTTGCCGTGGGCGATGTTGCCGAACGGTCCGGCATGCACGAGCGCCGGCTGGCCCTCCATGGTCTGGACGATGTTTGGCAGGAGCGCATCCTTGAGCAATACGGTCATGGCGCCGGCGACCCGCAGATCCTCGGCCGTTACCAGGGAACCATCCTTGCGCTGTGCCACCAGGACCCGCCCGATCCGCCCGCGCAGATCTTCCATGTTTCTCGCCAGCGCCAGGATGGCCATGATCTCCGAGGCGGCCGCGATGATGAAGCTCGACTCGCGCGGGACCCCATGCTCGTCGCCGCCGAGCCCGGTCACGATGTGGCGCAGCGCCCGGTCGTTGACGTCGAGCGTGCGCGGCCAGGTGATAAAGCTAGGTCCCATCTCGAGCTGGCCGTGAAAGATGGCCGCATCGATGACTGCGGCCAGCAGGTTGTGGGCGGCCTCCACGGCATGGATATCCCCGTTGAAGTGAAGGTTGATGTCCTCCATCGGGACGATCTGGGCCTGGCCGCCCCCCGTTCCACCGCCCTTGATCCCGAAGAGCGGTCCGGTCGAGGGCTGGCGTAGACAGAGCGCCACCCTGACGCCGACGCGTCCGAGTCCCTGGGTCAGGCTGATGGCGCTGGTGGTTTTGCCCTCGCCGGCCCTGGTCGGGGTGATCGCGGTGACCACCACCAGCTTGCCTTCGGGCCGGCTTTCAAGACGCTTGAGTACGTCGAGACTTACTTTGGCCTTGTAGGGGCCATACGAAATGATCTCGGACTCGAGCAGGCCGAAGTCCTTCCCAACCTCCATGATCGGCCGCAAGCGAGGAGTGTTTGTAACGTGAAGCGGCTGCGCGGTTGTGCTCATCCTGTCTCCTCGCCCGTGGATGGGCTCATCAGCTTCGACCGGGGATTCGCCTCAACGAGCTCCTGGGTGAGCGCATCGGCGACGTCGGCCGCAGATCCATCCCTTTCCTGGGGATCGCTCCACCGCCAACCGTCGAGATACGCGTCCATGCCGGTCGATCCGTCCTTCATCGCGTAGGCGTCGATGGCTGCCTGGAACCGGTCGGGCAGCATGCGCTTGACCTCACCGGTGCCGTCCCAGGCTTTGACCTGCGCCGGAATGTGCTTCCAGTACATGACCTGGTATCTGGCCATGGGACTCAGGCAGCCTCTACCAGCTGCGCCAGCCTGGTCTCGAGCTCGCCCATCCCAACCTGTCGCACCTCTAACGGCAGACTGAGGTATGCGCCAATCTCGTGAGCCTTTGCCGCAAGACGCTCATCCTCGACCTGCGCGAGATAGAGCAGCCTGGTGTAGTGCTGGAAGTAGACGGACTTCAAGTCTGGGAAACGGTCCAGCCCGAGCCCGCGCACGACCGCGCGCTCGAAGTTGCGGACCAGCCAGTCTGTGAGGAAGAAGGTGGCCGGCTCTTCGGCGGCAATCCGGTCGAAGTCTTCGCCGGCGAACATCTCATAGCAATGCGGGCCGCGCAGTCGGACG
>VBDY01000133.1 GCA_005882775.1 Chloroflexota bacterium | reverse complement strand
GGACGTGGACGCGGCCTTTCCCAATGCCCGCAAGGGCGACATCTTCGATTACCTGGTTGCGACCTTCCACCCCACCCAGGACGCCGGGCGGGGCGCCTTCGCCCGGTCCCGATTTTTCCTCAAGGTGCAGGACGGGTGCAACCACCGGTGTACCTACTGCATTGTCTGGCGCACCCGGGGCGAGTCCCGAAGCGGCGAGGAGGAGACCCTGCTCGAGCGAGCCCGTCAGGCAGTAGCCGAAGGGTACGGCGAGATCGTGCTCACCGGAGTCGACCTGGGCTCATTTGGGCGGGAGCGGGGGGGAGCCTTCGCTCCGTTCGTTTCCCGAATGCTGGAAGCCATCGCCCCCGCCCGGCTCCGGCTGAGCTCGGTGAATGCGAACGACTTTACCCCTGAGCTCGTCGAGCTGGCCGCCGAACCACGCTTCTGCCGTCACCTTCACATTCCCCTGCAGTCGGGAAGCGACAACGTGCTCAAGCGGATGGGGCGGCTTTATCGCCGGCGAGGATACGCGGACCTGGTTCATGCTCTACGTGCCCGGGTACCGGACATGGCGCTGACCACCGATGTGATCGTCGGGTTTCCGGGTGAGACCGACGCCGACTTCGCGGAGACCCAGGCTGTCGCGGCGGAATCGGCCTTCAGCGGGATGCACGTCTTCCGCTACTCGCCCAGGGCGGGAACCGCCGCGCCGCGACTGGGGCCGCCCGCAGCGGATCCAGTGAGCCAGGCGCGCAGCTACCGTCTCAAGGAACAGGCCGAAACGCAGCGGCGCAGCTACGAGGCTGGGTTTATCAACCGTTCGCTCGAGGTCCTCTGGGATCGGCGCTTCCCAAACCGGGTGCGCGGACTGAGCGACAATTACATCAGCGTATACGCGCCACCCCGGGAACAGCGGCTGGGAACCCTGGCCACGGTGCTCCCACTGGCAGCCACCGATGATGGCCTTCTCGTAAGCTGACCCCCATGCCGCAAGACTGCCTGTTTTGCAAGATTTTCGCGGGCGAGATTCCCTCGAAGGAAGTCTTTCGAGATCCCGAAATGATGGCATTCGAGGACATTCGGCCGGTCGCCCCGGTGCACGTGCTGGTGATTCCAAAGGAGCACGTCCCATCGGTAGCTGAGGTCCAGTCCCAGCATCAGGCGCTCCTGTACCGGATGGTCGAGCTGGCCAACCGGATCGCAGAGGAGCGCCAGATCAGCCGGGAGGGATACCGGCTGGTCTTCAACAAGGGGCCACAGGCAGGCCAGAGCGTCTATCACCTGCACCTGCACCTGCTGGGCGGCCGTGCCATGGGCTGGCCCCCGGGATGATCCGCCGCCTGCTGAGCCGAGCTTAACCGGGCGTTTCAACTTTGTAACAGGTTGGAGCCTGCGGCGCCACGGACGCAATCAGCGCCGAAAGGGCATGGCGATAGGGTGGAACCCAGATGGAATCGGCAGTATCGCCTGCTCCGGAAACGGAAGAGAAGCGGCGCCGCCGCTTTGGCTTTCTGCTGTTTTTCTTTGCCCTTCTCCTGATCGTGATCGCAGTTCGGGCCATCCCCGCGGACTGGGAGATCGGTCCCTTCCGGATCGACGCCAACGGAAATGCATCGGACCCCGCGTCCAGCCTCTATTTTGCGGACGACCCGAGGGCGCCGTTCTGGCTCCTGGTCCCCACCTTCAACCTTCCCCCGCGGTTTTTCGCGGTCAGGCCAAACGCCAGCCGCCCGCCCGTCGCTTTGAGGCCGTCGGCGAGCGGCTCCCAGAACTCGCCGGCACCGTCGGGCCCGACGCCGAGCGGATCGGTGAGCCCATCGGGTGGCGCGAGTCCAACGCCTTCGTCGACGCCGACCCCCTCGGGGGCGCCGACCCCATCAGCCACACCCTCCGGATCCCCGTCGCCAACACCAACGCCAACGCCCACACCCACTCCAACTCCGACGCCCACACCCACTCCAACTCCGACGCCCACACCCACTCCAACTCCGACACCTACCCCCACGCCTACTCCGACCCCGACACCGACCCCAACTCCGACACCTACCCCCACGCCTACGCCAACCCCCACGCCCCTGAAGATCACGAACGCGTCAGAGACCCTGACCTTCTCGGGCAACCCTTCCGACAAGTGCAAGAATGGCACCGTCAGCGCGAAGGGAAACCTCACCACGAATGGCGTGGCCGGCACGGTGACCTACCAGTGGCGGCATTTCGATAGCAACGGGGCCCTGGTCAACGACGGCGGGACGGTTTCCGGCTCGATCATCGTGAAAGCTGGAAGAACCTCATACACCTTCACCACGAGCCTGACACCGACGACCAATGGTACCGAGCAGCTGGTCTTCACAAGCCCGAGCTACGCGGTAGCCGCACAAACCCTGGCCTGCCGCGCCTAGGGCAGTCGGGTCAGGCGGCCTCGCTCTTCCCCTCGGGCGTATGCCAGTGGACGACGGCACCGTCACCCTTGCCCTTGGCGCGGTAGAGCGCCTCATCGGCGCGACTCAGCAACGTCTCGGGAGTTTCGCCGTCTGCCGGATACAACGCCACGCCCACGCTGAAGGAGACGGCCATGGGCTCCCCGGCGAATGTCGGACGTAGCTGGTGCAGTGCCTGTTGCACCCGCTGGGCGACCACCTCGGCACCATCACCCGCTGTGTCCGCCAGCAGGACGACGAACTCATCACCCCCGAACCGGTAGACGGGATCGCCAATCCGCACGCATACGCGGAGGACGTCCGCCGCCCGCCGAAGGATCTCGTTACCCGCGTGGTGACCCAGACGGTCGTTGACGGCCTTGAAACCATCGAGATCCAGCATCAGGACGGCCATGGAACGGCCGGCTCGGGCGGCCGGGCCGAGCCAGATCGGCAGCTGGTCCCGCAGCGCTCGCAGGTTGTACAGGCCAGTAAGCTCATCCACCTGACTGATCCGCTTCAATCGACGCCGTTCCTGCTCCCAGCTGCTGGTGAGGATGGCGGCGTAGACGTACACCAGAAGGCGGGCGCCGGCGTTGACGTAGGTGGGGAGCCCGCCGGTTACGTTGATGCCGGCATCCACCAAGCCCACTGCCGCAACGATTGGAAGCGCGACAGCCCTCGGGAGCAGCATCCCGGCTGTGAGAACGATGGTGAAGTAGAGAAGGGTCAGGTCGAAGGTGCCGGCGACTGCCCTGTCTAGATAGGCCACCGCTGCCACTGCCGTCAGGAGGATTCCGAGCGCCAGGGTGCGTCTCCAGCCAAGCGGGTTGCTCCAGCCAATGCGCGCCGGCTCATCGTGCGAGGCCGGCAAGCTCGGCGATGCGCCATCCGGTAACAGCTGGGACACGGCACCTGAGCAACGGCAGGAAACCCTAGGCGTTGCGGATATTGTTGCGGCTGAGACGCCACCCGCGGTACGCCCAGCCTGCAAGGAGCAGCCCGGCTCCAACGAGCAGGGCCCCCACCGGGTGATCACACCCGCCGATGCCCCAGGGCAGAGCCACGGCAAGGCCGCTGAGGGCCTCTCGCCGAGGGATTCCCCGGTCAATCGGCGTGTCGCAGTAACGGCAACGGCCGTGCAATTCCAGGTAGCTCAGGACCGGGATCAGGTCGCCCACTTCCAGCCGGTGGCCACAGATGCGACAGTGCGAGGGTGGCCAGAGCAGGGACTCGTGGCGAGGCAGGCGGTCGGCCGCCAGCTCAAAAAAGCTGCCGAGTGCCAGCCCGAGCGGAAGCAAGAAGGCCGCTCCCAGCAGGTTGCACAGGATGACAGCCACGAATGCTCATTGAAGCGTACCTGGAGATCCTGCTGCAGCAGGGCGCCTCGGACCTGATTCTGACCGCCGGCGCCCCGCCCACCATGCGCAAGGACGGAACCCTGGTTCCGATTGCCGCCGAGCCGTTGCGCCCTGAGCACACCGAAAAGCTGGCCCAGGAGGTCCTGCCCGATGATCGCTGGGAGGTCTTCGGCCAGCGCAGCGACCTCGATTTTTCCTTCAACTGGAAGGGCCGTGCCCGATTCCGAATCAGCGCCTTTCGGCAGCGCGGCTCGGTGGGCCTGGTGCTCAGGCTGATCCCCTACCGGATCCCGACGTTCGACGAGCTCGGGCTCCCGCCCGTGATCCGGTCCCTGGCCACCCGCACCCAGGGCCTGATCCTGGTCACCGGGCCGACCGGGTCGGGGAAGTCCTCGACACTGGCCGCGATCGTCAACCAGATCCTGGCCGCAAGACCCTGCCACGTAATCACGATCGAGGACCCAATCGAATATGTCTACCGTCACCAGCTGGGAATCGTCGAGCAGCGGGAGGTGGGCGCCGACGTGCCATCCTTTGCCCAGGCCCTTCGCGGGTGTCTGCGGCAGACGCCCGACGTCCTGCTGGTCGGCGAGATGCGCGACCTGGAGACGATCCAGACGGTCATCACCGTAGCCGAGACCGGCCACCTGGTCCTGGCCACACTCCACACCAACGACACAGCCCAGGCCGTCGACCGGATGGTCGACGTTTTTCCCGCTGAGCAGCAGCAGCAGGTACGCATCCAGCTCTCGAACACTTTGAGCGCAGTCATCTACCAGCAGCTCCTGCCGCGCCGTGACGGTCGCGGCCGGGTGGCAGCGTTCGAGGTACTGCTCGACAGCATGGCCGTCCAGAACCTGATCAAGGAAGGTAAGACCCGGCAGCTGCGCAACGTGCTGGAGACCAGTGGCAAGGACGGCATGCTGACCATGGAGCGAAGCCTCAGCGAGCTGATCCGCGCTGGCGTGGTCGACCACGCCGTGGCTGCCGCCCGGGCGCAGTACCCGGACGAGCTCAGGCGCCTGGCCGCCTGATCCCGGCTCCGCACGATGACCTTGCAGGATTGCGTCCTTTGACACGTTTGCTCCATTCGAGGCGATCATGAAGCCCGCTCTCTCGACGGCCGAGGCAGCCCGCCGGCTGGGTATCAGCAAGTCCACCCTGATCCGAGCGGTCAATCGGGGCGACATCCAGCCGGCATTTCGAACGCCCGGCCGGCACCTGCGGTTCACGGACCGCGAGCTCAAGGAGATCAAGCAGCGCCTGACGGCGAGCGGGAACGGCGGGTGAGCGCAATGGAAGCTCGGGAAGAGAGCCGCTCCGTTCCGCTGCGTCAGGAGCGCCGGCTGGGCGAGCTGCTGATCGAGAACGGCTTGCTCACACCCCAGCAACTCGAGCACGCCCTGGAGCAGCAAACGCGACGCCGCCTTCCGCTGGGGCAGTTGTTACTGGCCGAGGGGCTAGTCGATGAGAAGGCCCTGGCCGCCATGCTGAGCGTGCATTTCAAGGTGCCGCTTGCCGACTTCAACCGAACCCGGATCGAGAAAGATGCGCTTGCCCTGATCCCGGAACCTTATGCGCGCGAGCACAACATCCTTCCCATTCGTCTATCCAAAGACGAGCTCGAAGTGGCGACCGTAGACCCGGGGGACCTGACCCTGCTGGCCGAGCTGAAGGTGCTCACCCGGAAGCGAATCAAGCCGGTGCTTGGTGTGCGCTCGGAGATCCAGGCCGCCATCGCCCAGGGATACAAGCTCCTCGGAGGGGTCAGCCGGCACGTGCGATCGTTCGAGGAGACGTTCCAGCCGTCCATCCCGCTTGGCGCCCGTCGCCTGGCCGACGTTTCGCAGGGTGCGCCCGTGGTTCAGATAGTGGACCTGATAATCGCCCAGGGTGCCGAGGAACGAGCCTCTGATATCCACGTCGAACCACAGCAGGACCGGTTGCGGATCCGGTTTCGGATCGACGGCGTGCTCCACGATGTCACCAGCCTGCCGGCCACCCTGGCGGCGCCGATCATCTCTCGGATCAAGCTGCTTGCCAACCTTGACATCGTCGACAAGCATCACAGCCAGGACGGTCAGATACAGACCACAGTCGAGACACGACCAATGGACATCCGGGTAGGAACCATCGAGACCATCTGGGGAGAGAAGGCTGTGCTGCGGCTTCTGGAGCGGTCGCGTTCCATCCTCCGGCTTGATGCCCTCGGGTTCTCGCCACCGGTGCACCTGAACTTCATGGAGCTGATCCGCTCCCCCTACGGAATGATCCTTGTGACAGGGCCGACAGGCAGCGGGAAGACGACCACGCTCTACGCAGGGCTCAACGAGCTCAACCGCATGGAGAAGAACGTGATGACGATCGAGGATCCGGTCGAGTACACCTTCGAGAACATCAACCAGATCCAGATCAACCGGCTGGCCGGGATCACGTTCGCGAATGGCCTGCGCTCCATTCTCCGGCAGGACCCGGACGCGATCCTGGTCGGTGAGATCCGGGATAAGGAGACCGCAGAGATCTCCGTGCAATCCGCCCTCACCGGTCACCTGGTCCTGTCGTCGCTCCACGCGACTGATGCGGTGGGTGCCGTGTACCGCTTCTTTGAGATGGGGATCGAGCCCTTCATGGTGGTGTCCTCGGTGATCGGCGTAGAAGCCCAGCGCCTCGTACGCAGGATCTGTCCACGCTGCACGGTCGAATACGAGCCGGCACTTGAAGAACTCGAGTACTACAAGGCGCTGGGCGGGATGACCACGCGATTTCGTCGCGGAACCGGATGCTCGTACTGCGCGCACACCGGCTTTCGCGACCGGATCGGGGTTTTCGAGGTCCTCAAGATGAGCGACACGATCAAGAGACTCCTGGTGCGGGACGCGTCCCCCGACGCGCTGCGGCAGCAGGCCGTGAAAGAGGGCATGACCACCCTCAAAGACGCGGGGCTGGCCAAGGTCGACCAGGGGCTGACCACCATCGCCGAGGTCATGCGGTCGATTCACGTGAGCGAGGGAATTGATGCCTAGCTACGCCTACCGGGCTTATACGGCCGAGGGGCGGCGCCGTGATGGTGTGGTCGAGGCTGCCGGAACATCAGCCGCCGAGCAGAGTCTGTGGATTGAGGGACTCAAGATCGTCCGGCTCGGTCCGGCGCCCCAAAAGAAGACGATGGCCGATTACTTTCCCTCGCTCTACAGGATCTCGAAAACGGACCTGATCCTCTTCACCCGGCAGCTGGCGACCTTTGTCGGCGCCGGCATCCCGATGAGCCGCGCCCTGGCGGTGATCGCGGAGGAAACCGGTTCGCCACTATTCAAACGCGTGATCCTGGCCATTCTCGACGATCTCGAGAGAGGCCAGAAACTATCCGACGCGCTCGCCCGGCATCCCCAGGTGTTTCCCGCGTTATACATCGACCTGGTCCGGGTGGCGGAAATCACCGGGAACCTGGAAGCAACCCTCAAGCAACTCTCCGTGTACCTGCGCCGCGACTTGAATACCCTGCGCCGGGTGCGCACCGCCATGATCTACCCCACCGTGATCCTGGTGGTTGCCACCGGGGTGGTGCTGGTGCTGGTCTTCTTCGCTCTGCCGGCCTTTGTCCGCATCTTCGCGGAGTTCAAGGTTGAGCTGCCCCTGACCACCCGAATCCTGATCGGCATAGTCGACGGCGCCCGCCGGTTCATTGCGGTCATCGGCGGCACCGTTCTGGTTGTAAGCGCTGGGATTTTCTTCGGGATGCGGACGGAGCGCGGCCGCAACTTCAAGGACCGCGCCTCGCTCAGAGCCCCGATCTTCGGACCGATCGTGCTGGCCACCATCCTCAACCGGTTCTCCCGCACGCTCGCCATGGTGCTCAAGGCCGGGGTCCCGTTGGGCCAGACATTCGATGCCGTGATCGCCGGCACCGGCAACAGCGTTTTCCGGCAGGGACTGGCCACTGTCAAGGAGCAGATGACAGGCGGCGAGGGGTTTGCCGGTCCCCTTTCCCGAACCGGTCTGTTCCCGCCGATGCTGACCCAGATGGTCCGGGTTGGTGAGGAAACCGGGACGCTCGACGCATACCTCGAGCAGGCCGCTGACTTCTACGAGGAGGAGCTCGACTACCGCATCCGGCAGATGACCTCGCTGATCGAACCCGTCATGACCGTCGGGGTCGGGCTGGTGGTCGGCTTCATCGCGATCTCGTTGATCTCGGCCATGTACGGACTGGTGGGGGCGCTCAAATGAGACGGCGAGGATTCACCCTGGTCGAGACCATGGTTGCTCTGGCTCTGCTGGCGGTCATCGTCGTGACCATCCTTTCCGCATTCTCGGCCACGACGCTGGCCGTGGCCCGCCACCAGCAGCAGACCAGCCTCGACCGGCTGACCCGGTCGGACGCCGAGTTCGTCAAGAGCCAGACCTACGTGGTCAGCGCCGGCGCCAACGGCTACGGCAACATCGCGGCCGCCGGCTACACCTTCTCGTACCAGGTCGTGTATTGCGACCCGGTGCTGGCGAGCTGCACGGCGGTCCTTCCGGACCTCGGCCTGCAGGAAGTCCTGCTTACGGTCAGTGGACCCAACGGCAGCCAGCAGACGCTGGACTTCATGAAGGTGCAGCCGTGACCGCGAGCTTGTACCGCCGGCGCCGGCAAGCGGGCTTCACCCTGATCGAGATGCTGATGAGCCTGGCAATCGTGACCGTGGTGACGATCGCCATGGGCGGGACGTTTCTCGTCGGGTACACGGCGATCAGCCGGGAGGCGCGCGCGATCGCCGCCGACACCGCGATCAGCGATGCGTCACTGACGCTGACCCGCGACCTGCAGACGGCGGCTGCGATCCCGACCGGCAGCATCACCTCAGGAGCCGGCTCGCTCTCCTTGACCTACGGCTCCGTAGCGATCGGCGTCGCCTACACGATTGACGCCAACCAGAACCTCATTCGGACGGTGGGCGGGCAGGCATTTGTGGCGGCGCGAGGAATGACCAGCGTGACCGTGGCCGCCGCCCCCGCCAGCTGCTACGCGACGGTCACGCTGCAACCGTCGGCCACCGGGGCCGTTGCGCAGACCCTCACGGTCGGCAATCGACCAGGCGGGTGCCTGTGAACGCGCGCCTCCGGGGCCAACGTGGCCAGGCACTCCTGCTCGTGCTGATCTTCGTTGCGGCGTTCCTGCTGCTGGTCTGGGCCGCCCTGAAGCTCTCGAGCTCCGGATTCCTGGCTCTGAGCAGCGTCCGGGAAGACACTCGGGCGACCTATGCTCTCGACGCCGGCCTCGCGTTCGCGGTGGAGCTGGAGGACGACAAGTTCAAACCGCTGGGGTGCACCCCCGACCTGGGCAAGACGTTCACCCTTCCCTACTCGACGGGCAACATCACGGTCACGATCGACGTGACGGCCTCGGCTGGGTGCAAGCCGAGCAAACCCACCTACGACGTCCAGGTAACGTTGCCCGCGTCCATCAGCACCCGGTCGCTCTCCCTCCAGATCCATTCGAGCAACGCCGGCAAGAAGGGCTCGTGGCTGATCAACTGGGAGCAATACCAGTGACCGACCTGATCACGCTCGAGGTCGGGCTGCGCGAGCTGAAGGTAACGCAGACCGAAGGGCAACTGCTGGCGCGTCAGGCCGCAGTGCCGCTTCCGGCCAACGCCATCGAGGACGGCTTGCCTCGCAGTCCGTTCCTGCCCTGCCTGGTTGAGGCCCTGGGCCAGGCCGGCATCGAGGGGCGCCTCCTTCGACTGGCGATCCCCGACGTCGGCATAGCCGTACGCGACTTTGTCCTTCCGAAGATCCCGCCCGCCGAGCTGGCCAGCGCCGTGACCTACGAAGCCAAGCGGCTGGTACCCATCGACCCGGCAACCGTCTACTATGCCTGGCACGCCCGCCGGATTGCTGCGGGCACTGCCGTCTACGTGGTTGCCGCACGGCGTGAGCTGATCGACGCCTATGTCAGCGAACTGGGCCGGCTCGAGATCCAGGTTGAACACATCGACCTCAAACCGCTGGCACTCGCGCGGGGTGCCGAGGTGGTCGATGGCCTGCTAGTCGAGTGGGGATTGGGTGAAGCCACCCTGGTCCTGGTGGCCGGGGGCCGACCCCGGTTCTTCCGCACCTTCCTGCTTGATGCCCAGGAAGGCAGCCTCGACCAGCAGCTCGAAGAGATCGCCGCCGGCGTCAGCACCCTGGTCAAATTCGTGAAAAGCGCAGGGCCCGGGCTTGTGATCGGCCCGAGCACGCCGCTGAGCCTCGCCGGGCGGTTCCTGGTATTGCCGGGCGCTGAGGAACAGGCATACCAGCGATTTGGCTTCGCGGTCCGCCGGCCGACCCCGCGTCCCGGTTGGACACCGGACTTTCCCTGGCCACTCCACCTGGCCGCTCTGGGACTTGCCCGTCAGGGCCGCTGGGAAAACCGGCTATCCCTGGGACAGGATGGTGAGGTCCGTGTCGCGGCCTGACCAGGAATTCCGCTTCATGGTGGCAGTGGATTTCGCTCCTCCGAAGCCGCCCGGAAGGTTCCAGACCCTGGCGCCGGTGCTCGTCATCCTGGCCAGTCTCGTACTCATCTGCGGGGCCGCCGTTACCTATCTGCTACTTCGGTGAACTCGTTTTCACAAAATCCGCAAGATTGCAGGTCTACCGTCGACGTGTCATAGGAGGTTTGACCAAACAAACATGTTGATCACAGCACTCAAAGCAGCCCGACGCCGGACAGGCCGCCAGGACGGCTTCACCCTGGTCGAGCTGCTCGTCGTAATCGGCATCCTGGGCATCCTCGCCGCGATCGTCCTTTTCAACATCTCGGGCGTCCAGGCGAGCGCCGCCTGCAATGCGATGAAGACCGACGGCGGCACCCTTCAGAACGCCGCGGACATCTACTACAACAACACGGGCAAGTACCCGGTGACAGGCGGCGACACAGCGACGCCCGCAGGCGCGTCGGTCGTCAACGTTGCCGAGATCACCGGCGCCAACCTGCTACACCAGGCACCGCCGGCGACCGAAGCGTTCACCTACAACGCCGCTCCGAACGGCACCGTCCACGGCCAGCTCGTCCCGGACGTCGCCACCTGCCGATACAACTAACAACCATTCGCTAAAAACAAGAGCGGCCGGCACGTGCCGGCCGCTTTTCCTTTATCGCCTTCGCAAAGGGACGAGACGGGCGGTTGCGGTCTGCGACGGCCCGCGGCGCACTCGCGCCAAAGCTCAGGTGCGCTCGTTTGCTCGCACGGGCCTGCAGACCGACCCGCCCTAAGCTAAAGCGCGCTCCGCGCGGCTGCTAAGCTCGGGCTCTGCGACTAGGCTAAGCGATCTTGGCCTGGTCTTCTGCGACGGCGCCCGCGATGCGCTGGGGCAGAGACGAGGTGGCAAAGGCGGCCACCAGCCGGGGGTCCCACTGGCTCCCCGACCCCTGGGCCAGGATCTCGAGCGCCCTGGCAACGGTGAAGCGCGGCCGGTAGGGCCGGTCGGTGATCATGGCGTGGAAGGCGTCGGCGACCGACACGATCCTGGCCATCATCGGGATGGCCGGGCCCTGGAGCTTGTCCGGGTAACCGTTACCGTCCCAGCGCTCGTGGTGGTGACGGATGGCGGGCGCCAGCACAGACGCTGGGCGAAACGGGCCGGCCAGCTCGGCGCCCAGGATGGTGTGCTGCTGGATGCGCGCGAATTCCTCTGCCGTCAGACTCCCCTGCCGGTTGAGCAGCTCTTCTGGCAGGCCGATCTGGCCGATGTCGTGCAGCAATCCGGCGTGGAAGGCGACCTCCTGGTCCTCGGCGTCGAGGCCGATCAGCCGGGCAAGAGCCTGCGCTGTGAGCGCGACCCGGTCGTCGAACGGTGCCTTGGACTCGGTTGGGTTCTCCCTCTGAACGAGCTGGCGGAGGCTTTCCTGGGTACTGCGAAGGTCGCGCCGGAGCTCCTTCAACCTGAGCAAGGCCCGCACCCGAACCTGGAGGTCCCGCATCGGGATCGGCTTGACTATCAGGTCGTCGCCGCCCGCCTCGACCATCTTCGAGCGCTCCGGTCTTGGGTCGAAGCCGGTCATCATCAGGACGGGGATCTCGGCCGTGGCAGGGTCAGCCTTCAGGCGCTTGCAGGCTTCGTGGCCATTCATCACCGGCATCTCGATGTCCATCAGGATCAGATCCGGTTGCAACCTGCGGGCGGCGGCCACTGCCTCCTGGCCGTTGGTGGCAGCCTCCGTCCAGAACCCCAGGGTCGATAGCTGACCTGAGAGAAGGTCCCGGTTGGCGGAGCTGTCGTCCGCCACCAGAATCGTTCGACGCTCCGGCATGGGTCCCGAAGCCACCGGCTCCACGCGAGGTAAGACGTAGGAAGCGGCGGCTTCCTTCGTTGCACGCACCAGTGCAGCGTCGTCTCACACAACCCATCGCTACCGCTCCGGCGCCCGGCCTGCTTTCGGTAGACGACGTGGCCCGCGCCATCCGCCGGCACCCCGAGGTGGTTCGCCGTCAGGCTCGCGCCGGCCGGCTACCCGCCGAGAAGATCGGACGCGGCTGGTTCTTTCGCGCCGAGCGGCTGGTGGAGGCAGGAC
This sequence comes from Chloroflexota bacterium, assembly GCA_005882775.1. GTDB lineage: Bacteria > Chloroflexota > Dormibacteria > CF-121 > CF-121 > VBDY01. The sequence continues at coordinate 20,752 of VBDY01000133.1, read as the reverse complement.
ACGAGCAGTTCCGGCCATTGGTGGTAGCGCCTGACGCCTCTGACCGGGCGCACGCCGCATCGGAACGGCTGGTCCTGGCGCTGAGCCAGGCTGGGGCTGAGGCGCTGCAACTGCTCGACACCGAGTCTATTTTTCAGGCGGTGGGGCGGCGGCTGGCCGAGGTTGGCCTCTCCTCCCATTTCTTCCTGCTCACGCCGGACGGTCAGGGCCTAACCGTTGCCTATGCCAATGTGGGCGAGGCTGCCGAGCAGCTGCGCCAGTTGACCGGGCCGCGACCACCCGACTACGTGATTCCGCTCGACCAGGTCCCCGTCTTGAAGCGGGCTTGCCAGACACGCCAGGCCCAGTACCTGGGCGACACGAATCTACTGGTAGAGCGGGTCACGCATCTGCTTGGTTCGGACGCGGAGCGCGCGCGGAAAATTGGCAACCTGCTTCACATGCGAACCGCGATCTCGGCCCCGCTGGTCGCCCGCGATCGAGTGCTGGGAGCTATCAACGTGGTTGGCGAGGACCTGCGCGAGTCGCACCTTCCAGCGCTAACCGCCTTCGCCAACCAGACCGCTGCCGCCATGGAGACGGCGCGCCTGCTAGCCGAGTCACGTGAATTGCAGGAAGCAACCGTGCTCGCTCTGACCGCAGCCGTCAGCATGCGGGAGGTGGTCTCCGCTCGCGCAGTCCAGCATGCCGACCTGGCTGACCACCTGGCACAGCATTTGCGCTTCGATCCGGAGGCCCGCCGGCGGGTCCGCTACACCGCTTTCCTGCAGGACCTCGGCAAGCTTGCGCTCCCCGAGAGCATCCTCAAGAAACGGCGACGGCTGAATGCCGAGGAGCGGGCTGTGATGATGACCCACCCGGTGCTGGCTGCCGACCTGCTGAAGCGCTTCAGGCCACTGGCAGCCCTGGCTCCGCTGGTCCGAGCCCACCACGAATGGTTCAACGGGGAGGGGTATCCCGATCGGCTCAAGGGAGACGGGATACCGATCGAAACCCGCGTGGTCAGCGTCGTAAACGCGTTCTTCAACGTTACCTTCGATCTCCCGTCACGCTCGGTGGAGCTGCTCGACGAGGCACTCGAAGAGGTCAAGGGCTTCCGCGGCATAGGCCTGGACCCCTCCATCGTGAACGCCTTCATCGAGATGCTGTGGACGGCCCGCGATACCCAGGTCGATTGGTATCAGCGGATGGAGCGTGAGCTGAGTGAGCCGCAGCCGTTTTCCCAGGGACTCAACGCGCCCCGGCGGGATTCGTTCACGGCCGCCGACTCACGAGAGCTCCAGATCATCTACCGGATCGCGCAGGAAACAGCCGCCGTGCTCGATCTCGAAACCCTGCTCAAGAGAATCGTTTCAATTATTCAGGAGGTCATGGACTACGACCTGGTGCTGCTGCTGCTTCCGGGCGAGGACCCTGACGAGCTGCAGGTCGGGGCTCATGCCGGCCGCGGCGAGATCGGCAGCATGCGGATTCCGGCCGGCACCGGCATCACGGGCTGGGTATTCCAGCATCGAGCGCCGCAGATTGTCCCCGATGTGCGGGCCGACTCTCGTTACATCATGCTCGACCCGCAGGTCCGATCCAAGCTGGCCTTCCCTCTGGTAAGCCAGGGCCGGGTCATCGGGGTGCTCGATGCCGAGAGTCAGGAGGTCGATGCTTTCGGCGAGGCAGACCTCGCCTTGATGGCGGCGGTCGGGTCTCAGCTCGCCTCGTGCCTCGAGGTGGCGCAGCTCCACGACCGCCTGAAGCGTGAGGCTACCCATGACGCCCTCACCCGGCTGGTCAACCGGCGGCTCCTGCTGGAGCGAGTCGAACAGCAGATCGAATCCGCCGGGCGTAGCCAGGGCACCTTCTCCATCGTCTTCCTGGACGTCGACCAGCTCAAACATGTCAACGACACCTACGGTCACCTGGCGGGCGATGCGCTCCTGCGCGAAGTCGCAAACGCGCTCACCGACGCGGTGCGCGGCGAAGACCTGGTAGCACGCTACGGAGGCGACGAGTTCGTTGTTCTGCTCCCATCCACCCCGGCCCCGGCGGCCATCGTCGTCGCCCAGCGAATTCGGGAGGGCATTGCTCGACACCGGGTGATGATTGGACAGCGGCTGATCGCGATTCCTGGGGTCAGCCTGGGGATCGCGACCTACCCCGACCACGGCCAGACCACAGCTGAGCTGCTGGCAGCGGCCGACGCCACCCTCTACGCGCAGAAGCGACGGGCCGGTTAGGCTAGTCAGGCGAATACGTTCGCCAGCTGATAGAGGTCTTTGGGGACCTTTCGCTGCTCCTCGATCACGGCGCGCAACGGGACTACCTTGATCTCGCCGTTGTGCCGGATCGGAATGAATCCGCCCCGGTGCTCAGCCAGGAGATCGGTGGCCGCCACTCCCAGCCGGGTGGCCCAGATCCGGTCGACCGGAGAGGGTGACCCTCCTCGCTGCAGGTGCCCAAGGACGGTTACCCGGGTCTCAAACCCGGTGGCATCCTCGATACGCGTGCTGAGGGCGTCGCCCACCCCCTGCTTGGCCAGCTGAACGTGGCCGAAGGCGTCGCGCTTGTCGGACCCGGCGGCGATCGCCATCGCCGGTTCCAGTGCCTGCATCTTCGCGCCTTCGGCGATCACGATGATGCTGAAGTCCTTGCCCTCACCGCGCCGACGGTGCAGGTGCTCGACCACCTGGTCGAGGGAAACCGGGAACTCGGGGATGATGATCATGTCGGCTCCGCCGGCGAGGCCGCCGATCATCGCGACCCAACCCGTGTCGCGGCCCATCACCTCTACCACCATCACCCGATGGTGGGCTGATGCGGTCGTGTGGAGCCGATCCAGTGCCTCGACCACAACCCCCACCGCGGTGTCGAAGCCGATACAGAACTCGGTTGCCGAAAGGTCGTTGTCGATGGTTTTGGGGACGCCCACAACCAGGTACCCGGCATCGCTCATCGCAGCCGCGACCGAGAGCGTGTCGTCGCCGCCGATAGCCACCAGGCCGTCGATCCCGTTGCCGCGCAGCAGTGAGATCACCTGCTGGACGCCGTCCTTCTCTTTCATCGGGTTCGTCCGCGAGGTGCCCAGGATGGTTCCGCCCAGCGGCAGGATGCCGCGAACCGATGCCGGAGTGAGGCTTTCGAAGTCGCCGGCGTTCAGGCATCCGGCCCAGCCATTCTTGATGCCGGTCACCTGGAACCCACGCTGGAACGCCCGCCGGGCCGCGGCGCGAATCGCCGCGTTCAGTCCGGGGGCATCTCCGCCACCGGTGAGAATTCCAATCCGCATCATCAGCGTCGCTGCTTATTATCGAGAATCGCTTGGGCGGCGGGAGGCCAGGTTGGCGGCCAGCATGGCCGCACCGATCGCGATCACCAGCGCGGAGACGAGGATGCCTGTAGTGCGTCCAAACTGACGGCCGCTGATCCCGACCACACCCTCGAAGAAGATCGCTCCAACCATGAACAGCACAAGTCCGGTCGCGGATGTGCGAATCCCGGGCCGGACCAGCTGCGGACGCCCCGCCAGGAGCCCGTACGCAAGGAGCCCCAGACCTACCGCCCCGGGAAACACGAGCGCCCAGGCGTATGCCCAGCTCTCGTAGTCATCGGTCAGGTCCTGAACCAGAAGAACCAACCCGGTGATGGCCAAGGTGCTGCCGCTGATCGCCAATCCCTGGCTGACGCGGCCGGCCGCCGTGACCGCCACCAGGAAGAGGCCTAACCCCGGGAGGATGATGAAGAACGGCCAGCCGTAACGGCTGAAGTCCAGGTGGAGCAGCTGGCCGAGCAAGAACAGGGCGCCGACCAGCACCAGGCCGATCCCGAGGAAGGTGTCGCCTCGCCGCGGGCGAGTCGCCATGATGTCATGATGCGGCACAGACGCTGTCATCTGCCCGCGGCAGCCGCCCGGCGCAGCCGGGCCCGGACGGTGGACGACGGACAGAAGTCGTTCATGACGCACTCGGGGCATCGCGGCGCGCGCGCCAGGCAGACACGACGTCCGTGCAAGATCAGTCGCAGGCTGAAGCCGGTCCACTCCTCCGTGGGCACAATGCGAGTCACTTCGGCTTCGATCTTGACGGGGTCGCGGCTTGCGGTCAGGCGCAAACGCCGCGTCAGCCGGGCGACGTGCGTGTCGACCGCAAATCCGGGAAGCCCGAAAGCGACCCCCAGCACGACGTTGGCCGTCTTGCGGCCGACGCCGGGCAAGGTCACCAGCTCTTCCATGGTGCCCGGCACCTGACCGCCGAAGCGCTCAACCAGGGCGGCGCTGCAGGCAATGATCGTCTTTGCCTTCACGTGGAAAAACCCGGTGGGTTTGATGATCGCTTCGACCGCCTTCGGATCGGCATGGGCCAGGGCCCGCGGTTCCGGGTATCGCTTGAAGAGCAGCGGCGTGACCGCGTTCACGGACCGGTCCGTCGTCTGGGCTGACAGGATGGTGGCGATCAGCATCTCGAAGGGGTTACGGTGGACCAGCTCCGAAATCGCGGGATAGAGCGTTTTCAGCCGCTCCACGGCAAGCCGGGCTCGCTCGCGTTTGCCTAACGTCGGACGGGCCACGGGTCAAGCGTAACGGCCGCGTAACAGAGCGCGTTTTGAACTCGACCCTGCGTTACTGCGGTGTGGGCTCATCAGCTCTTACCCGGCTGCGAGCGCGACTCCCTCATCGGAAACCAGGGCGCCTCTTGAGGGACCCGGATCCGGCCCGGACCCACTCACTGCGCTGGTTCATGAGCGTGGCCTTTCTACTAGTGGCGGTGGCGCCACTCCTCTTTTTCGGAGCCCAGCGGATTTCGGCGCTCTTCAGCGCCCAGAACGACAGCATCAGCGACAAGCACCAGCGGCTGGCCGAGACGCTGGCCCAGGCGGTTTACGGATTCGTCCTCGACCAGTCCGCGGCGTTGCAGAGCACGGCCTCACAGATCGAGTCGGACTCCGACGGAAGTGTCAAGCACTTGAATGACGCGGGCCTCAACCCCGCCCACCTCAACCAGGAGCTGGCGGCTGCCCATTCGGCTGTCCCCGCATTGCTCCAGGTCTACGTTGGAAATCTAAAAGGTCGAGCGGTTGCCGCCGATCCGCCGGCGGGCATGGGCCAGGACTTCGGCGATTGGACATACGTGAGGGAAGTGCTCAATCCCCTTCACACCCAGCCCACTTTCTCTGACGTGCTCCGGGCGCGCGGCGTCAGTGACGTGGCGGCGGTGGTGATCGCAGTGCCACTGTTCGACCGCCAGCGCAACCTGGTCGGCTACCTGGCGGGGACGGTCGACCTATCCGAGGTGCAGCGTCTTTCCGACTACAGCCGGGTGGGGCAGCTGGGGCAGGCGGTGGTGGTCGATGGCCTGGGACGGGTGATCGCTCACCCGCGGGCCGATTGGCGGCTGCAGGCGAAGGACCTCTCCGGCGAGGGCATCTTTCAGACGTCCCTGGGACACCAGACCGGGGTGGCCTGGTATACGGACCTGGACGGCAACGTCCCCAGCGTCGCGGGCTTTGCCACGGTCCCACTGGTTGGATGGAAGGTCTGGGTCTCCCAGCCCACGTCCGAACTAAGGGCGGAGTTGATGCCGTTGATCATCGGGGCAGTCCAGTGGCTGATGGTCGCGGCGGGCCTGGCCCTGGTGCTGGCGTTCCTGGCCGCGCTCTGGTTGTCACGACCTGTGGACGAGCTCAACCGGGCTGCTGCAAGAATCGCCCAGGGCGATTTCTCGCAGCCGGCTCGGATCACTCGCCTCTTTGCCACCCGCGAGATCCTGATCCTGGCGCGCACCTTCAACCAGATGGCGACCCAGCTCAGCGGCGCCTACCAGAACCTGGAGGAGAAGGTCGCGCAGCGGACCGGCGAGCTGCAGTCCGCAAACCAGGAGCTTGCCCGGGCCAACAAGCTCAAGTCGGAGTTCCTGGCCAATGTTTCGCACGAGCTTCGGACCCCCCTCTCGGCCATCATCGGGTTTTCGCAGATCCTGCTGGACGGCATCGATGGGCCACTGAACGAGGAGCAGCAGCAGGACATCCAACAAGTCAACAAGAGCGGACAGTCGCTCCTCACCCTGATCAACCAGATCCTGGACCTGAGCAAGATCGAAGCCGGCAAGATGGACCTGTCGCTGGAGCGGGTAGAGCTATCCGGACTGGTGGACGACGTCGCTGACAGCATTCGACCTCTCGCCCAGGAGAAGGGGTTGCGAGTGGAGACCCGGTTTGCGCCGGACCTGCCGCCCGCGGAGGCAGACCCGGTTCGTCTCAAGCAGATCCTGGTCAACCTGCTTTCGAACGCGGTGAAGTTCACGGACCGGGGTCACCTGGAAGTCTGGGCCCAATCATCCGGCCGGATGGTGCGCATCTCGGTCAAGGACACCGGCATCGGGATCTCGCCCGAGTCCCAGAAGGTCATCTTCGAGGAGTTCGTCCAGGGCGACGGCAGCAGTACCCGCCGCCACGGCGGAACCGGCCTGGGCCTGAGCATTGTGCGCAAGTTGGTGGAGATGCATGGGGGGGCGATCACCGTGATCAGCGAGCCGGGAATGGGCAGCACCTTCTCGTTCACCCTGCCGGCCTGGGAAGCCGCGACCCGGGCGGTGGCCCCGCTCCCTCTCCCGCGAGCCACGGTCCGGCCGGCCCAGCCGCTACCGGGCAGCGTCATCCTGGTGGTCGACGACGACGCCAGCGTGCGCCAGCTGATCGCCCGCCACCTCGAGCAGGACGGATGGAAAACCGTGCAGGCGTCGAATGCGGCCGACGCGCTCCAGTTGGCGCGCGAGTGCCGGCCACTGCTCGTGACGCTCGACATCATGATGCCCGACGCGTCGGGCTGGTGGGTGCTGGAAAAGCTCAAGGAAGACCCGGAAACCTCGAGCATCCCGGTACTGGTGGTGACCATTGTGGAGGACCAGCGACTGGTCTTCGCGCTGGGTGCGTCCGACTACCTTTCCAAGCCGTACGAACGCAACCAGTTGCTGACCAGGGTTCACCGGCTCCTGCCCGACCTCACCGGCCGGAGCGTGCTGATCGTCGACGACCAGGCCGACGCCCGCAGCATGCTGGGGAAGATCCTCAGAGATGAGGGTGCGCAGGTCCGCGAAGCATCGACCGGGGACGAGGCGATGGCTGAAATTTCAGACTCGCCCCCTGACCTGGTGCTACTCGACCTGATGATGCCCGGGATGAGCGGCTTTGAGGTGGTGGCGCGGATCCGCGCCCACCCCAGCAGCGCGGCAGTCCCGGTGGTGATCGTGAGCGCGAAGGAATTGACGGCTGAGGACGTGCTTACTCTGGACGGCCATATTCAACGGTTCATCGCAAAAGGAACGATCGAGCCCGAGGGCCTGGTAGCGGCCGTACGCCAGGTGATCGGCCAGGCACCAATCAAGGAGGCTGCGGCATGAGTCGGCTGATTCTCGTAGTAGAGGACGATGTGATGATGCAGAAGATGGCCCTCAAGATCCTGAGGTCACGTGGCTTCCGCTGCGAGCTTGCCAAAGATGGGCGGCAGGCGGTGGCGCTGGCGGCGTCGCTACGGCCTGGACTGATCCTTATGGACATGTCGCTCCCGGAAATGAACGGCTGGGAAGCAACCCGTGAGCTCAAGGGAGTTCCAGCCCTGGCTTCGATCCCGGTGGTAGCTATCACCGCGCACGCGATGGTTGGCGACCGGGAGAGTGCGCTGGCCGCGGGCTGCGTCGAGTGCCTGACCAAGCCCTACGAGCTCGCCGACCTGGTCGCGATCGCCGAGCGTTACGCCGGGCCGCCGGATTTGCTGAAAGCCGGATAAACGCCTTCCTGCCCCTTCCGAGGGAAGGGTCGGGCGCGCGATGACCGCGGCGTGACGATCTCGTAAAGCCCGCAAATCCGGGCGCGTTGCCGCCGTTGCGGGAGGGATGGCAGCGCATCTGCTCCGGGCGCTTCGCCGCTGGCGTAGCCCTCTGCTGGCCGGCGCCGCTATCTGGCTCCTCAGCTTTCCGTTGCTGACGGCGCACCCAAGCGCCCTCAGGCCGGTGGCGGCGGCCACGGCGCCTTCTGCGCAATCGGCGGCCGGCGCAAGCCTCCACAGTCGCCGTGTCGTCCGTCCGGCCCTCCTGATCGGAGTCGAGGCCCCCGCCCCCACGCCGGCGCCGGCGTCCGCTGCAGTTGCCGCGCCCAGGGCGCCGGCGGCTCCCCATGTGGCCCCGCCGGTCCGTCCACCCGCGCCACCGGCGCCTCGCAGGATCGGAGCGAACTGGATCTACATTCCGCGGCTTGGCCTGAGCCAGCCGGTCGGTTGGTATGGGGACTGCCTGGGGAGATCCGCCGTACCCAGATGGGGCACCTGGCGATGGAGCTGCGCCGGGGCCAACAACACCTACATCATGGCTCACAATCCCGGCACCTTCACGCCCATCCTCGGGCTGCGTGCCGGAGACGTGGTGCAGTACGGCGACCCAAGCGGTCGGGTTCACACCTACCACGTCAGCTACACCACCATCGTCAGCAACACTCAGATCTGGCCTCTGGGGGCCACCGGCGTCTCCTCTCTCACCCTCCAGACCTGCTGGACCTGGGACGGTAGCCGGGACTTCATCGTGCGCGCGGTCGAGGGCTGACCGGACTCTCAGCCCTGGTTAAGGATTTACCGCGGGCCGGCTAAGCCGTCCAAGCGAGACTGAACACCGTCGACATCATCCGACCCAAGGAGGTCGTACGGAAATGTTCAGGAAACTGTTTGGAGGAATCGTCGCCGCCGGAGTTCTCGCCGGAGCGCTTGCCACGGGGGCCCTCGCCGCGCCGGCTGCTTCGCCGTCCGCCAGCCCGAATGCAAAGCCACAGGCGATCCATCGGGATGTGTTCCGCGGAACCGTGACCGCCATCAACGAGACGCAGCTGACGGTCCGAAACATGAATGGAGAGAGCAAAACGTTCGTGCGCACCGACAAGACCCAGGTCGTCCGCGGCCGCAACGAGCGCGCCAGCTGGTCCGAGATCGAAGTCAACAGCCATGTCAGCGTCAGGTTCGAAACGCGCAACGGCAAACTCTATGCGGCGCGAATCCACCTCGGCCGGGCGCATGTTGCCGGGAAGGTCGTTGCTGTCAACGGCAACGTGATCACCATCACGAACAAGGACGGCAAGTCCGTCAAACTGAACGTGACCGGCGAGACCAGGTACTTTGAAGGTCGCAAGGCGAACCGCAAGCCCGGCACGCTGAAAGACATCCAGGCCGGTGATCGGCTGATCGCCACCGGAAAGTGGGACGTGAACGGCAGCTTCGACGCCGCCCTTGTCGTCACCCTGGGACCGAACGCGCGCTGAGCTTACGGGGAAAGCCGCTCGATCACCCATCTACCGTCTGTGAGCCGGTAGCGAAAGCGATCATGCAGCCGGTTCTCGCGATGCACCCAGAATTCGAAAGTATCGGGAGCCAGCCGGTAGCCGCCCCAGAAGGCCGGCATCGGGATCGGCCGGCCGGCGGACTCAGCCGCGAGCGCCCTGACGCGCGCTTCCAGCATCTCGCGTGAGGGTACGACCTGGCTCTGCCTGGAGGCCAGGGCGCTCAGCTGGCTGTCGAGCGGCCGCGAATGGAAGTACGCTGCCGACTCGGCCTCCGAGATCTTGCTGACCATTCCGCTGAAACGGACCTGGCGGCCCAGCTCCCACCAGTAGAGGAGGGCTGCCGCCCGGGGATTCTCGGCGAGGTCACGACCCTTGCGGCTCTCGTAGTTGGTGTAGAAGACCAGGCCGCGTTCGTCGAATCCCTTGAGGAGCACCATGCGCACCGATGGCTCAGCCGACCGGGTGGCGGTTGCCAGCGCCATCGCCTCCGGCAGCCCTCGTGCGGACTGCGCCTCAGCGAACCAGCTGGCGAACTGGGTGAAGGGACTCGGGTCGAGGTCACGCTCCGAGAGGCCTCCCGACTCAGCCATCGAGACCGTTCGCCAGAAAGTGGTCGGTTATTCGGCGCGGCTGGAAGCCAAAGGTCTCTTCCACGACATCCGGCTGGGTAACGTTATCGAAGTCGAAGAGCTCGAGCGTCGCCGGCACCAGCGGCGGATTCGGCAGGAGCGCCATCACGCGTGCGGGCACCCGGGCCAATGAAGGCGGCAGCGGGACCATGGGCCTGTGGACGCCAATCGTGTCCATGACCAGCTTCGTCATCTCCCGATAGGTCAGCTGGTCCGGACCGCCAAGGTCGATCGACCGACCATCCCATTGACTCGAGCCTGCGGCCATGGTCAGACAGCTGACCAGGTCCTCAACCCACAATGGCTGCAGCCTTCGACTGCCGCCAAGGACGGGCATTACGGGAAATTGCCGCGCGAGGCGCGCCAGCGCCGCGGGATATGGGGCGCGGTCTCCGAAGAGGATGGAGGGCTGGAGGGCGACCCAGGGCAGGCCGCTGTTGCGGACCGCCTCGCTCATCTCCCATCGGGTCCGCATGTAGCTTCGGTCGCTCCCCCGCCGCGTGCCAAGGCCGTTCAGAAGCACGATCTTCTCGACCCCGGCACGCCTGGCGGCCCAGACCAGGTTACGAGTGCCCTCCGCATTGACCCGCCGATACGCACCGGGAAACGGCTCCTTGTGGTCGGCCGTGATGGCGGCGCAGTGGATCAAGCTTTTGATACCGGCCAGCGCTGGTGCCAGGGTCGCCACCTCGAGAAGGTCGGCTTGAATCACGGCGGCTCCCGCCACATCGCCGGATGGGTTGCGGACAACAGCCCGGACGGATGCGCCCGCGTGCGCCAGCCGCTGCACGACGTGACGTCCGACGAAGCCACTGGCGCCGGTTACAGCAATCGCTTCAGCTACAGGAAAAGCCCTCGCGACCAGCGCACGTTGCCTCTCTCGTCCCTGGGCGCGTGCTCACGGGCAATGATCCAGACTCCCGCATTCTCCAGCTGAGCGGCGGCGTCGGCCTCGCCCAGATCTGTCGTTGCCAACAGGTCCCACTGTCGAGGCCGGATCGACCACCCCAGGCCCTCCATCTTGGAGAGCAGCAGGGCCAGCTTCCGCAGCCGGAATCCAAGGGACTCGGAGAGGGCCAGGACCGAGACGCTCGCCGGCGCGCTGGTGGCGGTCGTGCCATGGCTCTGATAGATGCGCTCGATCCACTCGGGGACGTCACCGTCGACCGTATCGGCAAGCTCGTCGCGGGGCGTCTTGAACAGGCCGAGCTTGAGGGTCGCCATCTGCCTCATTATTCACCGATGGCCCTCCACCCTCCTTCGGGCGAACAGCACCGGATTTCGCTCGGCGGCCAGGTAGCAGTGGTGACCGAGGTGGGGGCAGGACTGCGATGCTACAAGTCCGGCGAATGGGAGATCCTCGACGGCTACCGCGAGGACGAGATGTGCAGCGCGGCCCGCGGGGCAGCCCTGCTCCCCTGGCCGAACCGCCTCGAGGACGGGCGATACGAATTCAGGGGCCACACATACCAGACCGCGCTCACCGAGCCGGAGCGACACAACGCGATTCACGGGCTTACCCGCTGGATGAACTGGCGGGCGGTGCAGCGCGATGAGGACCGGGTGCAGATGGGGCTGCACCTGCACCCACAGCCTGGGTACCCCTTCAGCCTGGATTTGCTGATCGACTACCGCCTTACGGCCGATGGACTCACGGTTGAGACGCGAGCCCGCAATCGCGGGACAGGCCCTCTCCCATTCGGTGCAGGCCATCATCCCTACCTTCGGGTAGGCACCGAGCTGATCGATGAAGCCTTCCTGAGAGTGCCAGCGCTGCTTCGGCTCGAGGTCGACGAAAGGCTGAACCCGACCGGACGGGCTCGGCGGGTCGAGGGCACGCCCTACGACTTCCTCAAGGCTCAACCCGTCGGTGGCGTCAAGCTCGATACCGCCTATGCGGGCCTGATTCCCGACACCGAGGGCATCACCCGGATCGAGCTGGGCGCTCCAAACGGCTCCCTCCGCCTGGGGTTGTGGATGGGCCCCGCCTACAGCCACGTGATGATCTTCACGGGTGACACGGTTTCCCCCGCCAGCCGGCGGCGGCGCGGCCTTGGCATCGAGCCCATGACCTGCGCGCCCAACGCACTTCGAACCGGGAACGGCCTCCGAGTCCTGGAGCCCGACGAGACCTTTACCGCGAGCTGGGGAATCACGATCTAGCAATTCAGCGTTTGGCCTTATATGATGGTCAAGCACCCCCTTTTCGGGTGCTCGGGACACTCATGTCGTCGGTAGGGACGGCCCTCGGGAAGGAGATCTTTGGTGTATCAGAGGATATATGTGCCAGTTGATAACTCCGACCATTCCAACGCGGCCATCGACGTCGGCATCCGGCTGGCTCAAACCCTTCAGGCCCGCCTCACCGGGAGTCACGTCTATGCAGCGCGAATGCACGACGTGCGCTTCAAGCAGATGGAGTACACCCTGCCCGAGGAGTACCAGCACGAGCAGGAACTCGAGCGCCAGCGCAAGATCCACGATTCGCTGATCACGCGGGGCCTCCAGCTGATTTCCGACTCGTACCTGGACGTCATGAAAGCCGCGTGCGAGAAGGCCGGCCTGCCGTTCGAATACAAGACCTTCGATGGCAAGAACTGGGAGTGCCTGGTGGAGGACATTGCCGGATCGGACTATGACCTGGTGGTCATGGGCGCACTCGGTATGGGCGCCGTCAAGGACAGCCAGGTCGGCAGCGTGACGGACCGGGTGACCCGCCGGATTCGAGTCGATACGCTGGTGGTCCGCGACCCCCATCCATTTCGGGACGACGCCTCCGACCGGATTGTCTGTGGTATCGACGGTAGCCCGCAATCGTTCGCCGGTCTCCGAACCGCCCTCACGCTCGGCAAGGCGCTCGCTAAGAAGGTCGAAGCGGTGTCGGTGTATGACCCCTATCTGCACTACGCGATGTTCAACGGCATCGTCGACGTCCTCTCGGCCGAGGCATCCAAGGTCTTCCGATTCAAGGAGCAGGAGCAGCTCCACGAGGAGATCATCGACACCGGCCTGGCCAAGATCTACGAATCGCACCTCCGGGTGGCGGAATCGATTGCGAAGGAGGAGGGGGTGACGCTGAAGACCACCCTCCTGGACGGCAAGGCCTTCAAGAAGGTCCTCCAGTATGTTCGTCAGGATCCGCCCTGGCTCCTTATCGTCGGACGGATCGGCGTGCACTCGTCCGCCGAGATGGACATGGGGAGTAACAGCGATAACCTGCTGCGGCTGGCACCCGTCAGCGTGCTTCTCTCGAGCCGTGCGTATGTTCCGCCGATCGACCTCCAGGCGGAGGCCAGCGTGGTCTGGACGGAAGAAGCGGAGGCACGGATGGAAAAGGTGCCCGCAGCCTTCCGATCGATCACCCGCACCGCGATCAGCCGTTACGCCATGGAGCGGGGCCACTCGATCATCAGCTCGTCGATCATCGACCTTGCGGTTGGCGAGGTGATGCCTGAACACGCCGCCCGGGCCATGGGTGTCACGCCGGTCAGGGCACCCGCCACCATGGCAGCCTCCGACGCCGGGGAAACCTGGATCTGCCGCCGGTGCGGCCGAGCCGCGAGGACGGGAAGTCCTCAGGAGTGCCCCGTCTGCGGCGGGACACAGTTCCAGGCGGTAGACAAGGCCTCGATGCTCGCCGCGGCCGCCCATGAGGGGGACATACACGAGGAAGAAGCCTTCGATGGATTCAAGGTCAAGTGGACCGCTGAATCCAAGGAAGTATTGAACCGCGTTCCCAAAGGCTACGAGCGGCGGAGGGTCAAGGCGAGGATCGAAAAGATCGCCCGAGTGCAGCGACTGCCGACCATCACGCGCGACTTTGCCGAGGCGAACCTCGAGGACGCGTACGCCCCGGTGGCCGAGGTCGTCGGGGATAGCACCGGGCCGACCGGGGATGACGCCGCGCTCAGCTGGACCGACGAAGCCGTTGCCCGGATGGAAAGGGTCCCGGCGGGGTTCATGCGGATGCTGGCGCGGGTCAAGGTCGAGCAGTTCGCCCGAAAGATCATGGCCGACCGGGTGACTCTGGACGTCGCCGAGGGCGGCCTGGTCGACGCCCGGCTGATGATGGACCAGGCACTCAAGGCCCACTCACCGGACGAGGTCGAGCGGGCAATGCGGGCGCACGGCTCCAGCGGCCAACCGGGGAATGGAGGCCACCCGACACCGTCCCCAGGCTGGACGGAGGATGGGGTCCGGCGGCTGAACGAGGTCGAGGTGCAGGCGACCGAGAAATTCGAGCCGGCCCGGGCGCGTGAGCTGGCTCACCACGCCGCGGAATCGCGCGCCGCTCGGACCAGTGAAGCCATCAATGCAGCATTCCTGGAACGGCTCGGTTTGAAGATCGGGTACGGCCATCCATTGAGTCCCCGGACCTTCGAGCACTACTTCACCTGGACCGAGGAAGCGGAGGCCAGGCTGGAAGGCCTGCCCTCCTACTGCCGCGAGCTGAGCCGCTGGCGCGTGGAGTGGACCGCCGCAAAGAAGGGGCTCGGCCCGGTGATCACGCCCGAGGTCATGGACGTCAAGTTCGAAATGTGGGGCGAAGTGTCGGAAGCGCTCCAGGACAAAGGACCGAGCATGCCCTGGGCACCCGAGGCGCAGGCGAGGCTGACCAACATGCCGGGTTTTGTGCGCGGCCAGGTCGTCCATGCCATCGAGGGAAACGCGCGCGAGCTGGGCGAAGGTCAGGTCACCCCCTCGGTGATGGATCGCGTCATCCAGAAATGGATCGAGACCGGCGACTTCCACGAGGGTAAGTACGGCTTCCACGCATAACCAGGTCCTGAGCGCCAGCGGCGTCAGCCGCAGATACGGCGGCGGAAAGGGCGTGTTCGAGGTCAGCCTGGACCTGCAGGCGGGCGAGGTCATCGGTCTGATGGGCCCAAACGGCTCAGGAAAGTCGACCTTGCTTCGGGTACTGGCGACCGTCGACGCCCCCCAAGCCGGCACCGTCTCCTGGTTCGGTAGAAATGATCGCCGCGATCCATCCGTGCGCCGCCGCCTGGGAATCGTCCTTGACCAACCGGCGCACTTCGAGCAGATGACCGGCTATCAGAACGCCTGGTTCTTCGCGGGCCAACTCGGTCTCTCAGGCGAGGTGGCGGCCCCACGCCTCGAGGAGCTCTTTCGCTGGGCGGGCCTGTGGGATGCGCGCGACCAGCGTGCAGGTGCGTACTCGCTCGGAATGAAGCGGAAGCTCAGCCTGGTCGAGGCCCTCGTGCATCGGCCGGAGATTCTCCTCCTGGACGAGCCCACCCTCGCTCTCGACTACCGGGCTGAGCTCGACCTGATCGAGCGCATCCAACTGGTCAGCCTGACCGGAGCCGCCGTCATCCTGGCTACGAACGATGTGCACCTGGCTGAGCGAATCTGTGACCGCGTCCTGTTTTTACACCAGGGTCGAATCATCCGCGAGGGCCATGTGCCGACCCTGCTCAGCGAGCTGGCAGGCTCGAAGGAGGTCGAGCTGCAGATGCACTCCCCGGTACCACTCGAAAACCTGCGGGCGCTGCCCTCCGTGGAGGCGGCCAACGTGGAGGGCGATACCCTCCACGTGGTACTGGCGCGAGGGACGAATCCGGCCGAGGTGCTGGCGGTCTTGAACGGAACGGCCGACCTGGTCAGCACGATGCGGGTTAGGCGTCCCAACCTGGGGGACCTGTTTCTCAAACTGACCGGCGTGGCGCTTCCGGCTGGCGAATGAGCTCACCCTCCCGAATGCTGCCGGCGACCATCTGGCAGCGCGAGCTCGTCGAGTTTCTTCAGCGGCGGCGGGCTCTGGTCATCAAGCTGAGCTTTCCTCTCCTGATCGGGATGCCGCTCATCCTCGGTGGCGCACCCCTCTTTTCCGCCGCGACCGCTCTCACCATGCTGTTCGCGGTCATCGGAGCGGTCGGCTCGGCAGCCGTGCTCAGCCGCGAGCGTTCGACCGGCCTGGCCCTGCGATATCGAACGCTGCCGGTCCGGCCGGGACGCCTGTTGTTCGAGCGCCTGGCCACCAATGCGGCAATCGACTTCTTGCAGATTGTTCCGGCCCTGATCCTGATCGGGATCCGGTCACCCGCAGGCTTTGCCTGGTGGCCGGCGCTGATCCTTACCGTGGCCGCCGTCCTCGCCATCGGCAACCTGCTGGGAGCGGTGGCCAGCATCCTCTCGGATTCACCCGGGGAGGTGATGCTGTTCGTCTTTGTCCCTCTTCTCCCCGCCTTCTTTCTCAGCGGCCTGTTCACGCCCTTCTCCGACCCGGTGCTGCTCACAGTCTCACGACTGCTGCCCTTCAGCTACCTGCACCAGTCCCTGCTGGGCGCCCTGGGAGGGCATCCCAACCTCTTCCCCTGGGAGACCGCCCTGGGCGGCGCCGGCTTCCTCGTCGGCGCGGGTGGATTGATCGGACTGTTTGGGCGTCGCGTGGTCGAGGCCGACTGACCAGGTGAGCGGCCGGCTGGCCCTTTTGCAACAGACCTACAACATCAATCAGCCGAACATCAACATCCCGATCATCGGCAACCGATGGATGGTCGGCGGATTTTTTCTAGTCCACATCATCTTCGGCTCGTTCACGATGGGAGCCCTGGTGCTCGGCCCGAGCTTCGAATGGGTCGGCCTGGCGCGGCGCGACCCCCGGTTCGAGCGCCTGGCCCGCGGGCTCGGGAATGTCAACCTGAAGATCTTCAGCCTGGGAGCCACCCTGGGCGGATTTGCCGTGATCGTGCTGGTCGGGCTCTATCCCAGCTTCATCGTCTCACTGATAACCGTCTTCTTCTGGCCGGCGGTGGTCGCCTTCAGCATCTGGTTTCTCACCCTGCTTGGCTTGCTGGTCTACAACCTGCGCTGGGACCGGTTCGTCAACCGCAAGGGCCTGCACATCGCCATCGGCTACCTGACCGCAGCCACCGAGCACATTTTTCTGTTCATCATCGTCGCCCTCGACAGTTACCTTCTGACTCCCGGTGCGGGCCAGGGACCGGGTGCGTTCTTCAACCCGTCCTACTGGCCTGAGCTGGGCCACCGGTTCATTGGCAACCTGTCCTGGGCGTCCTTCTTCATCGCCGCGGTAGCAGCTGTCTATGCCGCCGCCAGCCGGCTCCCGGCGAACCGCCTCTACCACCACTGGGCCGCCAGAACCGCACTGGTGGTCGGCTTTCTCACCCTGGTCCCACAGATAATCCTCGGCGCCGTTTTCGTGGAGAGCATCAAGAACTCCTCCTACGGGGCCTTCCAGTACTCGCTGCAGGGGCCGTTCGCCTGGCTCTGGCTGGTGCAGGCCAGCTTCGTCGCCATCCTCCTGGTCGGCAGCAACCTCTACTTCTGGCAGGCCCGGCCCACGCCGCCAGCGCTTTTCCTCACCGCCGTCGTGATCCTTGCCTCGCTCATCACCATGACACCGGCGGCTGCCTATCCCACCGGCTTCTTCTGGATCCGCTACGTCGCCCTCGCCCTGGCCGTAGTGCTGAGCCTGGTCCACTGGCTGGTGTCCCGGCCACGGGCGCGCACGGTCACCCAGGACCTACGGCGGAGCAGCCAGGTGACGCTGGCCGTGACCGGCGTCACCGCCATGCTTCTCTTCCTCCTGATGGGCGTGATCCGAACCACGGCGCGCTCCGATTACACCGTCTACGGCCTGCTCAAAGAATCAGACAGCACCGGCGTCTTCCAGGCGCCGAGCAACAACTTCTATCCGTGAGCAAGGGCAGGGCCTGCTGAGCGTGGGGGACTTACAGACGTTTTTTTACCTGGCACTGATCGCCGTCGTCATGCTCGGGCTCGCGGGCATCCTGGTGGGGGTCGCGATCGCCGGACTGGTCCGGTGGTTCAGACACACGGACCAACCGTCGGCCCTGACCTTCTGGCTGGTCGGCGGAGCGATCGTGGTGGTGCTGCTCTTTTTCGTGGGCGGGACGGTCGGCATTCTGTACGGCTTCCTTCGGTATGGCGCTTCCTGAGCGGCGCCGGCTGAGCCGGCGACAGTTTGCCGTCCTCGGCACGCAGGTCGCCGGCGCGATCGTTACCCTGGCGCTTGGGATCCCGATCATCGGCTTTCTGATTTCGCCGCTATTCCGCAAGCAGGCGTTTACCGAGCGCAGGGTGGGCGATATCAGCAGCGTTGGGACCGACCCGGTGAAGTTCGAGGTCACGTTTCCGCAGAACGCCTGGGACGTTCCCGAAGTGAAGGCGGCCGTCTACGTCGTGCGGATCGGAAACACCGTCAAGGTGCTGTCCAACGTCTGCACACACATGCAGTGCCCCGTCCGCTGGGAAAATGCACTGCAAAAGTTTCTCTGCCCGTGTCACGGCGGGCTCTACAAGAGGGACGGGAGCTACGACGGCGGGCCGCCCCCAAAGCCGCTTCCCGAGTACGTCCACCGGCTCGACGGCAACATCCTCTACGTGACGAACGAGTTCACGGAGTCGATCTGATGACTCGCTGGCTCGGCTCCGCATATGACTGGATCGACGAGCGAGCCGCCATCCGCAACCTGCTGCGAAAGGGCCTCTACGAGGCGGTGCCCGTCCGAGGGTCGTGGTTCTACACGCTGGGCAGCGCCACCCTGATCCTGATCATCCTGCAGCTGGTCACCGGCATCTTCCTCACGCTCCTGTACGTACCGTCGGTGAAAGAGGCGTGGGAGAGCCTCAACTACGTCAAGCAGCACGACACGTTCGGCTCCATCGTGCGCGGGATTCACCTGTGGTCCGCCTACATCCTGCTGTTCGTCATCGGACTGCACATGGTGCGCACATTCTTTTCCGGCTCCTACAAGCGTCCGCGTGAGCTCAACTGGGTCACGGGCGTCATCCTCTTCGTGCTGGTGCTCGGAATGGCAATCACCGGAGCCTTCCTTCCCTGGGACCAGGCGGCTTACTGGACCGCCGTGGTCGTGACCAACATCCCCTCGTACACACCTTTGATCGGCTCGTTCGTTCGTGCCCTCTGGCGCGGCGGTGATGCGGTCGGACCGATCACGCTGGTTCGGACCTTCGGCATCCACATCTGGCTGCTGCCGGTCATTCTCTTCCCTTTGATTGGCGTCCACCTGGCCCTCCTGCGCAAGCACGGGGAGTTCGGCTCCTACGTGAACTACCGCGGCGCATACCGAACCCGCCAGGGCGTGGACGTTCCCCCGGCGCCCCCACAGCGACGGATCGAGCCGCCCTACCCGGCGGCTCCATCCGAGGAGCTCTGGGCGGCGCCGCTCGAGGCAGAGGACTTTTATCCGCACCAGACCTTCAAGGACGGTGTGGTGTCGGCCGCGCTGGTCCTGCTCGTGTTCGCGCTGGCCGTCGCGATCGGCGCTCCTCTGGAGGCCGCTGCCGACCCCTCCACGACCAGCTACACGCCGGTTCCGGAGTGGTTTTACCTGCCGCTCGACCAGCTTCTGGTCCTGGTCCCCCGCGAGCTGATTCCCCTGGTCCTGGTGCTGCCGGCCGGGGGCGTCCTCCTTCTGCTTGCCCTGCCCTTCATCGACCGCGGCCCCGAGCGCAATCCGTTCGAACGGCCGGCGGTCATGATCCCTGGCGTGTTCGCGGTGCTCTTCATGCTGATCCTTACCCTGCTCGGCTCGGGAAGGCTGTTCAACCTGTGATCACCCTGCAGATCCTGGCCATCCCCCTGCCATCGCAGGCGCCCCAGGGCGGCAACCTGACCGTGGCTCGGATCGTGATCGGCACACTCTTCTCGATCCACATCCTGCTGGCCGGCCTGGTCAGCGGCGCCGGCCAGCTCGGACCCGCCGTCGAATGGCTCGGGTGGATGCGTGGCCGCCGCAGCTACGACCGCCTGGCCCACGGGCTCGGCCGGTTCATGACCTATTACTTCAGCGTCAGCTCGACCGTCGCGATCCTTCTGATCACAGTGCTGCTGGTTGGCCTGTGGGGCCACTTCTGGACGACCATGGTGCGGATTGGATGGTGGCCGTTGTTCGTCGAGGCCTGGACATTCGTTTTGCAGGTCAGCCTGGCATACCTCTGGTACTACACCTGGGACCCCTTGCGCGGATTCAAAGGCCTGCACATGGCCATTGGCGGATTGCTGGCGATCGCGTCTTTGCTGCAGGTCTACATGATCGACATCGTGGCCAGCTACATGCTGACCCCGGTCGATCCGAGCAACCCGATCCGGATGGCGCTGAACCCCACCTCGTATCCACTGACGGTGCACCGCACCGTGGGCAACATCGCGTACATCGGGTTCGTGGTGGCCGGCTATGCCGCCTTCAAGTACCTGCGGGCAAAGACCCCGGAGGATCGATCCTATTACGACTGGGCCGGGAGCTTCGGGTTGCTCTGGGGCGTCGGGATGACCCTGCTGCAGCCGATCGTCGGCTACTCCTATGCCAAGGAAATCCAGCTCCACACCTACGGGAGCTGGTACAAGATGATGTTCGGGACACTGAGCCCGTGGTTCCTCTGGCAAATCTTCTTGCTCGGGCTGATGTTCCTCACCGCAACCTTCTACTTCGCCAGGCGATTAAGGGTGGACCAGGCCAAGGGTGCGGGCCTGCTCAGGCTGATGGCGGTGGGGTTGACGCTGGTCACTCTCTTCGCCGCCCTTCCCTATCACCTCGCACCCACCTTCGACCAGGTAGTCGCGGCCGGGCTCAACAAGCCCTTCTGGGAGGGAGGCCTGATCAATCCCCTGGGCGCCATGATCCCCTGGAAGGTCCTGGCGCTGATGGCCTATACGCTGATCGCGATCGCCGCGGTCGTCTGGTATCTGCGCGGGCTGCCCGGGGTCAGCTGGGGCAAGGCCGGCCGGGCCGAGCAGCGCCTGCTGATGGTCTCTGCAGTACTGACCATGGCGATGATCGTGACCATGG
>VBDY01000218.1 GCA_005882775.1 Chloroflexota bacterium | reverse complement strand
ACCTCCCGCGTCGAGCGGCACGGATCAATCGGGCTGGTCGCAGCCGCCCGCGCCCCAATCGCCCGGTCCGCCCGGCGCATTCGTCGACCGGCCGGCGGCTCCGCCTGGGCCGGCACTCCCGCCGGGTCGTGGCACCCCGCTGCAGCCGGGCCCGCCGATGTCGGTCCAGGCTCCGATCAAGGACACCACCATCAACCTGACGGCGGTGCTCCTCTTCGCGGTGATCGGGATCATCGCGATCATCGTGATCGCCGTGATCATCTCGGCGCTGACGCACCGGTAGGGGCGCCCCTACCCCGACCCTCCCCCGGACGGGGAGGGAAAAGCTGCCCTCGCCCGCAGAGGGGAGGGAAGAGCTGGGATTTTGTCTTGACACTTACACAAAAATGTGTAATATGGCGGGGAGATGCCAGCCGCGATCGCGACTCTGCCCGGACGAGCACGCTACCGCCGCCGTCGAGGCTGGCCGCAGGACGATGTCGGGTTGCTGGCGATCGCGCTGGGGGTACGGGGGCCTATGGACGCCATCCAGGCCCTCCTGCGAAAGGGCGCCCCGGCGGGGCTCAGCGCGATCCAGCTGCTCGACACGGCCTGTGGTCTCGGCTTCCCGGTGCGCCAGGTCAACCGATTGCTGGCGATCTGTGAGCTGACTCGGCGCTGGCACGTACCGACGGACTCGGCCGGGCCGCCGGTGATCTCGCCGCGGCAGGCAGTCCTGCAGTTTCAGGGACTGCGTTCGAGCGCCCGGGAGCAGTTCGCCGTGCTCTACCTGAATACGCGCAACCAGCCGGTCAGCTGCGAGACGGTGGCGGTGGGCGGTCTGAACGTAGCCGCGCTTCAGCCCAGGGAGGTCTTCGCCCCGGCGCTCCGCCTGGGCGCGGCAGCCGTGATCCTGGCGCACAACCATCCGTCGGGCGACCCCGAGCCAAGCCCCGAGGACCTGGCAGTGACCAAGCAGCTGCTCGAGGCAGGACGGCTTCTGGGCGTGGAGGTGCTGGACCACCTTGTGATCGCCGAAACGCGGTTCAAGAGCCTGCGGGAGGCTGGGTCGCTCTAAGCAAAAACGCGACCCTGGGTGATGTGGCGCTCGCCGCCGGGGGAAACGACAGGAAGGGGCCTAGCGGCGAGCTGAACCTGCCTCTTATCCTAAAAGGTGATAGCGGCGCTGTCAAGGTCTGAACTCGGCTGGTCGCGGCGCCGTCCAAGGTGAGACAATGGCTGTGCCCGTCTGCCGGCGGGTGAGGCCCCGAAGGGGCAGGAAAGCCGACCACTGAGCGATGGTCGGTTTTCCATTTTCAGGCCGCAAAAGCGGACTCACGGTCGGGCTCAGCGCGTGTGGCGGAGATGATGCCGTGACCAGTCAAGGCAGCCGCGCTCGCCGCGAGCGCGAGGGTGAGGCCGATATAGCTGTCGTTCATGAAACGCGCGAAGAAGATGAAGACGAACAGCGCAAACGCGTAGCCGGCCATCCATCGCCCAAGCGTGCGGCCGCGGAAAAACCAGCGCGCACCCAGGAAGAGGCTGGGCAACAGGGTTGAGACCTGAAATACGAAGAAGGGAAAGTAATCCGTCCGGTGCTTGATCAGATGAAGCGCGAGCAGGAGTCCGGAGAAGCCGAATCCTGAAATGAAGTAACCACCACTGATGGTGCCTGTGTTGTAGAGAACCGTGTCCGTCAGGAACGCCCTCGGATTCTGGACAAAGAACGGCAGCATGGTGATCACCGGCAGGGCCAGTAGCGCGGCCGCGCTCAGCGCCAGCGACCGGACATGTCCGCGGAAGCGGCCCCCCCAGTAGAGGAAGACGGCCAGCGCGAACAGGGGCAGCGCCAGGGCGGCGAAGGCTTTAAAGGCAAGAGCCGTGCCAAAGGTGGCAGACGCAAGGTAGGGGTGGCGCCGGCCAAGCCAAACCAGCGCCCAGAGGACCATCGCAATCCAGCAGACATCGTTGTGGCCGGTCCAGAAGAAGCGCGCGATCAGTGGATCGCAGAACAGGCAGGCGGCCACCATGTAGCGGACCTCGACCGCCACCGGCAGGTTCAACACTGCCAGCAGCGCGAGCAGCAGCCAGGCGATCAGAACCAGCCGGTAGTCGAAGCCCACCCCGATTGCGTCGGTGATGGCTCGGACCGGGACTCCGACCAGGACCTGGAGTGGAAAGTAGACGAAGTGTTTCAGCGCCGGGTTGGGGCCGTCAGGGCCGATCGGAAATTGCGCCAGGGCGGTGTCGGACCAGT
>VBDY01000177.1 GCA_005882775.1 Chloroflexota bacterium | reverse complement strand
TCGGGGAGGAACTGCTCCTGGGTCCCGGCCAGCCAGCTCGTCTGGACGTGCATCCGGACTTCTGGTCGGACGATCGCCCGGAGGCGATCAGCATCGATGAGATCCGCTTCCACCCGGAGAAAGGCGCTCAGGCGCACGAGCAATCGCTCCAACAGTTTCTGAGTCTCAAGCCATTCGTCGCCGCCCAGCGGGTTGGGCTACTCGCGAACGCGGAACGGATGACGGAAGCGGCCCAGAACTGCCTTCTCAAGACCCTGGAGGAGCCGCCCCCCAACACCGTGCTGGTCCTGACCACCGCCTACCCGGACCACCTTCTGCCCACCGTGGTCTCCAGGTGCCAGACAATCGCCCTGACTCCGGTCTCACGCAGCGCGCTGGTCGCCTGGCTAGTCGACCGCGGGACCGCGTCCGATCGTGCCGAAGGGATTGCCTCGCTGGCGCAGGGCCGGCCTGGCCTCGCATTGCATGCTCTCCAGGACCCCCGGTGGGTGGAGGCGTCCGACCGCTGGGGTCGGGAGATCTCGGCGCTCGCATTCGAGCCCACGGACAGCGTTCTCGCTTATGCGTCCCGTTTCGGCCAGGGGCCACAGGCGGAACAAAGGGTGATCGCGTCTGAGGCTCTTCGCGCCCTTACGAGCTGGTTGCGTGATGCCCTGCTGGTCCAATCTGGGACGGCCTTGCCGATGGCAACCGAGCGGCGCGACGCGCTGATCCATTGGACAGGAGCTGTGCCGGCCGATCATCTACGGACCTCGCTGGCCACAGCCCAGCGGACCCAGCTCCTGATTGATCAGAATGTGAATCCAAGGCTGGCCATGGAAGTCATGCTTCTCGATTTTCGCCTCGGAGCACGCGTGTGAACCGGGTTTTCGTCACCCTCCCCCTGCCTGCAGCGGGGCTCGACCTGCTTCGCGATCGCTTCGAAGTGGTGGTCATGGAAGCCGAGGGTATGCCGGCTGACAAGCTGAAGCGCCACATCGCCGAGGCCGACCCGATCGGAATCGTGGGGATGGTCAATGTCCCGATCACCGACGAGATCATGGCGGCCGCCCCCAGGCTAAAGGTGATCGCCAACTATGCCGTCGGGTATAACAACGTGGACCTCCAGGCGGCGAGCCGCCGCGGCATCCTGGTGACCAACACTCCAGGCGTGCTCACCGAGGCGACCGCCGACCTGGCCTTTGCCCTTCTCCTCGGGGTCGCGCGCCGGCTGGCCGAGGGCGACCAGTTCCTCCGGGCAGGGAAGTTCAAGGGCTGGAAAGCAGACCTTCTGTTAGGCAGCGATGTCTACGGGAGGACGCTCGGCATCATCGGATTCGGTCGCATCGGTCAGGCGATGGCGCGCCGGGGGCTTGGCTTCAGCATGTCCATCCTCTATACAGATGCGCGCCGCGCCACTCCCCAGGTCGAGTCCGAGCTTCGGGCGGTCTATGTTCCGCTCGACGAACTCTTGCGCAAAGCCGACTTCGTCACCATCCACGCGGATCTGAACGATCAGACGCGCCATCTGATCGGGGAGCGCGAACTCCGGCTGATGGGACCCGACCATTTCTTGATCAACGCCGCGCGCGGCCCGATCGTGGATGAGAAGGCGCTGGTCAAGGCTCTGAGGGAAGGCTGGATCAAAGGTGCCGGCCTCGACGTCTACGAGCACGAGCCAACAATCGAGCCGGGGCTTACCGACTGCATCAACACCGTCCTGCTGCCACACCTTGGGAGTGCGACTGTGAGAACCAGGGACGCGATGGCCGAGACGGCTGCCCGCAACCTGATCGCCGCTGTGGACGGACAGGCCCCGCCCAACCTGGTCAACCCCGACGTGCTCGCGGCCCGCCGGTAGTGCTGGATCTGGAAGGGCTGCCCGGCTAGGTGCCGATCCGGCTCCTGGCGATTGACCTGGACGGGACGCTGGTCAACGACCGGCTTGAGATCGACGCACGCGATGTGGCAGCGGTGCGGGCGGCGACCGCGGCCGGGGTCCACGTGGTCATCGCCACCGGCCGGATGTTCCGGTCCTCGCTCCCGTATGCCGAGCAGCTCGGGCT
>VBDY01000176.1 GCA_005882775.1 Chloroflexota bacterium | reverse complement strand
AGCGGGCGATGCCGGTGGCCATCATGACTGCGTTGATCGAGTACGCCATACGCTTGCCAACCACGAGGGTGCTCCTAAACGCTGCTTCGGCCTCGGTACCGCGCCCCTGAGCGGCGCGCATTCGCCCAAGGGCATAGAGCGCCTCCGACTCAGCGCTATGATCATCCGGGAGTCGGAGCTCCATCGCCAGGCGGGCTGACTCTTCCGCAGCGTCCAGGTCTCCACGAGCTATCGCTACCAGCGCAAGCCGGGACAGCAACTCCGAGCGGCTCCAGCGCTCGCCGCTCTCCTCACTTTCCGCGAAAGCGAGTCGGAAGGTAGCGTCGGCCTCGTCGTACCTGCCCAAATCATTCAGTACCTGGCCCCAATGGCGACGGAGCATGATCACCTCCCATACCCGGCCGGTCTCTTGGGCCCGCGCGATCCCGCGCAGAAGGATCTGCTCCGCCTGCTCCAGGTCGTTGCGGAGCCAGGCAAGCATAGCCATGGCCAGCTGGAGCGTCCGCGAGAAGGGCAGATCGTGAGCATCGGCAAGGGCGGTAGCGTTGGCCACGCACTGGTCGGCCCAAGCGCTCAATCCATCCGCAGCGGCAAAGACGGCAGCCAGGCTAAACGCGTCGTAAGCCCTCGCCGGCATGTCCGCCTTCCTGGCCCGCTCCGCCAGGTCGATGAGATCCTGGATCGCCGGCTGCCCTTCGCCATTCCCGAGCCGCATGTGGAGGACTGCCGACTCGGCTTCGAGCTCACCGCTCAAATTGCCGGTCAGCTGGAAAAGGCGCACGGCTTCCAACGTGCCCTCCTCAAATCGGTTGTAATCGCCCATCGAGAGCTCGATCCGCGAACGGCAGAGGATCGCCGCCGCCGCGGCTCCCTGATCTGCCCGCTCAACCGCCATAGAGACTGCCTCCCTGGCAGCGCCCAGGGCTTCGGGGAACCTTCCAGCCAGGCGAAGGCTCTCCGCCTCAAGCAGCCTGATCCTCAGCTCGCCGCTCTGGTCGTCCGGCCTCGCTCGCATCGCCGACCTGGCGACGGACAACGCAGCAGCCATGGCCGTGGCATCTCCGCGGCCCAGCGCCCGATCGGCTCGCATCAGGCTCCAATGCAGAGCCCGTTCGGCTCGTCGCTCAAGCGTCGGGCCGGTGAGCCGCATCTCGAGCGAAAGCGTCAACGCCCGCTCGGCGTGGTGGCCCAGGATCTCCAGGAACTCGTTCTCACGATCGCCGACCTCGTCGCCCAGATGGCGCTCGAATCGCTCGTGAAACTCCGCGCGGTCATCCTTGGGGATCGCTTCGTACGCCACATCTCGAATGAGAAGATGCTTAAACCGCAATCCCGGCTCCGGACCGGTCGAGTCCTCCCGCACCAGGCCTTTTAGCAACAGACGCTCCAGCGAGCTCCGAACATCACCCGCTGGGAGGACGGCGCCGACTTGAGCGCCAGTAAATCTCTCACCCACGATGCTGGCAGCCTGGAGGGCACGCTTTTCATCCTTTGGCAACCCATCGAGGCGGGCGGCCAGGAGGGCATGGATCGATTCAGGGACACGGAGATCGGTCACCCGGGCCGCCGCTCGCCACCTATCTTCGACACGAACCACTCGCATTTCGTCGATGAGCATCCGGAGGAACTCTTCACAAAAGAGGGGGTTGCCTTCCGAGCGCTCGATCAGCCTCTGACGGAGCTCGGCCGGAAGGTCATCAACCTCAAGTAGTCGCGCGATCAGCGTCTGCGTCTCGCCGGCTGA
Organism: Chloroflexota bacterium; assembly: GCA_005882775.1. Lineage (GTDB taxonomy): Bacteria > Chloroflexota > Dormibacteria > CF-121 > CF-121 > VBDY01. The sequence goes on along the minus strand of VBDY01000176.1, from coordinate 2,024 downwards.
CAGCGGGTTGAGACCGATGGACGTAGCGTTTTCGGTGCTCGATCCCCAGCCTGGGTAGGCTTCACGAAGCTCGGGCCGGGCGACGCAGAGCAGCAGAATCGGGTGATCGGTGATCCGCAGCGCCGTTTGCTCGAGCAGCTGGATCACGGCCGGCTCTGCCCACTGGAGATCGTCAATGACAACGACCAAAGGATCCGCCGAAGCAATCGCCTGGAGATACTGACGAACCGCCCAACTCAGCTGGAGATCCACCTGGGCACCCGAGGCGGCCATGGATTCCACCACCGGCTCGAGGCCGAGGAGGACGGCCAGCCAGTCCTTGACGGCGCGCCGTTGGGCCTCGGCAGGAAACATGCTCGAGACCCGGCTTTCCAGTTTGCCGAGCGCTGTCAGGCGATCGTCCTCTGTTGAGATACCGGCGTCCTCGCGGAGCAGTTCCATCAGCGGCCAGTAGGTGATGCCTTTCCCGTACGGGAGACAGCGGCCCCGGAGCACGCCGACGGGTGACTGGGCGGCGATCCGATCGAGGGTTTCGCGGACGAGCCTGGACTTGCCAACGCCGGCGTTGCCGATCACCGTGAAAAGGTGGGCGCGCCGCTCTTCGCGCACGCGCTCGAAGGTGTCAAGCAGGAGCCGGAGCTCGCGCTCGCGGCCGACCAGCGGCGCCTCTAATGAGGGGACGCCGCGCTCCTGGCGAGGCACCGCGCTGCGTGCCCGCACCACCGTGAACGCCTTGATGGGCTCGACCTTCCCCTTCGCCAGGACAGGCGGGCGTGCTACGTACTCGATCGCCTGCCGGGTCAGCTCTTCCGCCAGGGAGCCCAAGATCACCTCACCGGGCTCGGCATTCTGCTGGAGACGCGCCGCCACATTGACGACGTCGCCGGTGACAATCAGCCCCTCCGCCCCACCGGTCACGGCTCGACCGCTGTTCACGCCGACTCGGATGGCAAGCGTCATGCCAAGCTCCTGGTTGAGGGTCGCCAGCGCTTCCTGCATGCCGAGCGCGCACCGGACCGCCCGCTCCGCATCATCGTCGTGGAGGAGCGGCACGCCAAAGACCACCATGATGGCGTCGCCGATGAATTTCTCGACCGTCCCGCCGTAGGTCTCGGCAACGTCCTTCATGCGCTCGAAATAGCGGGCCATGACGTCGCGAATGACCTCCGGCTCGTTCTCCGATCCCAGGCTGGTGGAGCCGACGATGTCGGCAAAGAGGACCGTGACGAGCTTGCGCTCCTCGGGCATGCCGGGATTCTAGCCCCCTCCCCGAACCACGGGATCGGGCTAGTATGCGTGCAAGGGAAGGACGATCATGGCGGATCTACCAGAGGGCAGCTGCTAGCAAGGAGGGACGGCACGATGACTCGAGGCATTACCGGACGTGTGGTCAGATTCGGGCTAGTGGGAGCGCTCGCGATATCGCCGCTGCTGACGGGCGTAGGATCGGCGGGGGCGGACCAGAACCAGCCTGCCCACTTCTTCATCATCATGATGGAGAACACCAGCTACTCCAGCCTGATCGGGAACCCGAATGCGCCCTGGATCAACAAGGCCGCGAGCAAGTACGGATTCGCCAAGAACTACTACGGCGTGTCGCACCCGAGCCAGCCGAATTACATTGCTGCGACGTCGGGTTCGACCAACGGAGTCACCGATGACAACGACGTCACGATCAATGTGCGGAACGTCGTCGACCAGCTCGAGGCCCATGGGAAAAGCTGGAAGGCCTATATGCAATCGTTGAGCCTTTGCAACGGCAACAAGCTGGCGCACGCGTGCGGCAACCAGCTCTACGAACGCAAGCACGACCCGTTCGTCTCATACAAGGACGTCCAGAACAACCCGGCTCGCATGGCCAACGTGGTCGACTTCGGCCAGCTCACTTCCGATATCAACGGCGGCGCTCCCCCGGAGTACGTCTGGATCAGCCCTGACCAATGCCACGACATGCACGGCCGGGCCGCGGACGCGACAGATCCGTGCGCCTTCGCGAACGTGCAGGAGCTGATCGCGGCCGGCGA
>VBDY01000083.1 GCA_005882775.1 Chloroflexota bacterium | reverse complement strand
GAGTTCACGGTGGCGCAGACGCCCTGGTCGAGCATGGCCTTGAGGTTGTGCTGCTCCAGCGAGCGGAACAGCTGGAGCTTGACGTTCGACAGGGGACAGACCGTGAGCGGGACCTGCTCATCCACGAGCCGCTCGACCAGCTTCTTGTCCTCCAGGCTTCGGACGCCATGGTCGATCCGTTGGACTTTCAGCAGGTCGAGCGCCTGCCATACGTACTCTGCGGGCCCTTCCTCGCCGGCATGCGCCACCGTCAACCAGCCTTCCTGCCGGGCCCGGTCGAAGACGGCCTGGAACTTTTCGGGTGGATGTCCGACCTCCGACGAGTCGAGGCCAACCGCCGTGATCCGATCCTTGAACGGGAGCGCCTGCTGCAAAGTGGCCATGGCGTCATCGGCGCTGAGATGCCGCAGAAAGCAGAGGATCAACCGTGAGGACAGCGCGAAGCGTTGCTGGCCGTCCTGTAGCGCCCGGTGGATGCCGTTGACCACCGTCTCGAAGGCGACGCCGCGCCCGGTATGGGTCTGGGGGTCGAAGAAGATCTCCGCGTGTCGCACGTTCTGCAGCGCGGCCCGCTGGAGGTAGGCCCAGGTCAGGTCGTAGAAATCCTGCTCCGTGAGGAGGACGTTGCAGCCGGCGTAATAGATGTCGAGAAAGGTCTGCAGGCCCTGGAAAACGTAGGCGCGCCGAACCGCGTCGGCGGAGAGGTAGGGCACAGGGACGTCGTTGCGTTTGGACAGGGCGAACATCATTTCCGGCTCGAGAGTGCCCTCGATGTGGAGATGCAGCTCGGCCTTGGGGAGATCGTGAAGGAACCGGTCCATTTTCGGGCATCATAGCGAGGCGCTACCCTTGCAGGGATGCAGAATGTACGCGAGCTGCTCGAGGCCGAGCGCGAAACTGAGCGGGACTTTGTCACGGGTGCCGCGACTGAGCCACCGCACCCGACCGGGTGGACGCCGGCGTTGCTCATGTTCCACCTGGCGACCTGGCGCGAGCGCCTTGGCGATGCACTCCGCCAGGTGAGCCGCGGCCAGACCTACGCGCCTCCTCCGGACAACATCGATGAGGTCAATGACAGGGAGCTCGCCGCAAACGCGGCCACCTCTCTCGAGGACGCTGCAAAGCGCTCAGACGTGGCCCTGGCCGGGCTGATAACGGTCTGGGACGCGATGGGCGATCGGCCGTTCGAGTGGTACATGGCCAGGACCACCGCAGAGGCCCTGATTCGAAACAGTTACCACCATCCGCGAGTCCACCTCGCGGAGCACTTCACCGAGCGAGGCGACGCGGCTCGTGGCCACCGGCTGGTCGAAGAATCGGCCACTCAGTTGCGTGAGGCGTCGGCGCCGCACCACACTCTGGGGGCCGCGGTCTACAACCTGGCCTGCGTGAGGACGGCCCAGGGCAAACCAGAGGAGGCCCTGCGCCTCCTGGAAGAGGCGTTCGTCATGCGTCCCGACCTCGCGTCGGTAGCCCCCGGCGACCCGGATCTGGTGCGGCTCCGCGACGAGCCCCGATTCCGCACCATCACCGGAGTCTGAGGTCGTGGTCGCGCGACGAGGCGGTCGCACGCCCGTCTACCTCGAGCTCGGTAAGCAGCGGGTCTTCGCGTCAGCCCTCGACTGGCCCGGTTGGTCCCGCTCCGGCAAGGGCGAGGCCGCCGCCCTCGAAGCGCTCGCCGCCTACGCCCGGCGCTACGTCGAGGTCGCGAAAGCGGCCGCCATGCCGTTTCCCTCGGTAACCGTAGACGACTTCGAGATCGTGGAACGGGTCCGCGGCTCGGCCACTGACTTCGGGGTGCCCGCGGAGCCGGCGGCGAGAGACGGGCAACCGATAACGGCAAAGGAGGCGGCCCGGCTGGCCGGCCTGGTTGGCGCCGCCTGGAAGGTCTTCGACCGGGTGGTGGCAAAGTCGCCCGCCTCGCTTCGCAAAGGCCCGCGCGGGGGCGGGCGTGACCGGGATGTCATGGTGGATCATGTCCTGGGCGCCGAGGCAATGGCCTATGCGCGCAAGCTCGGGCTCCGTCTCGAGCAGCCGTCACGGCTGGATAAAACCGCGATCGCCGCTGAACGTCGAGCCATCGTGGATGCGATCGCAGGGGCCGGCCGGAAGGCCGTCCCTGAGAAAGGATGGCCCGCGCCTTATGCCGCCCGCCGGATCGCCTGGCATGCCCTCGACCATGCCTGGGAGATGGAGGACCGCAGCCAGCCGGCGCCCGCTCCTCCAAAATAACCAGATCAGCGCGGCGCGCTCGCGGCGTCCCGGTGTGCGGGTGCGGGTTCCGGCCTCCTCGGCCAACCTGGGTCCCGGCTTTGACGTGCTCGCCCTTGCCCTCGACCTCTACCTCGAGGTGGAGGCGCACCGAGCCACCGAGACCTCGATCGCCTGGAGCGGCAGCGGCGCGGACGAGGTCCCTCTCGATGAGAGGAACTTGATCGTGCGCGGGTTGCGCGAGATCGTGCCCGAGGGCTCGGTCCGCCTGCGCGTCCGCAACGCCATTCCCATCGGCCGCGGGCTCGGCAGCAGCGCCGCCTCGATCGTCGCCGGGCTGATGATCGGGGCAGGGTTCAGCCGCGACCGAGTCACGTCTGAGCACATGCTCGAGCACGCATTTCCCCTCGAGGGCCACGGCGACAACCTGGCGGCAGCCATTTTCGGCGGCTTCTGCCTGGTGACCCCTCGTGGCTCCGGGGCGGTCGCTCATCGACTTCCCTGGCCGCCGGCGTGGCGCGCGGTATTCTTCGTGCCCAACGCGCTCTCGCCCACACATGAGGCTCGCCGGCTCGTACCAAAACGACCGGAGAGAGCCGACGCAATCTTCAACCTGGCTCGGGTAGGGGAGTGGATGCTCGCCGTGAGCCGCCGTGACCACCGGCTGCTGGCCAGCGCCATGGAGGACCGGATGCATCAACCGGGCCGCTCTCGCGCCTACCCGTATCTCAATCCCGCAATCGCCGCGGCAAAGTCCTCGGGCGCGTGGGGAGCCGCCCTCAGCGGCGCCGGAGGCAGCGTGATCGCGGTCGCGCCCGGCGCCAGGGTGGACGAGGTCGGCGATGCCATGGTTGAGGCCGCGCGCGCGTCGGGCGTCGCCGGCGTTGCGCTCACCCTCAAGGCCGCGTCGAGAGGGGCCACCGTGGTTGAGGGTGCATGACGCCCGGGATCATCGAGCGGTACGCAGCCTGGTTACCGGTGACGCCGGCGACGCCTCTGGTCAGCCTGGGGGAGGGCTCGACGCCGCTCGTCACTTCCCGTCGCATCGGGCCGTCGCTGGGGTTGAGCCGCCTGTTTTTCAAGTACGAGGGCCTCAATCCCAGCGGCTCGTTCAAGGACCGGGGTATGGCGCTGGCGGTGGCAAAGGCGATCGAGAGTGGCGCCCACGCGTTGATCTGCGCCTCGACCGGGAACACCAGCGCATCCGCCTCCGCGTATGCGGCGAGCCGCGGCCTGAAGGCGCTGGTGGTTCTGCCCAGCGGCGGCGTCGCCACCGGCAAGCTAGCCCAGGCGCTTGCCTACGGAGCCTTGATCGTCCCGGTGCGCGGCAACTTCGATCGCGCCCTCGAGGTGGTGCGGGCCCTCGCCCAAACGCCCGGATATGCCGTGGTCAATTCCATCAATCCATTCCGCATCGAGGGACAGAAGACGGCGGCGCTGGAGGTCTTCGAGCAGCTTGGAGTGGCTCCTGACCGCGTGTTCCTTCCGGTCGGTAATGCGGGCAACATCACCGCCTACTGGCGCGGATTCAGCGAGCTCCACGAAAAGCGCGGCGCATCGCTGCCTCGCATGCACGGAGCCCAGGCGACCGGGGCTGCACCCATCGTGAAGGGGCATCCGGTGAAACGGCCGCGGACGGTGGCGAGCGCGATCCGGATCGGCAACCCCGCCTCCTGGAAGACAGCGCTGGCCGCCCGGGACCAGTCGCACGGATCGATCGAGGCCGTCACCGACGAGGAGATCCTTTCAGCCCAGCGGCTGCTTGCCCGCGAAGAGGGCCTGCTTGCCGAGCCGGCCTCCGGCGCCGGTGTCGCGCTCCTTATCCGTATGGCGCAGACGGGACAGCTCCGACCGGACGAGCGGATCGTATGCGTGCTCACCGGCCAGGGGCTCAAGGACCCGCATGCCCTGATGCGCGGGCTTCGCCTGCCTCCCGCGGTTGAGCCGACCGAAGACGCGGTGCGCGCCGCCATCGGATGAAGCCCGTCCTCTGCGTCCGCAACGACCGGTACGACACCCTCGGCATCACTCAGCAAGCGCTGGCGGAAGAGGCGGTCACGGTCCAGGTAGTCGATGCCTTTGAGCCAGGCGCGCAGTTACCCTCAATGGAAGCGATATCGGGCCTGATCGTTTTCGGTGGCGAGATGAATGTCGATGAGGTCGACCGCTACCCCTACCTTCTTACCCAGCGGCGGCTGATGGTGCGGGCGATCGATTCGGGCGTGCCGGTGCTGGGCATCTGCCTGGGCGCCCAGATGCTGGCCCGGGCCCTGGGCTCGAGTGTCTATCGGGCGCCGGTCAGAGAGCTGGGGTTTGTCCCGGTGCGCCTCACCGAGGCCGGCTCGAGAGACGCGCTGCTGTCCGCGTTCGAAACCGGCGACCGGGTATTCGAATGGCACATGGACACCTTCGACCCGCCGGAGGGATCGACCCTGCTTGCCACCGGCGAGCAGGTCAACGCCCAGGCTTTTCGCGCCGGCGACAGCGCCTGGGGTGTTCAGTTTCACCTGGAGATCAACACAGAAGGCATCGAGGCCTGGCTAAAGGTGTCGGAGCCAGGCTTTGAACGCGCCTGGAATCGCACCGCGGATTCCGTCCGCGACGAATTACGAAAGCATCTACCGGGTCAGCAGCAGCGCTCGCGCCGCCTCTTCAAGGCGTTCGCGGATCGCGTTCAGCGAGGAGAAGCTACCGCCGGGCATTTCTAATCTAGCCGGTAGATGCGCGTCGCATTGCCCCGGAGCACGAGCTCCCCCGCGGCGACAGCCGCGTCGGCGGTCATCGCGCTGCGGTCGACCAGTTCTCCCAGCGCGCCTGCAAGTGCCTCGCGGTAGGCGGCCGCGGCCACGAAGTAGACCTCGGCGTACCGGGTCGCGTCCGTCGCATAAAGCATCTTGCTGACGGGACACAGGCCGAGCGCCTCTCGCATGGCGCGCGCCCCCTCCTGCCCGGCCATCGGGATGGCGAGGGACAGGTCCATGTACACCTCGGGGAAGACCGAACAGAGATAGGCCGCCTCGCGGTGGTACGGGTAGCAGTGCAGCAGGGCCATCCGCAGACCTCGATATCCGGGATTGGCCAGGAGCGGTCTCAGCCCAAGCGGAGACGTCTCGGCAAGGTCCTCGTCGGGATCACCGAAGCCGCAGTGCACCTGGAGCGGAATATCGAGCGCGATGCATTCCTCGGCCGCCTCGAACAGAAGCGCATGACACAGGGCGGCCCCGCCAAGCCGCACCGGCTCGCCGCGCTCCGCCCGCTCGCGCAGGGCGCCGAAGCCGACGCCCAGTGAGTCGGTGTCGACCGGCTGCAGTTTCAGGGTTGACCGGTAGGCACAGATGGTCTTGACCCCGACCGCGCCCCGATGGACCGCCTCCCCGATCCCGGCGCGAACGCGGTCGAGCCACTCGCGTGGATCCTGGGAGGTTGCGACCAGGCGCTCAGCCATGGTCTCGAGCCTCAGGATCTCGCGCTGCGCAATGCCGGTAGCCCGCTCCTGCTCGTGTGCCGTGAAAGCGTCGGCTGAAGCAAAGCCGTGGTCCACCAGCATCAGGCCCGTCCCCGTCTTTTCCAGCAATCGCCGTGAGTAGGCGGCCGGGTCTTCCGAGTTCCGGGCGCTGAGGACTGCGCTTTCGGTGGGCGTGCAGCCGAGCTCGGCGGCCAGCCGCCGGATGGCGTCGTGGTAGGCCGCGGTGTTCTGGACATGGTGCTCGGCGATCAGCGGGTCGATGGCCTCGGTGAACGCCGATCGAAGCTCGACCGCGGTCAGCTCAGCCGGCCAGTGGCGAAGGGGATGACAGTGGTGGTCGACCGCCTGCACGTCCCCCCAGGCGCCGATCAAATCCATGAGCGGATCAAACGTTAAGCGAACCGGAGACGTTGCAGTACATATTCTTGACCGTGTTTCCCATCACCATCAGGATCACGATCACGATGACCACGATCAACACCAGGATCAGGGCGTATTCGACCATTCCCTGTCCGCGCTCGCCGTCCTGGCGGAGCATGTCGACCAGCCGGGCGATCGTCCTTGGCACCATCTAGAGCCTTCGACGCCCACGATGACCCCTTTACGTTGCGAAGAGCCTTAGCCGTACGGGTGGGGGCGTTTCGTGGCAAGGCCGCGACATTTTCACCCCGCCGTCGCACGGCTGAGCCTGCTCAGTACTTATATATGTGCTGGCGGAACTCGAAGGCGTCGTCTTCCTTGCCAAAGGCCTCGACATCGAGCTCTTTGACCGCCATATACGAGGTCGCCAGCCGCTCGCCCAGCGCTTCGGTCAGCACCTTGTCGCGTTTCAGGTTGCCCAGGGCTTCCTTGAGGCTGGTGGGCAGGCGGTCGGCCCCGATCACCTTGCGGTCTCCCTCATCCATGGTGTGCGGGTCCACCGCCACCGGTGGGGGCAGCTTCAGCCGGCGTTCGATCCCATCGAGGCCCGCCGCGATCACGCCGCCGAGGGCGATGTAAGGATTGGCGCTCGAGTCCGAGGACTTGAGCTCGACGTTGGTGGACTCGGCCTCGTGTCCCCAGAATGTCGAGGCGACCCGCAGCGCGCCCTCGCGATTGTCCGGCCCCCAGATGCGGTATGCCGACGCCCACATCTGCGGCTGGAGCCGGCGATACGAGTTGACCGAGGCGCAGGTCAGCGCCACCAGGCCAGGCAGGTGCTCCAGGATCCCGGCCATGATCTGGGTGGCCAGCTCCGAGAGCCCGAACTGCCCCGCCGGGTCGTAAAACCGGTTGACGGTCCGCCCCCGGTTCCAGCCCGAGAAGTGAATGTGACAGCCGTTGCCCGCCTGGTCTCCCCACGGCTTGGGGGCGAATGAGGCATAGAGCCCATGCCTGAGCGCGATCCCGCGGACGGTCTCCCGGTACAGGATCTGCTGGTCAGCCGCCTGCAGCGCTGGGGCGTGCCGGATGGAGAGCTCCTGCTGACCCCAGCCGAGCTCGGCGTAGTACTGCTCGACCGTCATCCCCTGGGCGTCGAGCGCCGCCACGATCTCATCGATCACCGCAGCCGCCACGTTCATCCCGTACGAGGTGAAGCAGCCGCTGTCGTCGATCGGGACGAATGTATCCCCTTCCTTGCGGGCGAGCGACCACTCGGGTTCGAAGGCCGCCACCAGTTCCAGGTCGCGCTCGGCCGCCCGCCCGATCATGCGGGTGAGAAAAGCGCGTCCGTCCGCGGCGTAGGGCTTGCCGTCCAGGGACATCATGTCGACCAGGACGACGCCGGTGTGCGGCGCGTAGGGCGCGATCTCGAAGGTCGCCGGGTCGGGCACCAGCCGGATCTCGCCGACCGGCCCCATGCCCTCGACCGATGCCAGGTGGTCGAGCATGGTGAACGCCTGCATCGCCAGCGTCAGGCCGATACCGGTCTGGAGCCGGTCCCGAAAGCCGGCCATCCCGGTGCTCTTCCCCCGGATGATGCCGTCGTTGTCGCAGTAGAGGTATCGGACCAGGCGCAGCCCGGCGGCCTCCGCCCGGGCCACGATCTCGCGGCGCCGGGCGTCGAGATCGACGCCCGGCTCCCGCTCCGTAATGGTCGACGCCACCTAGGTCGTGCTGGCTGCCGCGGCCGCTCGGCGCGCCGAGCTCAACCCAAGCAGGTAGACGACAACCGCGATTGCAAGCGAGGCGATGCCGACGCCGCCAACGATCAGGATCCACGGACCGTTGTCGATGACCGAGGCGTTCCACGAACCGTTCAACTGGCCGGTGAAGACCCAGCCGCCGGTGAGCGTCACCAGGATGCCCACCGCGCTGGCGATCGCGCCTGCGATCGCGGCCACAAAGAACCACCCGACCGGGACCAGCTGTTCCCGCTTGAACTCCTGCGGGTACTTCGACCGGATGATCAGAACGTCCACGAAGAGGATGACCATCGACAGGCACCAGATCACTGTGACCGCCGCCTGTAGGGCGATGTAGATGCCGGTTGACAGGTTAGTGTTGCCGCTGAAGACGAAGTAAGCGATTGCCGTGATGATGGTCGTGATCACCGCCTGGACCAGCACCGCGACATGCGGCACCTTGTTCCGATTTACCCGGCCGACGATGGCGGGCAGGCGGCGGTCCAGGCCGCTGACGAATAGGAGGCGGGCGAACGAGTAGTTGTAGACGGTGGTGTTGAAGATGAAGAACGCGATCATGATCAGCGTCACCACCAGGGCGACCCCGCCGCCGAGCCCGGTCTGGACGGCCTGCAGGATGGCGGTGGTCGAGTTGGCGTTAGCCTGCTTGATCGTGACCATCGCGCCGAAGGTGAGGAGCAGGTAGGCGGCCATGACCACCACCGATCCCCAGAAGAGATAGCTGGTGATCGCCTTCCGGTCCTTGATCTCCACTCCCATGTTGAGCGGGACCTCGATCCCCAGCAGGGCCAGGATTACCAGCCCATAGAAGGTCGCGTTGGTCTTGGTCAGGGCGAAGGACGACGCCGAGAAATCATTCGCCGCGGAATGTCCTCCCACGAGATACGCAACCCCGGCCAGCGCGACCGCGGCAATGGCGGCCCCGTAGATGATGAACACGAAGTTGACCGCGTTCTGGGTTACCCGGAAGCGGAGGATCGAGAGCAGGGTCGAGAACCAGATGACCGCCAGGATGATCAGGCCCTGCTGCCAGAGAGCTGAGAGCCCGTTGGTGACGTTGAAGGGCGGCAGGGTGAGCATGAACTGGAGCAGGTTGACGACCAGGACGGAGGTCGCCACCATGACCAGCACACCTGGCCACCAGGCGCAGAAGCCGGCGAAGAACCCCCAGAAATTGCCCAGCGCTTTGTGGGTCCAGACGTAGATAGAGCCCTCGCCCGGGAACATCAGGCCAAGCTGGCCGGTAACGATGGCACCCGGGATCAGGAAGGTGACGAAGCCGAGGATCCAGTAAATGAAGGCCGCCGGGCCCGCCTGCTGGACGACGGAGCCCTGGACGGCGAACAGGACGATGGCGACGAAGATGGCGACCATGTCGAATGGCCCTAAAACCTTGGGTAGGATGCCGGGCGCGATCCGCTCCGAGAGCAGCTCCCCCGAACGGGTCGGCGCCGGCGCGGTGGTTGTTGCCATATTCCCTCCTTGGATCTGGCGGTATTTGTTTGTGACAACATGTCTATCCGAACGGGAGTGCGCTGTCAAGGACGAATTGGGGTCATCGGGGACCGGCCTGATCAATAGCGGGATGGCCGATCCGGCCGGCCACGCGGTCGAGCTGGTGGAGCTCCGCGTCCTCGAAGGACCCAACCTCTATTTCACCCGCCCCGCGATCAAGCTCACCCTGGCCATGCCGGGCTGGCTCGAATTACCTGCCAGCCGGGTGGAGCACGAGGCGGAACGGCTGAAGCTGTCCCCGGCCGGGCCTCCTGGCGCGCTCGCCACCGAGCACCGGCGTCGCTACCTGGCGCGGCTGGCCGCCCACGTCACCCGGTCGGTTGCCGAGGCGAGCGGGAGCCAGGTCGCCGTCCGCGGCCGGATCGGACCGGAGCCCGAGCAGGTGGTGGTCGCCTTTCCCTGGCGCCGCCAGGGCGTGGCCGAGGCTCTTGGGGCTGAGGTGGCTCGCCTGCTCGATACCTGCCTTAGGGATCACCGGCGGATCGACACCCTGATCGGCGAGTCCGTCGAGCGTCTGCAATCCGCGGATCCGGGAGTGGCGCCCAGTGTCCCGGAGCCGGCTATCCCGGTGGTGGCGGTCACCGGCACCAATGGAAAGACCACCACCGTTCGGCTGCTGGCGCACCTGGCTCGGACCGCCGGGAAGACCGTCGCGTACACCAGCACGGACGGCGTCTACCGCAACCAGGAGCTGAAAGTCCCTGGCGATTATTCGGGCTTCGGCGGCGCGGCTGAGGCGCTGGGTCAGCCCGGGATCGACCTGGCCGTCCTGGAGGTTGCCCGCGGTGGCATCCTGTTGCGAGGCATCGGGGCCGCGCACAACGATGTTGCCGTGGTCACCAACGTGTCGGAGGATCACCTCGACCAGTACGGCATCCGTACCCTCGATCAGCTCGCCGAGGTGAAGGCCAGCATCACGCACATCACCCGGCCTGACGGCTGGGACATTTTGA
>VBDY01000132.1 GCA_005882775.1 Chloroflexota bacterium | reverse complement strand
GCCGGCGCTGCCGTTGGTCGCCTCGGTCTCCTGGCCGGTGGCTGCCGGACCTGAGCCGGCGCTGCCGTTGGTCGCCTCAGTCTCCTGACCGGTGGCTGCCGGACCTGAGCCGGCGCTGCCGTTGGTAGCTTCGGTCTCCTGGCCAGTGGCTGCCGGACCTGAGCCGGCACTGCCGTTGGTCGCCTCGGTCTCCTGTCCGGTGGCTGCCGGTCCCGAGCCGGCGCTGCCGTTGGTCGCCTCGGTCTCATTACCGGTCGCAGCCGGACCCGACCCGGCACTGCCGTTGGTGGCCTCGGTCTCCTGACCAGTCGCCGCCGGGCCCGACCCGGCGCTGCCGTTGGTGGCTTCGGTTTCCTGACCAGTCGCCGCCGGCCCTGACCCAGCACTGCCGACGTGGCTATTGGCGCTGCCGTTGCCATTATTGCTTGTGCCCGTTCCCGCGGCCGTATTGCCTGTATTGCCGGCGCTGGAATCGCCGTCGCCGTCATCCCCGCCCTCGGAATTCTTTCCAGGTGAGAAGACGACGACCTCCATCGAAGCGCTTCGCTTACTGATAGCAGCCGGATCAGTCGAGGGGATCGTCTTGGGGACTGACGGGGCTGGATAGGTTGGAGCCTTGACCGGCATAACGACCGTCAACGGTGAGCTGGCCTGGTGGTAGGTCGCGGTCCAGGTGACCGCCCCGTAGCTCACGGAGCGTCCAACCACCAGGAGGACGCCACAGATCAGCCCGGAAAGCTTGAGAGACCAGGTATCCCGTGAGATAAGACCTTCTGTTTCGCCGTCTAAGTCATACTGAGTAGTTCGTAGAAATGTGTGGCCTGCGGTTACCATCGTCTCCCTCCAGCGAGCCTGGTTTTGATAACTATTCCCCGCCACGGAGGGTCAGACCTCGTAACGCTTCGTCCAACTCCGTGTACAGCACAAGCGTATTCCGGCCCCTAGATCTATGTCAAGCTCCATACATAAAAGCTGATACTCAGAGCCGCCTATTTGGCTAGCGGGCCGGGTCTACAAGATGGGAGGGGTGTGATGGCGGCCCGTCGAGGGGTGGCACGGAGCCTATTCGTCCTGGCGGCTTTTGCCTCCCTTGCAGCCTGCTCATCGACCGCTTATCAGGCGCCACTGACGTTCAGGAAAAATGTCCAGCTCCCGGCCGACACGGGACGACCGTCGGTCGATCTGCTGAACCTCGATCCGCGCCGTAACCGGCTTTACGTGCCGCATAGCAGCACGAACTCGCTTGACCTGGTGGACCTTTCCTCCGAACGACTCATAGGGTCCGTGCCCGGGCTCTCCGGAGTTCGGGCAACTGCCGTGATATCGGATCCGGCGTTCATCTTTACGTCAAACAGCGGGGACGGCACGGTTTCAGTGGTCGACGTCGTCAATATGAAGGTCGTGGCTACCCTCACTGTGGGTGGCTCTCCCGACGCCATGGCATACGACCCGGCCCACAACCTGGTCGTCGTGAGCCTGGGCAGCGACAACGCCGTCGGATTCATCGACGCGACAAGTCGCAAACTGCTGGGCAAGCTCGACGTCCCGGGCAAGCCCGAGCTGATGGCCGTCGATCAGACCCAGGGCCTGATTTACCTGGCAATCAACAACAAAGACGAAGTCGTGGCAATTGATCCGGTGGCTCGGACTCTGGCCAAGACGTATAAGGGATGCGACATCAAGGCTCCTAGCGGGGTCGCTTACGATCCCGATCAGCAGCGGCTATTCGTGGCCGGAAAAAAAGAAGTCAGCGTTATCGACGTGGTTCTGGACCGGTGTCTTGGGGCGATCGATACTGGCAGCGGCCCCGACCAGATTGCCTTTAACGCTCACACGCATCATCTGTATACGGCCAACGCAGGCAGCCGAAACGTTTCGGTTATCGACACCATCTCCCTGAAGCCATTAGGCGTGGTCGGCACCGGACCGGATGCCGCAACGATTGCAGTCGACTCGACTACCGACAAGGTTTTTGTCGCCGTCGGTCGAGCCGGCATCGTAGCCATCTTCCACGACCCCTAGGCGGGTTGGCTCAGGCCGCATCGTCGAGGGCGTCGACCATTCCCCAGGCGTCCATCAGCAGCGTTTGCAGAGTCGCGTACTCGAGATAGCCGTAGCCGTGGTCGCCCCACTGGGTCCCCCAGCTGTTGACGAACTTGAATATCCGGTTGCGGCGGTCGAAGCCGACCACGCATACGGCGTGGCCGCCGATGTACTCGACGCCGGGTTCCGGCATCGGGATCACGCCGCCGGGGGCGTCCATGAACCCTGCATGCACCATCACGCCGGCGATGAAGCAGTTTCCGGTCAGATAGGCTTCCATCTCCACGATGCGGTTCAGCCGGGCGTAGCTCTTGGACCGAAAGGGTCCGGCTGCCTTACGTTGTTCGGCGTTGGGAGGAACGTTGATGTGCTCGACCGCGTAGGGCATCTGGTCCAGCGGGCAGATTCCCTGCTCGTTAACGATCTTCATTGCCTCCCGGATCGTCATCCCAAAATCGCCCTTCTGATTCCGGCGCTGGCCGTAGATGAACATGGGCGAGAACTGGTGGTGGGCATCGGCTAGCGTCCAGCGGTGCTCCAGGCCTTCCTGGAAGCTCTTGTCGTAATACCCGGTCGCACAGGCCACGCAGGTGCCCGCGGCGCCCTGGTCGAAGATCGGGGGGAGGCAGTCGCTGTGGTCGACGCGTTCGGGCAGCGGGGCCGCCTGCAGGTATCGGGCGATCGGGTAATCGCGGTGGTCATACGGATCTTTGACGCAACCGAGAGCGTAATGGCGCATAGCAGCTACCGATGTGACGTAGAAGGCGCCGATTTCTGACGAGCGGCGGTTAGCATGGGAGCCCATGAGCGAGAGCCCGCTTCCGGTACGGGTCCGCTACGCTCCTAGCCCGACGGGGGCACTCCATCTGGGTGGCGCCCGCACGGCGCTATTCAATTTCCTCTTTGCCCGGCAGCGCCGGGGTCAGTTCCTGCTTCGAATCGAGGACACCGACCGAGCGCGTTTGAAACCAGGGAGCCAGGAGCAGATCCAGGAGGCACTGGGATGGCTGGGTCTCAACTGGGACGAGCAACCGGTCGTGCAATCGCAGCGCAAGGAGATCTATCGAGGCGCGGCGGATGAGCTGATCGGGCGGGGAGCGGCCTACCGCTGTTTTTGCACGCCGGAACGCCTGGAACTGATGCGCGCGGAGCAGCGAGCTCGCAGGCAGCCCGAGCGCTACGACCGGCGGTGCGCGACCATCCCGCCGGAAGAGTCCGCGCGCAGGGCCGCTGCCGGCGAGCCGTTTGTCGTCCGGCAACGGATGCCGGCGGAAGGCACCACCAGCCTGCACGACCTGGTGATGGGCACGGTGGTGTTTCGCAACGAGACCCTGGACGACCACGTGCTGCTGAAGTCCGACGGCTACCCCACCTACCACCTTGCGTTCGCCGTCGACGACCACGACAGCCGGATCAGTCACGTGATTCGGGGCGATGGTTGGTTACCTTCTGCCCCGAAACACTTGCTGCTGATCGAGGCTTTCCAATGGCCGGTGCCTGCCTTTGCCCATCTACCGTTAGTCCTCGGCCCTGATCGCAAACCGCTGGCTAAGCGGCACGGGGCGAAGGACGTGCTGGAGTACCGCGAGGCGGGTTACCTCCCCGAAGCGATCGTCAACTGGATCGCCTTCCTTGGCTGGTCGCCGGGGACCGAGGACGAAATCCTCTCGATGCCGGATCTGATCGCGCGCTTTTCGATCGACAAGGTCCAGCCCAGCCCGGCGATCGCCAACCTCGAGCGGCTCGACTGGCTCAACGGCCAGTACATCCGGCGGTTGAGCCCGGATGAACTGGCCCGCCGGATCGCCTCCACTATGGGCGAAGTACCGGTCGAGCGAGTCCGACCTGTGGTCCCGCTGGTACAGGAGCGGCTCCGAACGCTGGCCGAAGCGCCCGACATGCTGCGCTTTTTTTTCACCCGACCCGACGGCTACCGGGCCGATCAGCTGCTGCCCAAAGGCAAGGACGTCGAGGCAACAGCGGCGGCAATCGATGCCTGCGAGACCGCGCTTCAGGGCCTGACAGAGTGGGCGCACGAGCCTGTCGAGACCTGCCTGCGTGAGCTGGCCCACCGGATCGGCTGGGCCTCGCGCGACCTGTTCATGGCCCTCCGGGTCGCGGTGACAGGCCGCACCGTGACCCCACCCCTGATCGAATCGATGGTTGTGCTGGGCAAGCCCGAGGTGCTCGCCCGTTTGCAGAGGGCGAAGGCAGCCCTGAAACCCCTCAACTGAGCGCCCGGGGGGGGAATGGCCAGTACCGCCAGCGCACCCGCGCCGTCATGTGCTCCTGCGTTACGACGCCGAAGTGCCGGGAATCCGTGCTCTCTAAAGGGTTGTCCCCCAGAAGGTAGTAGGTACCTGGGGCTCGGATTTCACTGATGCGCTTGATCAACTCGACCTGCGGGCGGTCCGGACGCCGAGCCGCAACTACATCGCCGACCCTGAGCACGGTCCTGGCAGACACCGGTACCGCCAGCACCAGAGCGCCCTCGGGCAGGAGAGGGAGCATGCTGCTGCCGTGGATCCGCATCGGGAAGGCCGCAAAACGCCACCGCCGCCCAGGCACCCGCCGATTCCTCCCGCGTTAGACTGGGATCAAGGCTAGCTGTCCATCGTAAAAGGAGGAGCATCCAGGATGTCGTTTATGGAGTGGATCCGTCCGACACGTGTTGTCGAAGCGCACTGCGACCTGCCATGCGGTGTCTACGACCCTGAACAGGCACGCATCGAAGCCGAGTCCTGCTACAAGATCATCGAGAAGTACCAGGCTTCGAATGACGAGCTGTTCCGCCAGCGGGCACTGATCATCAAAGAGCGCCAGGCCGAGCTGGCCAAGCATCACCTCGACGTCCTCTGGAGCGATTACTACAAACCCGACAAACATGACGGCGCCAATCCCAAGGTCAAGGACCTTTTCAACCAGGCGGTCAAGCAGGCCTCCAAGGTGAAAGCCACGGTCGACAAGGCCGAGGCCGCCAAATTACTCGACCTGATCGACCAGATCGATGAGTTCTGGAAGAAGACCAACGGGCCCCAGGAAACCCGGGTCAAGCGCTCGACCGCCGTCGCCTAGTAGCGGCTGAATCGTGCCGGAGGGCCGGCCGCGTCGGGCCGGCCCTCCGGATGCCCCGCCGGACACAGGGGCTTCGCAATGCGGTCGGTAATGTGGACGAAGCAGCGGGCGGCTCAGCAGCGCGACCCGAAAAGCGTTACGCAATCGTGGCCGGCGAGACCGAATAGCCCTGGGCGATTGGTGCGTTAGGTCGATTAGAGAGATGCACGAGTCAGGCAATGTCCTCTCGCTGCGGTTCGCCAGCCGGAACCTTCACGATGCGGCACGCACTCCTGCCCAGCTGAGCTTCTGCTACCAGTGCCACTGCGCCGTGGACCTGCGGGACGTGGCCCGCGCCGCCCTCCGCTCCGGGCACTGGGCAAGGATCGGAACCTGCCCGCACTGCGGAACAACTATCACCAGGATCCTCCGAGCCAGCTAGCTGCCGTTCTCTAAGATTCAGGCGTGACGACGCGACCGTCCCGGCCAGCGGCTCGCCGTGCGCGCCGAGCGGCCCCCAACCCTGAGGCTGCGGACACCCACCCGGCCAGCCAGGAAGGGCGCCCCGACAAGTCGGCCTACGCCATGATCCTGGCGTTCGCAGCCGGCCTGCGCTCCACCTGCCTCAGTCGCAGGGTCGGCTGTGTCATCGTTCGCGACGGGCAGGTTATCGCCACCGGCTACAACGGCACCCCGGCGCGCACCTGGCATCCCGAGGAGTTCCCCAAGCCATGCCCCTGTGTCGGCGGGGTGAGCGGCGCAGACCTGTCCCTAAAGTACTGCGCGCACGCGGAAGCCAATGCGCTGGCCCAGAGCGCCTACCGGGGAGCGTCGACGGCGGGGGCTGATATTTTCTGCACCAACTTTCCCTGCGTCGAGTGCGTCAAGCTCCTCATCAGCGCAGGCATTCGCGCCATCTACTACGTCCACGGCTATCCAGACGTGAGCGGGCTGCGAGACCGCTACCTCAGCCAGGCCGGGATCCCAACTCATCCCATCGCCTGGTCGAGGATTCAGCCGCACCTGACGGCCCTGGCCAAGGGTTAATGGCCAGCGCTGTCCGAGGGATCGGCGGCAACCACAAACGTGACGGTCATGCCGGGCGCTTCCGCAGGCGTGGGAGACGAGGCAGCCGGCAGCATCACGGATAGCAGAAGCGCCACCATCGCCCAACGTCGGAGGTGCCGCCCCATAAATGGGGAACGGCACCCGGTCCGCGCACCAGTCCGCCGTATCTGCCCTGCGCCAGGTGTGGCACGCGCGTGTTACACGTGGACAGGAGGCCGAGGGACGCCCGCCCGCCGAATGCTGGCGGCGTATTCGATCGCTGTGAGCGCGGCCTTCCTGGGCGCGGTTCCAGTGGCCAGACCTTTCCAGAAGGCAGCCGGCCCGGCAAACCGATCGGCCGGGGGGCTGTCGGCGCGCGGTGACAGTGGCTGCACCCGGCCGGACTCGTACAGAACCGCCCCGGCTTCGCCGTCCTCGACGTAAACCACGCGGGGGCCCGCCTCCGCGATAGATCGGGCGGCCTCCTTCGCGGTAACCCTCGGCCCGAATAACGCCCGCGTGTCGTTGGCGTTCATGGCCACCGAGTAGGCGGCGGCAAGCGCCGGTTCCAGGACGCGACGCGCCACCCTGGCATTCGTCGACCAGAGGCGATCCGCCTCCAGCAACAGGGCGGAGCGGCCGCGGCGCCGCTCGGCTGTTTCCAGCGCCCAGACGGCAGCTGAACGGGCCGGCTCCACTGAAAGGCTGAAGCCTGAGACCACGGTGAGCCTGGCACCCGCCAGAGTGGGAGACGGAAGCTCATCGAGCCGCAGGGCCTGGTCGGCACCACGCTCGAGCCGCCACGACTCGGGATGTTCGGGTGGCTCGTGCCAGATGGTGGTGCGCAGCCCCGGCGCACGACGCAACCAGCGCAAGTCGATTCCGAGTGCGCGTAGTTGCTGGGATGCCTGCCCTCCTGCGTCGTCATCCCCCACCTTGCCTGCAATCGCGACTCTCATCCCCAGGGCAGCAGCGTGAGCCGCGAGTCGGGCGGCCGCGCCGCCGAGGATGACGCCCCGGCCTGCGCGGGCGTGATCGCGGACCTCGAGCCCGACGTCCCCCACCGTGAACCAATCGAGCTCCACCGGCACGGCGTCATGATAGTCAGCGGGCCTCAGCTCAGCGGTCTTTGCCCCGGCCGGCGTTGTGGTTGCGTTTTTCGTCGTCGGACGGCAGCGTGGTCGGAGGGTCGATCGGTGTCACCACCGGGACTGGCTTCGGCACCAGCCCCCGCCGAGCCTGGGCCACAGGTCGCTCAGCGGGCCCTGCCGTTGCGCGCAAATATGAAAGCGGGTCCCCAACATCGTGGATGAGGCCGGCGGCAGAGCCAGCGGCAAGCGCAGCTTGGTGATCACCTGTACGAAGTGAAAGCGGGATCTGCTGATTCGAGGCTGGCGCCAGCACGAGAGACGTCATCTGATAGAGGACGATGCCGGCGCCAATCAGAACGCCCGTCGTCAATGTGGCAGCCTGCCGGCTAGAACACACCAGCGTCGTGGCCATGCCCAGCATCGTAGGGTTGGACCCTTTCGGGCCGGTAGGCCGTTTGGCCTATTGAAGCCGCCGTCTGGAGGAGTGCCAAAACGCGGTTGGTGAGCGGCTGCGTAATGTGGGAACATGCCCAACCGCCTGGCCGGCGAGACCAGCCCTTACCTCCTGGAGCACGCCAACAACCCGGTCGAGTGGTACCCGTGGGGCGAGGAAGCCCTGTCGACCGCCCTTCGCGCAGACAAACCGATCATGCTCAGCATTGGCTATAGCGCCTGTCACTGGTGTCACGTCATGGCCCGGGAGTCATTCGAGGACTCCGAGACGGCAGCCTTGATCAACCGTCACTTTGTGGCCATCAAGGTTGACCGCGAGGAGCGACCCGACCTGGACCAGGTCTATATGCGCGCGGTCCAGGGCATGACCGGATCGGGTGGCTGGCCCATGACTATGTTCCTGCTTCCGGATGGCACCCCGTTCTACGGCGGCACTTACTTCCCGCCGGCAGAACGCTTTGGCATGCCTTCCTTTCGGCGCGTGTTGACCGCGGTAGCGGAAGCCTACAGCCTGCGAAGGAGCGAGGTCCGGGGCACCGCTGCGCGCATCAAGTCTTTTCTTCAGCAGCCGCCGGGAGTGGTCGGCCCAGGGACCAGCCTGACGGTCTCGCTGCTGGATCAGGCCTATGATGCACTGGCTCGCGACTACGACATGGCGGATGGCGGTTTTGGGGGAGCGCCCAAGTTCCCTCAGCCGATGTTGATCGAGTTCTTGCTCCGCACAAACGCACGGACGGGAGCCGCGCGCCCGCTCGAAATCGCGACGAACACGCTGCACGCGATGGCCAAGGGTGGCATCTACGACCAGCTCGGCGGCGGCTTCCACCGATACGCGGTGGACGCCGCCTGGCAGGTACCCCATTTCGAGAAGATGCTCTACGACAACGCGCTCCTGGCGCGCGTCTATCTCGACGCCTGGCAGGTCACGGGCGACGCGGGCTTCCTAAGGGTCGGCACCGAAACCATCGACTTCGTGCTTCGCGAGCTGAGCTCGCCCGAAGGCGGGTTTTTCTCGAGCCTGGACGCGGACAGCGAGGGGGAGGAGGGGCGCTTCTATGTCTGGACCCCCGATGAGGTCCGTCAGGCGCTCGGGGACGATAGCGCGAAGGTGCTGGCGGCTTTTGGGGTCACCCCGGAAGGAAACTTCGATAGGAACAGCATCCCCCACGCGGTCGAGTCCGATGCCTCCGCCATCATGACCCGCGTTCGTGGGCGATGGCTGGCGGCGCGAAACCAGCGGACGCGTCCTAACCGCGACGAGAAAGTCCTTGCCGGATGGAATGGCCTGATGCTCCGCGCACTTGCCGAGGCCGCTTACCTCCTAGAGCGCGATGATTACCTGGAACGGGCCGGACGCAACGCGGGCTTCCTCTTGAGCCGGATGATGGCCGGGCAGCGGATGCGGCGTAGCTACAAAGAAGGCCGCACCTCGTCGGCCGGATACCTCGAGGACCAGGCCGCGGTAGCGGACGGGCTCCTCGCGCTCTACCAGGCATCCTTCGAACGCGACTGGCTCGATGCAGCCGGCGCGTTGGTTGAGGAAATGGTGCGCTCCTTCTGGGACCCAGCAACCGGCGCCTTCTTCGACACCGCGCTCGACCAGGAGACGCTGGTGGTCCGGCCGCAAGACGTCACCGACAACGCGCTGCCCTCGGGAACGTCGATGGCGGTCGACGTGCTTCTGCGGCTTGGCCATCTCCTTGGGCGGGAGGACTGGGTGACTATGGCGGTGCAGGTGCTCGAACGGCTATCGGGGGCCGCAGCGCGTTCGCCACTGGCATTCGGTCGTCTGTTGGCCGGACTCGACTTCCAGCTCGCAAGGCCCATCGAGCTGGCCATCGTGGGCATGCCGCAATCCCGTGAGGTGACCGGCTTTCGTCGTGTCATCCGGTCCCACTACCTTCCGAACCGGGTGGTCGCCCATGCCCCGAACGGATTTGACGCGCCACCCATCCCGCTGCTCCAGGATCGGCCTCTCAAGGGTGGGCTGCCGACGGCCTATCTTTGCGAAGGCTTTTCCTGCCAGGCTCCGACCAACGACCCGGATGAGCTGCAGCGCCAGCTCCAGGTCAGGCTGGCGACGTCTCGCGCGCCCTGAGCCATCGCTCGTATTCCTCAGGCGTATTGAGATTCGTGAAGGACCGAAGGCTCGGGTCGACCTGAAGGAGCGCATCCTCCGGTATGTAACGGACCCTGGACGCACCTAGAAAACTGAGAATGCTGGCTGAGCCCCTAAATAGCGCGATCCTGACCCGCGGAGCGAGGTCGACGCGATAGACCGCGCAGGTCCCCTGCGCCCGGCCACCCACCCAGGGTACGGCGGCGTCGTGCTGCCCGATGGACGAGAAAAGGAGCTCGCCCAGGTCGGGCTCCACATCCGGAAGGTCGCAGGCGACCACCCAAGCATGTGGGCTGCGCGCCGCCTGAAATCCGGCAAGCATGCCCGCCAGCGGTCCCCCACCCCGCACCTCCTCGGCGACCGCTCGAAACCTCAGAGTTGATGCCACCTGATCCCCACCGGCGACAAGAACTTCGTCAACCACCGGGCTCAGCCGATCCACGACATGTTCGAGCAGAGTCCGCCCCGCAACTGGCAGGCTGGCCTTGTCGCGTCCCATCCGCAGGCTGCGGCCGCCCGCGAGGACGATCAGCGTCCGCGCGCTCTTAATACCTAGAGCGTAGCCCGCCCGTGCGAATCGTTCTCAGCCGCCAATCGCGCCGGCGACGTTGCAGAACACGTTCTGCACCTGGTTGCCGAGGACGATCAAGACCGCGATCACCACCACCGCGATCAGTACCAGGATCAGGGCGTATTCGACCATTCCCTGTCCCTGCTGACCGCGGCTGTCGTCGCCCGTACGCCGAATAATGCCGTGCATAAGTTGACAGTCATTGTGGGCGCCCGGGCTTGCGACGGGCGTTACAGCGGCGTCACACGTGTAACAACCTGTTACGAAGAAAAAGGCCGGCGAGCGGCCGGCCTTTTGATGTCTCGACGATCCCGGCTACGGGCTCCCCGAGGGTGACATGGATGCCGAAGCCGATGCCGACGCGCCTGCTCCCGCCCCGCCATTGGTGACATTCTGGATCACGGTGCTACCGCCAATTCCGAACCAGTGGGCCACCGCGAATCCGTAGAACAAGACCGCGAGCAGCACGATCAGGGCAATCAAGAAGATGGCCACGACCGCCGCGCTCGAGCCACCGTCATCGTGCTCGTGAACAACTGCCATACGAACCTCCCGGTACCGTTTTATTGAATGTTGATACCGCCTATAACATAACAGATGTCTACGGCCCAGTCAAATCTCTGGCCGCAGTGTGACTCGGATGAGCTTATTGCGCTGTGGATATGTGGAAAGCCCTGTGCATAAACGGGGCCGTCCCGAGGCTGTTTTAGCTGCGGCGGTGCACAGTGCTCGCGTTTGCCTGGCCGATCGGCCGGATCACAATCTCATCGATGTTCACGTGAGGCGGGCGCGACACCGCCCAGGCGATGCCGTCCGCAACGTCCGACGCGGTAAGCGGATCCAGGCCCTGGTATACGTTGGCCGCACGGGCGGCGTCTCCCTTGAAACGGACCAGGCTGAATTCGGTCTCCACCATCCCAGGGTCAATTTCGGTGATCCGAATTGGCTCACCCACGAGTTCCAGCCGAAGGGTCCGGCTGATGGCTCGGACAGCATGCTTGCTGGCCGTGTACCCGGCTCCCCCAGGATAGACCTCGAAGCTGGCGACTGAACCAAGATTCACGATGTGGGCGAGGGTCGCCTTGCGCAGGAGCGGGAGACACGCCCGGGTCATCCTGAGCAGGCCGAGAACGTTGGTTTCGAGCATCTGCACCCAGTTCGCATCATCGCCCTCTGCCACAGGCTCGAGCCCAGCAGCGAGGCCGGCGTTGTTGACCAGGACATCGATGCGCCCCTCGACTCGGCGGACGTCCTCAACAAAGGCCTGGATGCTGTGAAGCTGCGTCACATCGAGCGGAATCGCCCGACCGGTCCCCTCTGCGGCCAACCACCCCATTCGGTCTACCCGGCGAGCGCCGGCCACGATCCGGAACCCATCCTGGGCAAAGCGGCGCGCGGTGGCCTCGCCTATCCCGGAGCTGGCCCCTGTGACGACGGCGATCTCGTCCACAATTCAATGGTAGAGCCCGCCGCCGAGAAGGTCACCCGAGCCACGGACTGTTCAATTGGATTCGCGTTGCGTATCCTTTGCACAGGAGGCGCAGGGAAGGGTGACCGAGGGACGCTTTCGGCTGGCCGGATGGACCGGCGGGTGTATGTGTCTGGCCGCGGCCTGCCTGCTTCTGATGGGATGGTCGGCTGCGCCCGTCGACGCCAGCGCAAGCATCGCCGCCTCGCACAAGCACTCGCCCACGCCCACACCTTTCCCGACCCCGACCTTGCCCACGCCCTTACCGACGCCAACGCTGCCTAGCCCGACGCCTTTGCCCACGCCCCGGCCCACGCCGACACCGCGGCCTACACCAACCCCATCAGAGAGTCCGACTCCGCTGTCGACGCCCCCTCCGACTGCCAGCCCGACACCGACTGGAACCACAACGGCCCCGGCCCCGTCGGCGACGCCCAGGCCAAGCCAAACAAGCGGGGTCGCGGCCGCCATCGTGATAGCGTCGCCGGCACCGCAAGGCGCCGCAGAGGCGAACCCGATTCCGTCATTCATCGATCCGATCCAGGCTGCGGCCGGATCTGTACGAAATGACCCGAGCAACGATAGCTCGAGCCCCCTTCTGATTCTGATCGTGGTGGTTCTGCTCATTCCGATCGCTCTGGTCATGGCAGTGACGGCTACTGTCCTGACACGTCGCTAGCCGGTCAGCCCTTGCTCCCCGGACGGACAGCGGACAGAAGGACACCAAGCTCTTCGCTGCCGAGGATTCGCTGAATAGCCACATAGGTCAGGCCGGCGAGCGGGATGATCACGAGCACGATGGCCAGGTGGCGGAGGTCGCTGCCGGCAGAGCCGCTGAGCAGGACCTGGAAGAGAACAAAGGCGAGCGCGGCCATGGGCAGCACCGCGAGAAGCGCCCGACCGGCGCTCCTGGCGATGTCGCCGCTCTCGATGCCGCCCAGCCGTCTGTGAAGCACGCGCGCGAGCAGGACCGCGTTGAGGGTCGCCGCGATTGAGGTTCCCAGGGCGAGGCCGCCCTGAGCCAGCGGTGTCCTGACCAGCACCAGGTTGGTGATGAGGTTGACCGCCACCACGACCGCGGCGATCCGAAGGGGAGTTCTGACGTCCTGCAGGGCATAAAAGACCCGGACCAGTAGGGCGGTTGCGGCCTGAGACGTGAGTCCGAACGTGAAGAAGACCAGCGCCAGCGCGGTCTGACGCGTGGACTCGGCAGTGAACTGACCTCGCTGGAAGAGCAGGGCGACGATCGGCACACTGAGCACGGCGAGCCCCGCCGAAGCCGGCACCAGAGTGAAGATGTTGAGACGAAT
Source organism: Chloroflexota bacterium (assembly GCA_005882775.1). Taxonomy (GTDB): domain Bacteria; phylum Chloroflexota; class Dormibacteria; order CF-121; family CF-121; genus VBDY01. Next base: position 33,036 of record VBDY01000132.1, on the reverse strand, counting down.
GGCCAGAGCTGTCCGGTGACGGATGCTGTCGATGGCGTTGAGGGCCGCATCCCGCGAGAGAAAGGGAAACAGGACAAATGCAAGCGCCTGCGAGAAGGTGCCAAGCGGGACCTGAGCGACCGTATCCGCGTACTTCAGGGCTGATGCCCGACCATGGGGGAGCTGGGTGGCCAGGAAGGTGTCGACGAAAAAGTTGACCTGGGCGGCTGCCAGGCCGAGTGCGATCGGAAACATCAGGCGCGCCACCTTGCGAACCCCTGGATCGTGCCAGTCAAAGTCCGGTCGAGGGCGCCAGCCGGTGCGCCAGAGTGACGGAAGCTGTACTCCCAGGTGGAGAATAGCCCCGATCACCACGCCCCAGGCCAACGCCGACACGCCGAAGCGCGGCGCAAAGAAAACGGCCGCCACGATGATGGCAAGGTTGTAAACGAGGGGGGCAGGCGCCTGACCGTAGAAGCGCTGATGCGCGGTCAGGATCCCGATCACGAGGCCGCCTGCCCCGAGGAAGATCGGCTGGAGCAATAGGATCCGGGTGAGGCTGACGATCAGCTCGTGGTCCTGGGCCGTGTAGTCACGGCCCAGGACCGTGACGGAGATGAAGAACGGAGCTAGGGCGAAAAGCAGGGCCGCCCCCAACGTAAGGACGAGCATGGCCAGGTTGAGAACCCGCTGGGCGATCTGCCGAGCCCTTTCCGGCTCGTTCCTGGCCAGGTGCTCGGCCAGCACTGGAATGAAAGCTGAGCTGATGGCGCCGGCCAGGAGCAGGTTGAAGAGGAGGTCAGGGACGCGAAAAGCGACCTGGTAGTCGTCCAGCCGGTTGCCGGTCCCGAAAGTATTGGCGATCACGACGTCGCGCACGTAGCCCAGCAGACGGCTGAGGGCATAGACGACCAGGATCACAGTGGCGGCGGAGATGATGCGCCGCCGCTCTTTGGACACGGGCTGAGTTATCGGCGCCAGGGAGTCGGTTCGAGGGCGGTGGTCTTGCCCTTCATCCGCAGGGCCAGCTTGAGGGCGGCTTCGTGGGCGCGCTCCTCGGCGCCGTCCGGAAGCGGGCTCAGCGGTTCGATCTCCCCATACCGGTGGCGCAGCCCCTGCCAGATCAGGTGGTCGGTAAACCACGGATTCTTCGGCAGCACCGGACCGTGGAGATATGTCGCATACACCTGCCGGTAGCGGGCGCCCTCAGCCCCATCTTCACCGTTGTTACCCCCACCTGCTATCACGCGGCCCAGTGGCTGCAGCTCGGGACCGAGCCGAGTCTGGCCGCTATGGTTTTCGAAACCAACCAGCGACCGCGTACCGCCGGCGAAGTCGCACTCGATCGCGATGTGATTCATGAAGCGGCGGGCTCCGCCGACCGTGTAGAGGTCGAGGGCCTCGATGCCGGCCAGCCTGGGGCCGATGAAGGGCTGATAGTAGTGACCGAGCAGTTGATAGCCCGCGCAGACCGCCAGCATCACGACATCGGTCTCAACCGCCTGGCGCAGGCTCTCCGCCTTATCCCCAACATCCTTCGCGGCGACGTCCATCTCTTTATCCTGGCCACCGTGGAAGAGGATCAGGTCGAAGGCACTGAAGTCGGGAACTGTTTCCACCCCGACCTCGGTCACCTCGGTCCCGATGTCGCGCCACGCACAGCGCTGCTGGATGGCGATCAGATTTCCGCGGTCGCCGGCCACGCCCAGCAGCGAAGGGTACAGGTGGCAAATGCGCAATGTCCAGGGCTTGGGCATTTCTACTCCTCCCAGAATGGAGCGACCCAGCCACGCTGCACCATGGCTCGACGCAGCTCGTGCGTCGGAGTGTAACCGGAAAGAATGTAGAGCGTCCCCCCCGATTCGACGTTCTGCAGGGCCGCCTCAAGAGCCGCCGGACGGTCAGGGACCACCTGGATGGAGGGCTCGTCCACGCCCGCGTACTTAAAGCGCATGGCGACCTCCTCCGCTTTGGTGCCGCTCACCACCAGGCTGGCCAGCTGGGGCGTCAGCTCTTCCAGGTCGACGTCCCAGAGCCAGGCGAAGTCCTCTCCATCGACCACGGTGTTGCTGTGCGCCGCCAGGACGTGTTTGCGCCCGGGACGCGTCAGGACCGTACGCAAGGTGGTGTTGTATGAGATCGGGTTCTTGACGAAGCCGAGCACGACATTACGCTCCCCGGCCGTGATCTCCTCGAGGCGGCCAAAGGCCGGCCGCAAGTCTGCCAGCGCTGCGGCCGCCTCGGACAGATCGAGGCCGAGACCAACGGCGGCCGCTACCGCCGCCGCGGCGTTATAGATGTTGTGCAATCCGGGGAGCGGAAGATGGAGGCGCAGCGGACCTGCGGGCGTTTCCAGCTCCACGGTTGAGGCTGTGCCGGATAGCTCGGCATGAGTCACAGCCACATCGATCGGCGGCCGTTCGTATCCGCAGTTTGGGCAGCGATACGCCCCCAGGTGCGAGATGTAGACCTTGCGGTACTCCAGGTCGTGCTGACAGCGGACACAGCGGATGGTGTCCGCGGCGTGCTCGGGTACCGCTGCGCCGACTTGTTCAGAGCGCACACCGAAATAGATGCGGCGGGCCTTGGCCTCGGGCGCAAAGCTGGCGATCAGCGGATCGTCCGCGTTCAGGATCGCGCTCGACTCCGCCGGAAGTTCGCCGATCATTGCCTCCAGCGAGGCAGCCACGCTGTAGAGCTCGCCAAACCGGTCCAGCTGGTCGCGGAAGATGTTGGTGACCACGATCGCATCTGGTTTGACCTCCGGTACGGCCAGCCGCATGGTGGCCTCGTCTGTCTCGAAGATGAGCAGGTCGGTATCAAGCCTGCCGCCGATGGTGGCACCGTTCACTGCCACCGAGGTAATTCCCTGGATCAGGTTGGATCCTGTCCGGTTCTGAAAGACCCGCTGACCCGCGGCCCCGGCGAGCGCGGCGATCATCCGGCAGGTGGTCGTCTTGCCGTTGCTCCCGGTTACCACCAGCTTGCGGGCCCGGGTCGAGCCAACCATCTTTCGCAGGACATCCGGATCGAGGGCGCGGGCGACCATGCCGGGCAGGCTGGTCCCGCCTCCGACTCGGAGCAGCCGGCCGGTGTGGCCGGCCAGCTTCCCAGCCGAGACCGCCAGGGAGAGGCGCGCGGATCCTAAAATGCCGTTTTGCACGGCCACCATCCTACGGGCTTTCCGAGGCCGGTGGGCCCCCAAATTCCGCGAGGAGGACCGCGATGCCAGCCAAGGACCAGCAGGTGATACCGATGATCGCGTACGAGGACGGGGCAGCGGCGCTCGATTGGCTGGCGGCGGCCTTTGGTTTTCATGAGCGGACCCGGATGACGGGGAAGGACGGGCGCATCAGCCACGCTGAGATGGAGGCCGGCGACGGCCTGATCATGTTGGCTAGCCCGACGCCCGATTACGAAGGCCCTCGGCGGCATCGGGTTGGCTGCGAACCGGCTCGGAAGTGGTCGTCGGTGCCCTGGGTGATCGACGGGGTGCTCGTCTATATCGAAGACGTTGTGGCCCACCACGAACGAGCAAAGAAGGCCGGTGCCACCATCCTCTCAGAGCCGGAAAGCGATGCTCACGGTCTGCGGTATCGCGCCGAGGACATCGAGGGTCACCGATGGATGTTCATGGAGCGCCGTTAGCTATCGCCCCGAACGCAGTGATGCCGGTTAAAGGTGATGGCTGGGGCGCTAGGATTCGAACCTAGGATTACCTGATCCAGAGTCAGGCGCCTTACCAGCTTGGCCACGCCCCAGCGGGCCGAAAGGCTGCCACAGTCTAGCAAAGTATTTTGCGAACAACGCACACGATCACGGCCGGCGTAGCTCTGCTGACGCTTGCCTCCTGGGCCGACAGCACGGCCAGCTACGGCAGCTCGATTCGGGTGCCGGCGGGTGAGACGCGTGACGGCGACATCGTCGCCCTGGGCGGCAGCGTGGTCGTGGAGGGAACCGTCACCCAGGACGTCACCGTGATAGGTGGGGATACGGTGATCAACGGCACAGTGGGGCACGACCTCACCAGTTTCGGGGGCCACGTCACGCTCGGCCCACACGCGAGCGTTGGCCACGATGTCGTCATCGTCGCCGGGTCGCTAAGCCGCGACCCGCACGCGAAAATTGGAGGTCAGGTCGTGCGAGGCCAGCCGACTGTCCCCTTCCTCGCCACATCCGGTTCACGCCTGGCGCAGTTGAGGGGCCTCTCCCTGGCGTTTGGCGCAGGCACGGCATTCGCCATAACGCTTATCGCTCTGGTTCTGCTCCTCGTGTTTCCACGCCAGCTCCAGACCACCAGTGCCACCGTGGCTCAGCGCCCACTGGAAAGTCTGGCGATCGGGTGTGGCGGGACGATCGCCGGGGTGACGCTCGCCGTTGTCCTGGCCATCACCGTGATCGGTATCCCGGCCAGCCTGGCGGTAGGTCTGGCCATGACGGCCGGCTGGCTGTTCGGCTGGGCGGCGATCTTCCTGGCCAGCGGCGAGCGCCTGTTACGTGTGGTGCGCGGCCCTCAGCAGCTGATCCCGGCCCTGCTCATTGGCGCAATCCTGGCCGGCATCCTTGCCAACATCCCCCGGCTGGGCCTGGTCGTCATCCTGGTAGGCGGCAACCTCGCGCTGGGGGCATCGATCTACTCGCGCCTGGGCACCCACAACCCGTATCGGTTGTCTATTTCGACGGCGGTTCCCCCGGGGCCCTCGCCACCAGTTCCATGAGCGCATCACTCTGCAGCTGGTACACGTGATTCGTGATTTCGCGGAGCGCCTTGTGCAGGTCCGCAGTTCGCTGCGCGGCTTCGTGCCGGAGCTCCTCCTCCTGGTCAGGCGGTAACGGGCCCTGGCGGCGACGATCCATGAGACTGCGCATTCGTTCCTCATAATCGGTCACGGTTATGCCAAACAGCTTGAGCAGCTTCCGTGTTTCGGTGGTGCGATCTACCATGCGAACTCTCAGCTTATCCCTCAGCTAGGCTAACCCCGGAGCAATGCCAGCCAAGAGGCATCCGGCCGTCCTTACACTCGACCTCGGCACGTCGTCGGTCCGCGCAGCCGCCTACGACACGCGGGGTCGGATGCTCGACGCCACCCTGTCTGATTTCCCCTACAAGGTCGATACACAGTCGCCCGGGCAGGTCAGCTCGAACCCCGACGCGCTGGTCGCCCTGATCGGAAAGGCAATCGACGCTTCAATCCGGGTAGCGGATCGCAAGCATCTCGAAATCCTGGCGGTGGGCTGCTCGTGTTACTGGCACAGCCTGATGGGCATCGATGCCAGGGGCCGGCCGACGACCGAGCTCTTAACCTGGGCCGACACCCGGAGCGCAATGGAAACGCGGGAGTTGAGAAGCTCCTTCGATGAGCACGCGTACCACGCCACCACGGGATGTTTCTTCCACGCCAGCTTCTGGCCGGCGAAACTACGCTGGCTCAAGGCCACACGGGGCGAGGCAGTGCGCCGGACGGTGCGCTGGATTTCTCTTGGTGAGTACCTGTATGAGCGGCTGTTTGGCTCACACCGGGTGAGCGTGTCCATGGCATCCGGCACGGGCTTGCTCGATGTCCAGCAATGTACCTGGGACCCGACGGCGTTATCGCTGGCGGGTATCAGCCAGGAGCTTCTCTCCCCACTGGACGACTGGGACCAGCCCATGTCCGGTCTTCGTCCGGGATTTGCGCAGCGGTGGCCCGGCCTTCGATCGATACCCTGGTTCCTGCCCGTCGGGGACGGCGCTGCAGCGAATCTGGGGGCGCAGTGCGTTCGGCCCGACTGGTTCTGCGCGACGATCGGTACCTCGGGGGCCCTCCGGGCGCTGATGCATCGCCGCGCGGCGGCCGTTCCCTGGGGTACCTGGATGTACCGCCTCGACCGCCAGCGGTTGCTGATCGGCGGAGCTCTGAGCGAGGGGGGAAACGTGATCAGGTGGATCACCGACGGGCTTGGTCTTAAGCACAAAAAGCAGGTCGAGGCGCAGGCGGCACGCCTGGACCCGGACAGTCATGGCCTTACCATCCTCCCGTTCTGGGCGGGCGAGCGCAGCCCGAACTGGAGAGGAGACGCCCGGGCGGTGATCTCAGGCCTTTCCCTCTCGACCGATCCCGCCGCCATCGTCCGTGCCGCCATGGAGTCGATCACCTACCAGTTCGCCGATATCTACGACGCCATGCTTCGTAGCGTCCCAAGACCAAGGGCCGTGGTCGCGACCGGCGGCCGCCTCGTGCACTCGACGGCCTGGAGTCAGATGCTGGCCGATGTCCTCAACATCCAGGTTGTCCTTTCCCCGGAGGCCGAGGCCTCGAGCCGTGGGGTGGCTGTCCTGGCGCTGAACGCTAGCGGCCGTTTCCCGCGACTGTGGAGCGAAACCCCCAGCCGGGGCCGCTCACTGCGGCCACGACCCCGCATGCACGCTGTCTACCAGGCGGCCCGCCAGCGCCAGGCGAAGTTGTACGCGCTGCTGCTGCCACCCCCAGGCCAGCCCGAACACCATCCGCCTATCGTCGCGACGGGATCAGCTTCCAAAACGACGGATCTTCGAACCCGAGCCGCCAGACACTGATTCCTTTCAGCCCGTATTCGTAGAGCACGGGCAATTTTCGGCGGAGCGTATCGGCGCTTTCGTACCAGAGCTCGTGGTGGACTCCATAAGCGTTGTAACCGAAGTGCATCTCATCCTGGCTGGCGTCGAACGCAGGGGTCGCACCGTACATCTGGGCCAGGGTGAGGGCGTCAGCCACAGAGCTGGAGGTCAGGCGACCCACACCGGTCCAGTCGTGGTAGTAGGTCGGCAGTCCGAGCGTCACTTTCTCCGGCGGGACTCCCTGCAAGGAGAAGTCGAGCGCCTGCCGCATCCAGGGAATCCCGGAGACCGGGCCGGGCGGGGTGACGCCGTTGTGCTCGTCGTAGGTCATAAATGAGAGAAAATCGGCCGACCGCGCCAGGGCTGGGAAATCGTATGCGCCAGACCAGGACCGGAAGTAGTCCAGCATCACACCGGTTGCGACGTCATCCCCGGCGAGGCGAGGAATGACCGCGACGGAAAGACTCAGCCCGGCGGCATGGAATGTCTTTGCGCAGTCCCGGACCAGCTCGGTCAAAAGGTCCCTGTCGGTCCAGGGGACCTGTTCGAAGTCGATCTGCCAGCCTGCATAGCCGCGGCTCCTGGCTTCGTTGACCAGGTTGGCGGCCAGCGCGGCCCGACGCGCGGGGTCTGCAAGGATGGCATGAGCAACAGCAGGATCGACGTTGTTGTTGACGACCAGCGGAACGATCTGGATTCCGTGAGCGTGGGCCGCATCGATGACATCCTGGTGTGCGTAGCCGGTGAGGCTGGCGTTGGCATTGGCGCTGTACCAGGCAGGGCTGACCATATCGATCTGGTCGAGGTGGCTAAAGAACGCGTCGTGTCCGTCTGACGTGTTCACGTAATACATCTGGACCAGGCGACCTCTGGCGACCTGAGTGATGTTGCCCGGCACGGAATACTGTTCCGCGACCGGGCTGACGGTGTAGGAGCCGTCGCGTCCGGCGATGCCCGCGGCCAGCCTGGCGCCGATCACGCTCCCCAGCAGCCTGGTGCCGTCCGCATACAGGGTGCTGTCATCCTGCCAACCGATGCGGGTCGTCCCGGTGACATCGAGCAGACGCTCGGCCTGCATCCGGTCGGCTACAGGCTGGGAGAAGTGCACCGTGACGCGGATGTTGGCCGGTTGGTCGGCCTGCAGATCGACCATTCGAATGGACACGGTAGCCTGGAGCGGGGGCACCACTCTCAAAACGAACCGGCTGCTCAGCCCGGGCGCACCGATCTCGATCACATGGCGGCTGTCCAGTGCCAGCGGACCGGGAAGGGAGAGCTCGAGCAACCTGGTTGGAGAACCAGGGTCCGGCGGCTTAATCGGCTTGCCATCGAACAGGATGCGCCAGCTGGTGGCAGGAATCGCCCGATCAATCGCGACCACCAGTCGCGGCCGGGGCGAGACCTGGGCCGCCTGGTGTGTGGATGCGGGACGGGCATCCAGCTCGACCGCCTGAAGATGTACCGGCGGCGCGGGGAAGATCACCAGCGCTCCCAGACCCAGTAAAACAGTGAGGATGCCCAGCGCCATGCCATGGATCGGGCGCAGCCGCATGCCGGCGCAGAGTATCGCTGGCGGCCGCAAGCACCGCAAACGCCGGCTGTGGCATCAACTGGACCGCATCCGTTGACGGAAAACGACCCGCTACGCCTATCAGATTCACGCTGGTTAAACGCCGCGATTGCCGGGTACAAAACTGCTGTGGACGTTCTGGATATCCTTCGCCGCCAGGCGAGCCGCTTTCAGTGCCCGCACTGCGGGAAGAGCCTGGCCGATTGTGGCCTCGAGATGGTGGCCAAGACCGACGACGAGTCCCTGGTTCGGGTGACGTGTGCGCACTGCCAGGATGCCCGTCTGATCGCGGTGGCCTTGTCCTCGGAGGTCCAGGTAGTCGCGCCATCGGTTCGAGACGAACCGGTCGAAGGGCCGCAGATCTCGGTGAACGACGTGCTTGACGTTCGACTTGCGCTTGGTCAGCACGACGGCGACTTGAAGAGCCTGATCGGATAACCCCGTCAGGCTGGATACGCCTCTCTTGCGCGCGTTACGGCGCGCGCTTTGGGCCGGCGGCACGGCTCGGGCCTTGATCGGCCCTCGCCTCCGGCCTAAGATGGCCGCGTGATCGCGGGACTACGCCGGAGCTTGGCGTGCGTGCTGGTTCTTGTGGTCTGGGCGGCGAGTTCGGTAGCGACCTCTGCCAGCACGGGCGTGCCCACCTTCAGCCAGCGGTCGCCCGGCTGGTCGCGGCAGGCGCTTGGGACTGACCCGGTCGACACCATCGGATCGGCAGGCTGCGCCATGACCGCGGTGGCTATGGTCCAGGCCGGGCTGGGATACGCCACCAATCCAGCTGACCTGAACCGGTGGCTCACCCGTAATGGCGGCTACATCGAAAACGACATCCTGCTCTGGCGCCAGGCCGTGGCCGCCACTCGCGGCGCCGTGCGCTGGCGCTGGTCGCACGTGCCGGGCATCGTCAGTCAGCTGCGCACCGATGACCAGAACATCAACGACCTTCCGAGCGTCCGAACGGTGGAGACGGCGCTCGATGCGGGTAACCTGGTGGTGGCGGAGGTCCGTCTCTACGGACAGATGCATTTCGTGGTGCTGACCGGGCACGCCGGCACCACGTTCTTTATCAACGACCCCTGGTTCGGCGATCGCACCACGCTGCAGGCGCGGTATGGACCATATGGTCGGGCGGTACGGTCAGCCCAGATCTACTATCGCGGTCAGGCGGCGGCGGCCAGGCCCTTCTCGTAACCGCGCCGACGCCGGTGTGAAGCGGCTTCCGCCACGATCCGGCAGAGGTCCGTGTAGGTCTCTTCGCGAAAGAGTGCGCGCTCCAGCCGGTAGGTCTCCCCGGCGACCGCGATTTCCAGGTGGCCGCCCTGGCGGGTGACCACCTCGCGCGCCGCGTCGAGGCGGCCCCAGGGCAGGACCCGCGGCCGGGCATTGAACCAGCCCATTCCAACCGGCCGCAGGCCGAGCCCCTCGCTGGTGACAATGACTTCCGTCCAGGCAATAAAGAAGCAGTGGAAGAGCAGGCCCAGGCTAAGAACCAGGCCGAACCCCATGGCAATCGCCAGGGCCGCGAAGGACCCGCTCCGGGTTTGCGCCACCTGGTACAGGGCCAGAGAAAACCCGAGCGCGCAACCCGCGATCGGCACCCCAGGCCAGAGCAGCACCAGCCGGTTGAGGGGGCTGTCGGGCCGGAAGCTCATGTGCATCTAAGGTACCGACGCAATCTTGCTTGAACATTTCGACCACGCAGGCGTGTGCGGACTGTTATCCGGTTGTGACCGCTAGCGGGGCGCGCTCAGACGTCGAGCTCGCGGACGTCGAGGTCGCGTAGCTCGGAGGGGGCGCTCAGGCCGTTGTCCTGCAGGATCCGTAGCAGGCGGAGGACGTAGCGCGCACCGTTCAGGTTGACCCCGTGCAGCCGGGTCAGGGTTTGAATCGCCTGGAGCTTGCGGATGTCTCGCTGGGAAAAACGCCGGCGGTTGGTCGATGTCCGTTTGGGAACCACCAGGCCCAGGTGCTCGTACATCATCAGCGTGCGTGGGTGCGTCTGCAGGATCTCGGAGGCCACGCTGATGGTGTAGATCGGCTTGTCCAGCGAGAGGGCAGTGTCGGTGGGCGCTCGGCGCGCTACTCCTTTAGCCAATCCTCGATCCCCTCAGACAGACTTGTGGGCGTGGTCCGCGCCTTGATCAGGTACTCGTGGGCACCCAACCGCAAACCGCGGGCGATCAAATCTTCCTCATCGTAGTTGGAGAGGATGATAACGGGTATTTCCCTGGTCTTGTCCTGGGCGCGCAGCTTGCGCAGCACTTCCAGCCCGTCAATCTTGGGCAGCCGAATATCAAGGAAGATAATGTCCGGAGTCAGGTCCCCTGCCTTTTTCAAGCCGTCCTCTCCATCTAGAGCGGTGCTGACCCGATAACCATCCAGCTCGAGCTTGAGCCGGTACATCTCCAGAACGGACGGATCGTCCTCCACCAGGAGGACATCGATCAACTCCTCATCTGCCTGAGCCGCTTTCGCCCCGGGTGTCCGGCGGGCTTTGCTTTTCATACCACTCCCCTTGGCGCCAAGCAGTATAGATGAAGCCCTAAGTATTCGAAAAATTGTCCCCAAGAAAAGTTAAGGCCCTCCGGCGAGGAGGGCCCGAAGAGGGGGGCAGAAGAAGTAAGGCGATTATAGAAACGGCCCGGTGCGCTTGTCAACAGCCATATCATCAGATATTCACCAGCGGCGCAGGAGCAAATCGCGGGCATCCGTCCATCACCTGATCTACTACCCCGCAAGAAAAAATGCAAAAAGGTGGCGCCTTCGCCGGAGCGGGTTTGTCGCTTAGACGTCCAGCTGAGACACGTCGATGTCGCGCAGCTCGGTCGGCGCTGCCAGCTGGTTTTCGTGCAGCAGTTTGAGCAGACGCAGGATATACCGGACGCCTGCCAGGTTCACCGAGTGCTGGCGGGTAAGCTTCTGGATCGTCTGCAGCTTCATGATGTCCCGCTGGGAGAACCGGCGCCGGTTGGTTGAGGTCCGCTTGGGAACCACCAGTCCCAGGTGCTCATACATCATCAGAGTCCGGGGGTGGGTTTCGAGGATCTCCGAGGCCACGCTGATTGTGTAGATCGGCTTGTCGAGTGAAATGTTGACCTCGCGGCGGACTTCGCGCTTGACGGCGGTGGCCATTCGATCCTCCAGTGGCGGCCGGGCCTCCCGGCCAGGCGGCATCTCTATTCGATCGGCGTGCCGTACCGGGCTTGTTTGATAGCCGGGACGGTGGGAATGGGCCCCAGTATAGGTGTCGAACTCCGACGCCTTCAACGCACATTCTGTAAAGAGATGTCAACTCCTCTGAAGTAGGTCTTCGCCAATCGTCAGTAGCGCGAAAGCTTGCAGTTGGACTATAATGCTTGCTGATACCGCCGCACAGAGCGGCGAGAATACGGAGGTGTTGAGGACGTGGGTGAACTCGAAGACAAGGCGAAAGGCGAAATCAAGGAAAGCGGCGGCGAGCTCACCGGCGACAAGAAGATGGAGTGGGAGGGAAAGGCCGACAAGATGAAGGGCAAGGTCGAGGAGACCGGCCGAAAGCTGAATGAAGAGCCGCCGGACAAAGGCGTCTGAGACAGTCCGGTGGAGCCGGCCCGAGAGGGCCGGCTCTTTTCTTTATGCCTGGCGCCGAGGCGGAGAAGATTCTGTGGTCGCCGCTTCCGTCTTCCCAGCGGGGGGTGAGGCCCCGCCGGAGCGGGCCGCGTGATATCGTGTGCCCTCGCCCGGTCGAGGCGAGCTGACTCGAATATGGCTCAGCGTCGATTCGCGAAGGATGAGGAAGAGGAGGAGGGCGATCGAGAAGAAGAGCAGGCTGGCGCCGATCGTGAAGAGCGCTGGGAAGATACCGATGACCAGCCCGGCCACCGCCAGCACGAAGGCGGCGATGGTTGCCAGGTGCATGAACTCGTCTTGCAGGTGATGACGGGGAAAAACCTGCCTGATCCGGTGTTGAAGCCCGGTCCCGCTGGTCGCCCGGCCCGGATTGGCAGAGGCGGTCCCGGCCGCAGGCGCTTCATCCGCCTGCGCTTTGCCGCAGAATCGGCAGAAGCGGGCATCGTCCTCGATCTGCTTGCCGCACTCACGACAAAACACCCTGGGCCCCTTTCCGCCGGCTCGCGGCGGCTGTATTCGGGGCCAATTATAAAGGGGTCCCCGAGTGCCAATCACCCCAGAGCAATTCGGCCAGTAACCAAATACGCTCGCGCACCGTTACAGCCCATGCGGCTGGCTGGAGAAATAATGCAGTGGGCGCTATCAGTTTTCTTTTATAATAGATGTCGGCGTTTCCTTACAGCGGCGGCGGCGGTTTAGCCAGAATCAGGAGGATTAACGTGATCGGCTTGCGGCACCTCATCCACCCCGACGTCCCGGCAACCGGCCTCCACTCGCTGGCGGTGCGGCAACGTGAGATACGACGCCGACGCCATTCGCCCATCCGGACCCTGGCCGCCGGCGCAGGCTGGGGAATCATCATCCTGATCGCTTCCTGGCTACTGCTCTCAGGGATTTTCGGATTTCCCAGCGCATGACCCCGCACCGGCGCAGCCGGCAACACCTGGCGCTTTGGCGCAAGCGCCGCCGGGCGGACTTCAGGCGAATCCTCCTGCTCGCCTTCGTCACCCTGTTTCTGATCCCGCTGATGGCCATCCCGGCCGTCGCCGCCTCGACCGTGGGCCCGTTGCCAGCCGTGGACGGCCTGTCCTCGAGCGGCATGGAGCAAGACACCCTGATCTACGACCGCAACGGTGGCCTGCTGGCGGATATCGGCAAGCAAGGCGACCACCGGATCGTGGTGCCGCTCAGCTACATCTCGCCCTGGCTGGTCAAGGCAACCCTGGCGACTGAAGACAGGACCTTCTACAACAACAGCGGCATCGACCTGGGTGGAATCTTTCGAGCCGCCTGGGCCGATTACACGCACCATCACATCAATCAGGGCGGTAGCACGATCAGCCAGCAGCTGGTGAAACAGGTTTTCATCGGCCCCAATCCGGCGCCCACCATCCAGCGCAAGCTCAAGGAAGCCATCCTGGCGATCGCCCTCAACCGTCGCTATACCAAGAACCAGATCCTCGAGATGTACCTGAACACCATCTACTACGGTAGCCAGTCCTACGGTGTCGAGTCAGCCTCCCGCAGCTTCTTCAAGAGCAACGCCCACGACGTCACCCTGGCTCAGGCCGCCATGATGGCGGGCCTCCCCCAGGCACCCACCCAGAACAGCCCGGTGCTCAACCCGGAGACGGCGAAACGCCGGCAGGCCGAGGTGCTCCAGGCGATGGTCGACGCGAAGTACATCACGCCGGCGCAGGCAACGGCCGCCTATGCCGAAAAACTGGCGGTGTCGGCCCCGAGCAACCTGATCAAGGCGCCGTACTTCGTCGACTACGTGATCAAGACCCTGCGCAGCCAGTTCCACATCGACCCGGTCGGCGATCGCAAGGGCTACCGTGTCTACACCAGCCTTGACCCGAATCTCCAGACCCTGGCGGAGCGAGTCGTTGCCGAACAGGTCGCACAGAAAGGCAACTACTACAACTTCCACGATGGGGCGCTCGTGAGCATGAACCCGAAGACGGGCGAGGTGCTGGCAATGGTTGGAGGCGATAACTACCAAAGGCCGGGTGGCTACTACAACATGGCGTATGACGTGCCGCGGCAGCCCGGTTCGAGCTTCAAGATGATCACCTACACCGCCGCTATCGAGAGCCGGCGCTTCAACATGCTGAGCCCGATCCTCGACGAGCCGATGAAGTTTCCCGTGGGAGGAAGCGCCCCGGGATATCTGCCTAACTTTGCCCCGTACTCGCCTCAGAACTACGATCTGCGCTTCCACGGCACTCTGCCGCTGAAGATGGCGATGGGGAATTCCATGAACATCCCCGCGTTGAAAGTGGAGCTGCGCACCGGCATCCCCGCGGTCGTGGATATGGCCAAACGGCTCGGCATCACCTGCCTTGGCTTGCCCTGCGGGGACAGAGATCCGAGCACTTACCCAATGAGCCTTACGCTTGGCAGCTCCGAGGTGCGTTTGACGGACATGGCGACTGTGGCCTCAACCCTGGCCACTCTTGGCATCCGCCACACGCCGGCCCCCGTGCTGAAGATCAAAGACGGCCTGGGGCGCGATGTCTTTACCTACGACTCCAAAAAGAATGAATTCCGCGCGGTCACCCCGGACGTCGCCTTCATCGTCAACTCGATCATGTCGGACGACCGAAACCGGTGCCTGGAGTTCGGGTGCCATGGCGACCTGACCCTCCCCGGACGGCATGTCGCCGCCAAGACCGGGACCACCCAGGCATTCAAGGACAACTGGACGGTCGGCTTTACGCCAAGCCTGGCGACGGCCGTATGGGTAGGCAATCCCGACAACACGCCGCTGAATCACAACTCGAGCGGGATCGTGGGCGCGGCCCCCATCTGGCACAAATTCATGATGCAGGCCCTGGCGAGAACTCCCGATGAGTGGTATTCGGTGCCGGCGGGCGTCGACCGGGTCGGCGGAAACTTCTTCCTGTCGGGTACCGAGCGGCTCCAGCCGATTCTGGCGCAGCCCTGGCCTACCTGTAAGTTCGGCAGCTTCAACCCATACAACCTGAGCTACGCTCAGACGATCGTCGACGGGGTGCCCTGCGTGCTGGCCCGGCCCAAGCCACCGCCGCCTTCGCAGCCCCAACCCACGCCCCGGGACCAGCAGCCATGCCCGCCCGGTTGGCTTCAGAATGGCAGGTGCCAGCCACCCATTAACAACTAAAACTTGCTAGCGCCCGGGTCTGGGTTAGATGGCGGCCTGGATCAAGACGGCGGCGTCAGGCCGTTCCCGACTGGTCGCTGACGGCGCGCTCCTCGCCGCGACCTTCGCCATCCCCGAACGGCATCCGGGAGGCCAGCTCGCCGGCGCGGTCACGGAGCTCGATGCCTTTCTGCATCAGGTCCTCGCGCATCTCCTCGCCGCTTTTCGGCGCCAGCAAGAGGGCCAGGCCGAACCCGACCGCCACTCCGATCAAGAGTCCGGTCATGAACCGCTCCACGCCAGAGTCGTCCTCCTGGGTGATGCGGGTGCGCCGGAGGGCGGCGACCGCATCGCCCAGCCGGTCCTTGACCTCGAAGTCCTGGGCGGCCTTGGTAGCCCGGTCGAGGAGCTCGGTCAACCTGTCAATCGTCTTCTCAACCGTTTGTTCCATCGTCTTTCCTCCTAAGGGTGCTTTGCCCGGTCCTCGGTTGACGTCGAGGCCGGTCGCCTCCGGCCCCCTGCCCGACTTGCGGGCTCGGGATCGGCTGGCCCGTTAGCCAGCATGCTCTCGCCCTGGCCGAGCCAGCGCGAGACTCGCCGCCGGGCCGCGACTCCGGACTCCGGCGCGTAGAGCACGCCCAGGACGGCACCCGCCATCGCGCCGTGCACCAGCCCTCGCAGATATCCCATTAGAATGCGCCTCCCACCAGCCTCCGGCTCGTAGCCGTCGGGTACGGCCATCGTACCATTTGCTCCACCGCCCGCCGGAAAAAATCCCACATTCGGCCATAGGTGAATGCCACAGGGTTGCGATATACTAGCCACCGAAATCGCGGGGGAAAAGGTGACACGCATAATATCGGGTAATAAGGAGGGGAAATGAGCGAAGTCGTTGACGAGGACGTCAACGTCCTGTTCATCGAGGACGACCCCGCGGTGGCCGAGATGTACAAGCTCAAGCTTGAGCTGGATGGGTACCGCGTGACCGTCGCCAAGTCTGGCGAGGAAGGTCTCGACCAGGCCAAGAAGCTCCTCCCCGATATCGTCTTCCTCGACATTCGGCTGCCCAAGATGGATGGCTTCGCCGTGCTCGAGAACCTGCGGTCCAACACGGTCACCAAGAATATCCCCGTCATCATCCTTTCCAATTACGGCGAAAAGGAGCTTGTCGACCGAGGGCTGAAGCTGGGTGCGCTGGACTACCTGATCAAGTCAGAGACCACGCCTGCCAGCCTGAGCCGCGGGGTGCAGGATTGGGTGAAGGAATAGCGGTGGTCCCAAACCGCGATCCGCGGCTGGCCGGGGCATTCGACCTGGACAAGCCCCTCTACACCATCAGCGTCGCCTCCGAGATCCTGGAAACTCATCCTCGCACGCTGATGATGTACGAAGACCTCGGCCTGATCGAGCCCTACCGGACCGCAACCAACCGGCGGCGTTACTCCCAGCGGAACGTCCGCAAGCTCCAGGTGATCCAGCAGCTGACCCGCGAGAAGGGCGTCAACCTCGCCGGCGTCAAGTACATCCTGATGCTTCTCGAATCGCTCAAGCGGGGAGGGGTGAAACCACCCGACGAGCTCCGCCAGGTGTACGAGCTCTACGAAGAGATCATCTAGGCCGGGCTAACCGGCCGCCACCGGCGGGGCAACCTCCTCGGTGTCCTGTTCGTCCCGGCCCGTATCCTCCAGGCCCGCGGTGGCGACCTCCACCGACGCGGCAGCAATCTGGGCGGCGCCTCGAGACTGACGCGGCAGCATCCTCCCCTGGAGCGGCCGTTCGGACTCAGCCAGGAGAGCATCCAGCTCGTCCCCGTTGATGGTCTCGACCTGCTGCAGATGCTCGGCGATCCGGACCAGCGTCGCCCGGCGCGCGGTGCAGATGTCAGATGCCTGGCGGTAGGCAGCGTCGGTCAGCGCCTTGATCTCGGCGTCGACATCGGCCGCCGTCAACTCCGAGAAGAACAGGTTGTCACCATCCCCCTTGCGGTGAAGCGTGACCAGGCCCAAACGCTCACTCATGCCGAACTCGCATACCATCTGGCGGGCGATGCTCGTAGCTGCCTCGATGTCCTGCTTGGCGCCAGTGGTGACATCTCCGAAGATGATCTCTTCCGCGGCCCGGCCGCCCATGGCGGCGGCCATCCGAGCCATCAGCTCAGACTTCGAGGTCAGGTAGCGGTCCTTGAGCGGGAGTTGAATCGTAATCCCCAACGCCTGTCCGCGTGACACCACAGACACCTTGTGGACTGGGTCGCTTTTGGCAATCGACTTCATTACCAGGGCGTGCCCGACCTCGTGGTAGGCGATGATCGCCTTTTCCTCTGGGGTTATCATCCGGCTCCGCTTCTCCGGGCCGGCCATCACCCGCAGGCTGGCTTCCTCGAGCTCCTCGGTGCCGATCGTGCGCAAGCCGCCGCGAGCCGCCAGGATGGCGGCTTCGTTGAGAAGATTGGCGAGGTCGGCTCCGGTGAAGCCAGGGGTTTGGCGAGCGATCACATCCAGGTCGATGTCGGGCGCCAGCGGCTTGTGTTGCGCGTAGAGACTCAGTATGGCTCGGCGCCCGTTCAGGTCGGGGGCGTCGATTGAAACCCGGCGGTCGAACCGGCCCGAACGGAGCAGGGCCGGGTCGAGGACATCAGGTCGATTGGTGGCGGCGATCACAACGACGGCGCAATCGGTGTTGAATCCATCCATCTCGACCAACAATTGGTTCAGGGTCTGCTCACGTTCCTCGTTGGTGCGTACCTGCGAGCCGCCACGCCGGCGGCCGAGCGCATCGATCTCGTCCAGGAAGACAATGCAGGGGGCGTTCTTTTTGGCGTGCCGGAAGAGGTCGCGGACGCGGGCGGCGCCCACGCCTACGAACATCTCAACGAAGTCTGAGCCGCTCATCGAGAAGTACGGCACGCTCGCCTCGCCGGCGACGGCACGCGAGAGCAGGGTCTTACCGGTGCCAGGCGGACCGACCAAAAGCACGCCGCGCGGCATCCGGGCGCCGAGCTCTTTGAAGGACGATGGCGTCCGCAGAAACTGGACTACCTCTTCGAGCTCGTGCTTGGCCTCGTCCACGCCGACCACGTCGGCAAAGGTAACCTGGCCGCCATCCGGCTGGCGGGCTTCGCCCAGGTGCTTGGTAAAGGCCCCCATGGGGTTGCCCAGCAGGTTGCCGCGGCGCAGGAGGAGGAATAGGAGGCTGAGCAGGACAAGCAGGCCGAGGATGTTCGGCAGCATCGTCCCGAAGTTGGTGTCGTCGGTGGCCTGCACCGTAACGTTCACGCCATGCTGGCGGAGCTGCTCCTCGGTGGCGGACATCGAGGAGTCCTTTTCAACCGTCCAGGACTTGCGACCTGCCTGATCCGTCAGCACGAGCCGCTGACCAATGATGGTTGCGCTCGCGATCTCTCCGTGGTCCGCGCGGTTCAGCACATCGCTGATCGGAGTCGCGGGTTGATTCCAGATCGAGTTGTCGGCGGAGCGGCCGAAGACGACCAGCCCGGCCACCGTCAGGGCGGCGACGATTACGACCGCGGGAACCCAGACCCGCCGGCGCCGCCAGCTGGCTGGGACTCGTGGACGGCGGAGCAATAGTTTCATCTCAGTGTTCTCCCTCTTTCAGTACGCCACGGGCTGGTCAGCGGATGCAATCAGCGCCTTGGCCGCGATCGCCGGGCTCGTGAATCGTTGCCAGAAGGGGTAGCCCGTGACCGCCTGGACTTCGTCCCGCGTGACGCCGTTGTCCGCGTCAGGCAGCCGGTAGAAGGACCAGCTGAGGCCGCCCTGGGCGCGGGTCTCATCCATGGAGGCCACGATCTCGTCAACCGGAGGCGATCCCGGCGTTCCATACTCCAGGGCCGCGTCATACGCCTGGGCGGTTATCGTCAGCGGCCGGTTGAATGGGTTGATCGACGGATCCCTGAACTGCGCGAAGATCTGGTCCAGATACGACCGGACGCCGTTCGGACCGCTGAACTGGGGCAACCCGGTCGCCCGCCAATAGGCCATCGGAGCGAAGACCTGGCAGTAGCGTGACATGGCCGCGTAGGCGTCCCCACGATGGTCCGCGGGCGTAGGGAGGGTGCTTGCGATCAACAGGTACCGGTCACCGAGGCCGGCCAGCCGGGAGGCCCCCGATCGCACCTGGGACAGGTACTGGCTCACGTTGGGTTCCCGGCGGATCGCTTCCATCGTCAGCGCCAACCCGTCGAGCCGCTGTCCTTGCTCCTGGTACCGGGCGGCCGCGATGGCGTCGGCCGCATCCTGGGTGGGATCGTTCAGCATTGGCTCAATCCACCCGATTACACGGAGATGGTGGGCGTGCGCGATCGGGAGGAGATCCTGCAGGGCGGGGGCGCCGTAGAAATGCCGGCGCGAGTCTGCCACCCGGACGTAGATGTGGCTGAGGTCGGCACTGACCGCCGAATCGACCAACGCCCTGGCACGGTCGGCGTCGGCATCGGTCCAGTCGCCATTGAAGATCATGAACCAGGCCCCCTTGCCGCGAATCCCGTCGAGTGGCGCCGGCGTGGAAGTGGCAAAGGCGGTCGCCGGCAGCTTGCTGACGGACCCTGCTGGCCGGGTGACGCTGAAGGCCATCCGGCTGCTATCGCTGGCGGTTTGTGCCCTGGCGTCCAGGTATGCCCGGACCCCGAACGGCGGAGTCAGGAAAGCGATCAGGAGCAGGCCGATAGTCACCTGCCCTCCGATCGCGGAAAGGTACCGTAAGATTGCCCTCATCGTGGTGGGACCGACAGGCCGCACGCCGCCGGAGCCCGAGACTACTCGGCCGAGGGCGTCCGTTCAAGCGCGGCGCTGCTCGTTTAAGTTGATACGGCCCACCACAGCAGATGCTGGATGCGCTTCGGTCGATCACGGACCGCGCACCCTGGCTTCACTGTGAATCCAAAACAACTTGGCTCGATTGTTTATCACAAATCTTGACAGGTTGGATATAATGGTTTGCAATCACCGGTTCTGGAGGGCACCCCTTGGCAATGCCGCATAAATCCAGCGAAGTCTCGGACATGTTCGATATCGAGCCGCGAACACTCTTCGTCTACGAAAGCGAGAACCTGATTGCGCCGGAGCGAACCCCCACCCAGCGGCGCCGTTATTCCCGGCGCGACATCGAGCGGATCCGCCTGATTCGGGAGCTGACCACTGCGCACGGCATCAACCTGGCCGGGGTCAAGGTGATTTTTTCGCTGATGGAGGCCGCGGTGCAGAACCGATTGCAGATCCCTGACGCCGAGTTCCCCGAGCTGGCAGCCGCCCGACACCTTTGGAGTTAGGTCAGCACTAACCCCTGGCTTTCGGGCATCGACCCGGCGCGCACGCTGCTGGCGCTTGATTTCGATGGCACCATCGCCCCGATTGTGCCTGAGCCTGACCTCGCGGCCGCCGACCCACGCGTGCTCCAGCTGCTGGGAAGGCTGGCGGAGCGGCTGATGGCGGTGGCCGTGATCAGCGGCCGTGATACGGATGAGCTCGCTGAGCGACTCCCAAATGATCGGCTCGTGCTGATCGGCAATCACGGTCTCGAGGACCGGGGACCGGCCGGTTCCCGGTTGGCGCGCGAGGTCGAGCCCTTTCTACCGGCTCTTCGCCAGGCTGCCCAGGCGCTGGCGCTACGGCCGGAGACGCAGTTACCCGGGGTCGTGGTCGAGCGCAAGCGAGCCACCATCAGCGTCCACTTTCGAAATACTGTCCGTCCAGCGGATGCGGGCGCGACCCTGGAGGTGGTACTTCGCGACATTGCTTCCGCCACCGGGCTCGAGCTGCATCCCGGCCGGCTGGTTTGGGAACTCCGCCCACCGGTGCTGATCGACAAGGGCCAGGTGCTACACCGACTTACGATTGCGTTTTCGCCGGACACCATCGTGTACATCGGCGACGACATCACTGACGAGGCGGCTTTCATCGCCCTCAAGGAGATGACCGATCGGCGAACCCTGGCGGTGGGCGTCCGGTCGCCCGAGGTGCCGGCGGCCATCTTCGCTCGGTGCGACCTTGTCCTGGACGGCGTCCCCGCGGTGGGAGAGTTCCTGGAGTCCCTGCTCCGCGCGAACGGACCCTAGATCGTCTCCTGGAGGAGGTCCGGCCGCCGGGCGGCAGTCGGTTCCAGCAGGTCCCGGATGTCCTGGAGCTGGGCGGATATCCAGCGAGCGATGTCGTTCTGCTGCACGACGGCGCGCATCTTCTCCGCCCGAGTATGCCGCTCGATCGGATCCATCACGAGGGCTTTGTGGAGGGCCTCTGCGGTAGCGTCGACTTCGAATGGATTGATGGTGATCGCCCACTCTCCGAGCTCCTCGTGCGTCCCGGCGTTTTCCGAGAGCACCAGCATGCCGCCTCGACGGTTGACCGTCATCCCCTCCTTGGCCACCAGGTTCATACCGTCGTAGATCGGGTTCACCAGCAGCACGTCGAACTGCTTGTAACCGGCGATCGCTCGCTCCATGTCGTCTCTGAGCTCGAGCCGGATCGGCTGCCATTCGGCGGTTGCGTAACGCTGATTGATCAGCCGTACAACCTGCTGCACCTGGCGGGCGTAGTCACGATACTCGGGCACATTCTGCCGTGTCTTCTGGAGCATGGCCCAGAAGGTCACCCGCGTGCGCCACTCAGAATGGGCTTCGAGCAGCCGCTCGAAGGCATAGAAGCCGCGAATGATGTTTTTGGACAGGTCCATCCGGTCAACCCTGTAGATCAGGTGCTCCGGCCGCCAGCGAAGTATCTCGCGCTCGGCACGCTCGACCGCGGGGCTGGCTGCGCTGCGCTCGAACCCACGGACGTCGATCGAGATGGGATAGTTGCGCACCCACACGGTGCGCCCGCGGTAGAAAGCGGTCTGCTGACGGAAGTCGACCGGGAGTCCCATGTTTTCCTCGCAGGTCAGCAGAAAGTTGCGGACATCCGATGATGTCTGCAGCCCGACGATATCGGCCGCCAGCAACCCGTCCATGATGTCGTCCCGCATGTACTGAGGTAGTACCTTCCAGTACTGGGGGGTGGGCCAGGGAATATGGACAAAGTGGTGGATCACAGCATCCGTCAGCTCCCGACGAACCAGCCGGGGAAGCACGTACAGCTGGTAATCGTGGGAGAGCACCAACGGACGCTTACGACCTCGCCGCGCCTCTCGCACAACCTGCGCGGCGAACATCTGGTTGACTCTCCGATAACCGTCATCCCAGGCGCGGCGAGTGCTGGCGTCGAGCACCGGCGCCTGGGCGAGGTTCCAGAGGTAGTGCTGAACGAACCAGAGCAAAGGATTGGCGATGGTGTTGTAGTGCATGTCGTGCGCCAGGCGCGGCGGCGATACCCAGCTGATCTGGAAGCGCGAGCCGTCGGCCGTGTCGATCTGCATCGGCTCGCCTTCGGCGCCAAGGTCGAACTCGGCCTCAAAGCCGTCGCGCACCGACGCCACCCAGACGGCGCCGGTCGCCTGGGCGAAGGCTGCCAGCCCCGTCACCAGACCCCCACCGCCCCGTACAAACCGCGCCGGTTCACCCTCGTTTGAGGACAGGTCTACCGGCGCCCGGTTGGCGGCGATGATCGGGTGGTAGTCCCTCAAGAGCCGCCGCGTGTATTGCTCGATCCCGATCATCGGCCCGCACCTAACTCTACGCGGCCGGCTGGCGCCCATCCTCGGCGGCAGGAACATCGGCTTGCTCCAGAGCAGCAATACGTGATATTCTCAATGTCAAGTAAATGGAGTTAGGGCCACCTGTTTAGCCTGCGCCAAGGGGTGCCACTGCTGGGAAAGCGAAAACGAATGCCATCAATTGCACCAGGACGAGCTGTCTTCACCCCGAGCATCGCCAGCGAGATCCTAAATCTGCACCCGCGCACCCTGATGATCTACGAGAGCGAGAACCTGATCAAGCCGCAGCGGACCGCCACCAACCGGCGCCGCTACTCGGAAGACGACATCCGGCGAGTCCGCGTGATCCAGTTTCTCACCCGCCAGAAGGGCGTCAACCTGGCCGGCGTCAAGTACGTCCTGCGGCTCCTCCAAGCCCTGGCCGGACAGGGTCTCGACCTCAACCAGGTAGCTGAGCTCGACAGCCTCCAGGAGATCTCGGGCGACGGCTTGACAGCTTAACCGACCGTCACCAACGCCACCAGCCGTTACTTTGCTTGACATTGCCTCCGCACTATGTAACAGTATGCCTATCAGCTTTCATGCTGTAGGGAATAGGGTCGAGTCTGTAGCGTGTGAGGGAGCTTTTCCATGCTGAGCGAAGCGATAGACGAGATTCATCGTGAGTACCAGGCGGCGGCCGACCGCCGCGAGCAGGAGATCCGCCGGCGTGCCGACGTCCGTCGGGTGGACGACTTCCTGCTGATCGTGGAGACCATCATCGAGCAGAAGCGGGCGGAAGTGCCCGCGGCACTGATGGACGAGATCGTCCGTTTCGTCCGGCCGATCAGCCGTAAGCTGCTCCGAGCCCTGAACCGCAACGTGACCCACGACCCGGTCCGCGTCCTCGACGTCCTGTTCGACGTCCAGCAGCTCCTGCTTCCGAGGCTACTCGTCGCCTGACCACGTGCGAGGAGGGGTTGAGGGTCTCATAAGAAGGACCACCGGCGAGCCCATCAAGCGCTACAGCCTTACGATGTGAATCAGGCGGGCCTTCTGCCCTAGCCTGTCGGCTCGTTCGTAGTACCCTTCCGTGAGGACTTTTGATGCGACAGGCTCTGATTCGCGGGATCAATCTCCGCCGCCGTTGGTGGATCCTCCCGCCGGCTTTTCTCCTTGTGATCGGCGCCCTTGTGCTCAGGGCGCTCACGGCGCCACTCTCAGTGAGTGCCTCAGTCGCCAACGGCGACCTGGAGGTGGTCCGAGGATCGGCGATCATTCTCACCTTCAACCAGGACATGGACGCTGCCTCGGTCCGCAATGGTTTTCGGATCGCGCCGGCGGTTTCCTACGGGGTGATCGTCCGTAACCCGCGCACGTTCGAGTTCAAGCCCGCTTTCCAGCCGGACACTCAATATCGCGTCCAGGTCACGGGAGCGAAGAAGACCACCGGGTTTGGAGACCTGACCTACAGTCTGTCGTTTCACACGGAACCGGCGCCAAAGGTGGCGGCCACAACCTATAACAGTGTGGCGCTGACCGATGGACAGCAGGCGGTGGCGCTGCGCGGCAACCTGGCCCTGACCTTTTCCCAGCCGATGGACGCAGCCCATACCCCGCTGCTGCTGGACGGCGCGGCGCTCGACCCAGGAGCGGTCACCTGGAACCCGGCGGGAACCGTTGCCACAGCCGCGCTGACACTGAAGCACAGCCGTCCGCACACCCTCGGCGTGCCGCAGACGGCGTTGAACCGTCGCCATGACCCGATGGTTGCGGACTGGAAGGTGAGCTTCACCGCCATGGTTCAGGTGCCGTCGGCGGGGTCCACCCAGCGGATCGGCGCCTCCGGAGGCCCCATCATCATTCAGATCGAGAATAGTGACCAGGTGACCGTGCGTCCGCAGACGGGGATGCAGCAAGCCGATATGGTTTATGAGTACATCAGCGAATTCGGTATCCCCCGGCTGAGCGCCGTGTACTGGCACCCGCCGAGCAGCCTGATCGGACCGGTGCGCAGCTGCCGGCTGATCACCGTCCAGCTGGAGACGATGTACCGCGGCATGATCTACTGTTCCGGCGCAAACGACTACGTCCTGGGCCAGGTCTGGAAGTGGCCGAACGTGGTCTACGATTACGCCTACCGGCTCCCCCTCATGTACCGTGCGGGGGATCGCTATGCGCCGCACAATGTGATCGCACGACCGGACCAGATCACGGCGCACACGGCGCAGGCCAATCTCCCGACTTTGAGTTACGATATCGCGCCGGTGCACGATGACATCCCCCTCCCAGGCGGGGTCCCGGCGACCAGCGTCTTCATCCGAGCTCACAACGTCACCTGGAGGTACGACCCGGGCCGCCGTGAATACCTCAAGTGGCAGGATGGCAAGCCGTTCACCAACGTGGGCACCGGACAGGTCCACGCCAAGACAGTCATCGTCGAATCGGTAGTGTCCTACCTGGACCGCAATCCCGCCAACACTGGAGTGCACCACACGTACAACACCGAGTACTACGAGCTGGCCGGACAGGGGACAGCAGACATCTACACCGACGGCACAATGATCCACGCGACCTGGAGGCACCCGGACCGCAACGTTCCGGTGGTCTATTACGACGCGAACGGCAATCCGATCGATTTGAATACGGGCCTGACCTGGGTCCATGTAGTGGGGACTAATCAATGAGCATGCAGCAAACCTTGCGACAGCGGTGGTGGCTGGCACCCCTGGCGATTGGCCTGGTGGCGGCTGCCGTGATCATCAAAATCATCACGACGCCCCTGGAGGTGAGCGCCAGCGTCAGTGACGGCGACCAGGCCGTCCCCCGAAACGCCGCCATCGACCTCAAGTTCAACCAGGACATGAAGCCCGACACCGTCCGGAGCGCCTTCGCCATCTCGCCGAACGTCCCCGTCGCTTTCAAGCAGGTTTCGACGAAGGAGTATCAGTTCCGGCCGAAGATGCAGCCCGCAACCCGCTACCAGGTCCGCCTGAACAGCGCCGAGGCATCCGGCGGTGGACACATCAGCAATACATTCGGCTTCAAGACGGAGGCCGCGCCCGTCGTTACCGCAGTCACCCTCGACGGAGCCGGTCTGAAGGACGGTCAGCAGTCGGTACACCCGAGCGGCCAGGTTCAGATTGCCTTCTCGCAAGCGATGGACGGGACACATACGCCCGTGATGGTGAACACCAAGCTGCTGGACCCGGGCAAGGTCAAATGGTCAGGCGACAACAAGAGCGTGACTCTGGATATGAAGCTGGGGCACAGCCGTGCTTACGCGCTGGTCATCCCACAGTCGGCCGTCAACGCCAAGCAGGACCCGTTCGCTGCGGATTGGAAGTTCACCTTCACCACAGTCATCGAAGTGCCATCCGCCGGTGTCACAGCCCGGATCGGCGCCGGCGGTCCCGTCCTGGTCCAGATCGAGAACAGCGGCGCCGCGCGGCCACAGGCGGGCATGCAGCAGGCGGACATGATCTACGAGTACATCAGCGAGGGATCTATCCCGCGCCTGACCGCCGTCTACTGGCATCCCCTGCCGGGCCTGGTGGGCCCGGTCCGCAGCTGCCGGCTGATCACGATCCGGCTCGAGCTGATGTACCACGGGATGATCTATTGCTCTGGCGCGAATGACTACGTGCTGGGCATGGTCTGGAAATTCCCCAACCTGGTCAACGACTACGCGCACGGTGCCGGCGGCTTTTTCCGGGACAGCCGGCGGTTCGCGCCGCACAACGTGATGTTGCGCGGCGACGCAACAACGGCGACGACCGCTTCGAAGAACCTTCCGGCGCTGACCTATGACATCGCGCCGGCGCATCCCGACGCAAACTTCACCGGCGATCCCGCCACCCAGATCAGCGTGCCGGATCACCAGACTGTCTGGCGCTACGATGCCGGCTCCAAGCAGTGGTTGAAATGGCAGGACGGCGCGCCCATGCGGGACGCCGCGACCGGCCAGATCCACGCGAAAACCGTGGTAGTGCAGTATGTCAGCTCGTTCCTCGATATGAATCCCGCGAATTCTTTCCACGGGTACCACACGGAGGCCTACGAGATGACGGGCCAGGGCCCGGCCGACGTCTATGTAAACGGCGTTGTCATCCACGCGACCTGGTTACATCCGGATCCCAATGTGCCGACCATCTATCTCGACGCCAACGGCAACCCGATCGATTTCGCCACTGGGTTGACCTGGGTGCACGTGATCGGCTCTACCAAATGGCACAGCGGCCTGTGATCGAACCTCGACCCGACTAAGCTAAGCCGTGCCCTGACGCAGACGATCCACATCGTTCCGCACACCCACTGGGACCGGGAATGGTACGCGCCCTTCCAGACCTTTCGGGCAGAGCTGGTGGATCTCTGGGACGAGCTGCTCAGCCTGGCGGAGTCGGATCCGGCGTTCCGATTCCTGATGGACGGCCAGGCGGTCGTGATCGAGGACTATCTGGCCATCCGGCCGGGTGCGCAGGATCGGCTGGACCGGGCGGTGACCAGCGGCGCGATCGCGGTTGGGCCCTGGTACACCCTGCCCGACGAGTTCCTTGTCACCGGTGAGACCCTGGTCCGCAACCTGGAGCGGGGCATCGCCGTGGCGGACGCTCATGGCGGTGCCATGCGGGCCGGATACTTGCCGGACACGTTTGGCCATGCGGCCCAAATGCCCCAGATATACCGGCAGTTCGGTTTCCGTCATGCCGTGGTCTGGCGTGGAGTCCCCTCGACCATCGACCGGCTCGCTTTCATCTGGGAAGGCCCGGACGGTAGCCGGGTGCTGACGGCCTACATGGCTTCGTCTTACTCGCAAGGCGTCGACCTGCCGCTGGACGGGCCGGACCTGGCCGCCCGGATGCGCGTCGCACTCGAGGCACTCGCCCCCTATCGGCCGGGGACCGACGTGCTTCTGATGAACGGGAATGACCACGTCCACCCACAGCAGCGGCTGAGCCGCGCCGTAAGGGAGGCAATGGATCATCTTGACGGCATCCAGCTGCGGCTGTCCCGGCTCGAAGACTACCTGGCCCGGCTCGATGACGGCGGCTGGCCGGTCTGGCAGGGGGAGCTCCGCTCGTCCGCGCGGGCAAACATCTTGATGGGCACGTTGTCTGTGCGGGTGCCGGACAAGCAGCAATATTTCCTCGCCGGCCAGACCCTGGAGCGTTACGCCGAACCACTCGTTGCGATCGCCGGCCTCGACGCATCCGGGTTGCTGCACGAGGCCTGGACGATGATGCTCTACAACGCCGCGCACGATACCGCGTGCGGCAGCGGCATCGATGCGGTTGCCGAGGAATCCCAGGTGCGCACCCGCTCGGCTCTGCAGCTGGCCCAGGCTGTCCGCGATCGCGCGATCTCCCGCCTGGTGAGCGGGACGCCTCGTGGGAGCGAGCCAACTCTCGCCTGGAATCCGAGCCCTTTTTCAAGAGCCGGCCTGGTTGAGATAACTCTGCCAGTCGCACCGGAGGGTGCGCAGGACCTGGGGCCCGCACCCTCGCCTGCGGTACAAATATTCCGATTCCCGAGTGCGGAGCTGGCGAGAGTTCTCTCAAGCCTCGATGAGCAGCGGCTCGTGGCAGCCGTACAGCGAGTTGGCTTCGAGAGGCGCGGACCGCTGGTGGTGGTCTCGGTCGACGTCCATTCCAGCGGCCCGGAGATCGACCTCGATCCGGCCCGACAGCAGGCCGCTACGCTGGCCGCCGACCCCTCCGTGGAGCGCTTCGAGCTTCGCGTCACGAATCTCCCATTACGGCGCGCCCTGATTTCGACGGTGGAGGTCGCCGGCTGCGGGATTGGCACAGTTCGCACCGAGCCGCCGGCGCGGACGGCACCTTGTCGGTCGACGACCTCGAGACTGGAGTTAGCTACAAGGGCTTGCATCGCCTGGTTGACGAAGGCGACGCCGGCGACGAGTACAACTTCTCACCGGTGGAGGCCGGCGCCCTGGTCGATCAGCCTGAGGGTCCTGCCAGCGTCCGCGTGATCGAGAACGGTCCCCTTCGAGCCACGCTCGAGATCGACCTCCGCTACAGCATTCCGAGCGAGCTCACCGGCGATCGCCGCCGCCGCGCCCCGGTCGCCGTCCGGATGCCAGTGACTGTCCGGGTGAGCCTGGCGGCTGCAAGCCCGCAGCTCGATTTCGAAGTGCGCCTCGAAAACCTCGCCCGGGACCACCGCCTGCGCGCTCACATCCCACTCCCATTCACCCCAACGCATTCCGACGCCGATACGGCTTTTCACGTGACCCGACGGCCCGTCCAACCCCCGCGGCATGAACCGGGAGCGCCGGAGTGGGAACTTCCCACTTTTCCCATGCGCAGCTTCGTGGACGCGAGCGACGGTGTCCGCGGGGCAGCTCTTATCACCCAGGGGCTCCACGAATACGAGGTACTGGCCGGCCCACCCTCGGTTCTCGCACTGACCCTGCTCAGAGCTGTCGGCTGGCTGTCTCGCGACGATCTTGCCTATCGGACGGGCCACGCCGGTCCTGCCCTGAAAACCCCCGGGGCGCAGGTGCTCGGCCAGCAGCAGTTTCACTACAGCGTGCGGTTTCACGACGGAGGCTGGGAAGCCGCCAATCTCTGGCGGGTGGCCGAGTCAACGATCCTGCCTATGCTTGTCCTCCCCCCAGGAACGGTGCCCGATCCCGACCGGTCAATCGAGCTGGAACCCGACAGCCTGCAGATGACCGCGCTGATCCCCAGGGAGGGTGGTTACGACCTGCGGCTTCTGAACGCGTCGACCAGCTCTAGCGATGGGGTCGTGCACATCCGGCCGCATCCGCGGAGCGTCTCGTGGGTATCGCTGGCCGGGGAACTCAAGCAGCGCCTGGCGGGAGAGGAAGGCGCTTATCGAGTGGGGCTGAAGGCCTGGGAGATCGCCACTCTCCGAGTCCAGCGATAGAGGTTAGGCCGCGAAGGCTTTCTCGCGGTTCATCCAGCGCGGCACGGCCGCCAGCAAAGCGGGTCCTTCGACCTGAGTCTTGATCACATACTCGAGCGCTCCGAGCTGCAGAGCACGCTTGATCAGAGTCGGCTCGCTGAAGTTCGACATCACGACCACCGGGGTGTTCTTGGTCTCGTCGGAGGCACGCAGCGTCTGGAGCACCAGGATCCCGTTCTGGCGGGGCATCATCACGTCGAGCAGGATCACCTGAGGCTGGACGCGGGTGCACAGGTCGACGCCGGAAACGCCGTCGTTAGCGACCTCCACCCGGTAGCCATTGCCCTGGAAGAGCGTCGCGTAGTACTGGGCGACAGTCTGATCGTCCTCGATGATCACCATGGTGCCGGCGGCGCCGCCCCCATCAGGCGCGGCCGGTGGTTCCAGGGGTTCGCCGAACGATCCCGTCATCGCCGGTTCCGGCGTGTGCTCCTCGGCCTGGGGGTTCTCAACCGGGGCGGGGACCTCGTCGACCGCGGAGGTTTCCGAGGACCAGGTGAATGGCTCCCAGGGTTTGGTCTCGCGCTGGCCCCAGCTGTCGGCAGATTCGTGGCTCTCGGCAGCCAGGTCCCGGCTTTCGAGTTCCGAGTCGTGGCTTTGCGCCTGAAGTTCACGGCTCTCAGCCTCCGGTTCGTGGCTCTCCGCGGCTGGCTCATCGGTTTCGGTCGGCGGCTCCGTGCCGCCGGCATCGGGCTCGCCCGCTTGCCACTGGTATTCGGCCGCGACCGGCTCGTCCGTAGCCTTGCCGGTCGACCCGCTCGCATCAGCCGACTCCTGCCATGCCCCGGACGCCGCCAGCGGTTCGACCTCTGCGTCCGGCGCCGCCACGCCCGCCGCTTCCACCGGGTCCTGGACCGGCTCGGACGCATCTTCGACCTGCCCCCCCTCGGTGCTGGCGGTCGGCTCTTCGCCAAAGAGCATCGAGCGCATCGATTGGCGAGCATCCGGTTTTGGCTCGGCCCTCGCTTCGACCACCGGCTCGACGGCTGGGACGCTCGCGGGCGGCGGCGGTCCAAAGTTCAGGGCGAGTGAGGGCGCTTCTGCCGGTGCATCCGCCGGTGTGGCTGCTGAAACCACGGCGGGCTCGGACGCGGGCGGGACGGCTGGTTTGACCGCGGGTCCCCAGGCAGGCAGCGGTGGCGGACCGGGCATCGGCGCGCTGGGCGCGACCACTGGTGGCACCTGAGCAGCCGCCGGATTGGGCTGACTGATCTGAGTGGGCTGCACCTGCTGGCGTGGCTGCACGATCTTCTCCAGGCTTTCTAGAACCGACAGGTTGAATCGCCGGCGCTTGCCCTTTCCTCGACGCCCTGGTTCCTGCGAGGCCGGATCGGGCGGCTGGCCGGCCGGCACGGGCGCCGGCATCGCCGGAGTCACCGGTGTCGGTGGGGGCGCAAACTGCGCTGGGACCTGGTTCACGGCGGGCGCCATCTGCGGCCCTTGCGGATACGCCGGCGGGTAGAACGCCGGCGGCTGAGGCGGCTGCGACGGGGAGGCAGGTGGTTGATACGTGGGGACGGGCGGCATCGGCTGGTTCATGCCGGGGCGGCCAGGCCCTTGAGCCGGGTAGGCGGACGGCCAGGAGGGAGAGGGCGCCGGAGCCCCCCAAGTTGAGCTGGCCGGCGAGTAAAGCGGCTGCGGCGGCGGAGGCGCGATCGGCTGGGAGGCAGCGGTATTCGGGGCCCAGCCTTGCGGAATCGGCGGAGAGTAGATCGGCTGGCCTGACGGGCTCATGCCGGCTTTTTGCAGTGCCGAGCCGAGATTACGCGCGTACGTGCGCCCACCCTTGACCGGCGGCAGTCCGCCCGAAGCCTCTGGCGGCGACTCTTCAGCGACCGGCTGGACGCCGGCATAGCGTCCCATCGGCTGCCGGCCGGCAGAGCGCGCCACCCGGACCTCGCGTTCCAGCCGCTGGACCCGCCAGTGGCCGTAGAGGGCATAGAGCGCGGTGCACCCGAGGATGATCCCGAGGACCACGATGATCGTGTTCCGGTGGCTGAAGATCAGATTGCTGTAGGGGGCCAGGAAGTTGGTCAGGCCGCTCATGGCGCCCCAAAACCGCGCGCCGGCGCCGAGCAGGGCAGGGTTAGGCGAGGCCTATTGCGGCAGGCGAGCACGTTAGTAGAACGGTGGGTGGCAAAAAGCCTGTCACTCACGAGGACCGGACGTTACCGGACCGTCACGACGGGGCGGCTAGCGCTCGGACAACCTCAGGTATGCGTTGCGCATCCGGGGAAGAACCTGGGCCAGGTTTATGGCCCAGCCCACGCCGATCACCCGGTCGGTGAAGATGCGGGCGTCCCCCGGGTTCCAGTATGCGTCCCGAATCCTGCGCCAGGTCGGCCAGCGAAAGTCATAGGGCACGCCGGCGACCCGGCCATGCCAGGTCCGATCCGCTTCCGGCTTGTTGAGTTCCTGAGCAACCGCGGCCAGGGTCAGGAGCAGGGCGACAAGCCTGACCAGGCGGCCCAACCGGAACATCAGCGGCCGCCCTTTCCATGGAATCCGAGCGCGGGAAGATCCTCGCTCAGGTTTTCCATGGACCGTGCGTAGATCCACTGGTCGATGGCGGTCTTGGAGAACACCACACGCTCGCCGATCCTGGTGAAAGGAATGGTTCGCCGGCTTACCAGGTCCTCGATAACGTCCGAAGGCACACCCAGGTAACTGGCGGCCTGCATCGTGTTCATAACGAAATTCACCGCGGTCGGGTCAAACAGCATGCCATCCTCCAGGGATTTTGAGTGCGATGCGCTACCTATAATAGGGGTCGCTTCGCGCGGTTCTCGTGGCCCGTTCGTCTAGTTGGCCTAGGACGCCGCCCTCTCAAGGCGGAAATCAGCGGTTCGAATCCGCTACGGGCTAATCCTTCCGCTCTACGCTGCGGCACCTCTGGGGAACCTCTCCGTCGCAACTACTTCCTCTCATAGATGAGGCAGAATTCGTTTCCCTCAGGATCCTCCATTAGCCGCCAGCTATAGCCGCTCTCGTGGTAGTCGTCGTGAGGCACCCGTCTGCCACCAAGATCCTGAATCCGCGCGGTGGCCGCATCGACATCATCGACGGCAACGTCGAAGTGAAGCCGGTTCTTGGCCGCCTTCGGCTCGGGCACCCGCTGAAAGCAGACCCTTGGCCCATTAAGCGTTGCCGACGCGAGGTTCACATACTGGGGAGGGTCCCCAATCCGATCCTCGACCTCGACCCCAAAGACTGCTCCCCAAAAGAGACCTAGCCGCTCGGGGTCGTGGCAATCAGTCTGAATCCATCCGAGTTGACCGATGGGGCTACCCTGCATGGCGTTCCTATCAGACTACTTCCCCCGGCGGACGCCATCTGAACGTTAAAGGGACAACCGGTCACGCCTTTGACGGAGCCAGATTCCGAAGGTCATGGCGACGGCGGCGGTTACGCATCCCGCCACTAGCGGCACAGCGATTGTGTAAGCCGTGACCGGACACGGGCCAATGATCCGCACCGTGATGCACGCCCTACCTGGCGCTGGCGGATTGATAGCGCAAGGTGACAAGTCACAAATCCCTCGGGGCCACAGGACGAGGAGCAGGTGATCGCGGATAACTCGGTCGACCACGACTCGATGCCGCCAGGCTTTCCCCCGGGAAAGGAAGGTCTCAAGCTCCTGGTCAAGTC
>VBDY01000198.1 GCA_005882775.1 Chloroflexota bacterium | reverse complement strand
GCATATCCCTCCGCCGCGATCCGCCGGGCCAGGTCCTTGTAAAAGTCCGTGTATCCCCAGATGTCATGGATGATCAGGACCGCGCCTTTCTCGAGCCCGTGCGCCGGCTCTGCCAGGAACATCCGGATGTCGACCCCATCGGACGCCCGGATGCGTTCTTCCCGCTCCTTCGCCGCGCGGGGCGTTCCCGGATCTCGGTATTCGTCAGGAGGCGCGCACATGGCTAAGCCCTCCCCTTCTCCGCCTTTCCCACTACGTGCTGTGCCGCGGCGACGTCCTCGACAGCCAGGCCCAGCGAGCGGAACACCGTGATCTCATCCGCAGTCCGCCGGCCCGCAACCGATCCGTTCAGCAACTGGCCCAGCTCGCCGCGTAGATGGTCGGGCTTGATGATCCCCTGCGCAACGGCCGTGCGCCACTCGTGAGCTTCTCCCTCGAGCGACTCGCGTCGGTCGGTAAAGAGCACCACGTCGGCAAGAGCCGCGGGTTCGAGCTCGTGAGCCGGAGGCTGGCTGCCTCCAAC
Organism: Chloroflexota bacterium; assembly: GCA_005882775.1. Classification (GTDB taxonomy): domain Bacteria; phylum Chloroflexota; class Dormibacteria; order CF-121; family CF-121; genus VBDY01. Next base: position 1,876 of record VBDY01000198.1, on the reverse strand, counting down.
AACGTTGATGTGCATTCCCTTTCGCAGCATGGCGCGCGTGATTACCGGGTCGCGCGAGCTGGTGCAGGTGACCACCACGTCGGCGTCGCGCAACGCATCCTCTACCGACACCGCCGCTTCCACCGAGACTCCAGAATCCGATGAGCTGGAGCGGACGAACTCTTCGGCTCTTTGCCGCGTCCGGCCCGCGATCAGCACCCGCCGGATCGGCCGGACCAGCGGGATCGCCTCAAGGTGTTTTCGCGCCTGGACGCCGGTGCCGATGATGGCGAGGGTCTCGGAGTCTTCTCGCGCCAGGGCCCGGGTCGCCGCCGCCGAGACGGCCGCCGTGCGAATGGCCGTAACAGCGGAGGCGTCAAGTACCGCTCTCAGCTGACCGGTGGTGCCGTCCATCAGGACGACGGCGCCCTGGTGCGAGTCAAGGCCGCGCGCCGGGTTGCCCGGCACCACCACCAGGAGCTTCATTCCAAACACGGCGTGCTCGCCCGAGCGGTGGGCCGGCATCCATGCCATCGCGCCCACGGCCCCAGGCGGGGAGTAAATGGTCCGAAGGGGCATCGCGTACTCGCCACGATCGAGGGCCTTCAGGGCCTCCTGGACAACGTCGATGCACTCCCGCATCGGTAGCAGACGTTCGACCTGGTCGTGGTCAAGCACAGCCAGCGGCGTGGCAGCCACCTGAGCCATCTACTTGACCTGCAGAATTCCGACGCAGTTCTTGCCAGGATCGATGAACCAGGCCATCCACGCGAACCCGATATCGGCAATCCCGTCAGCGGTTTTCAGACCAGGGGTGTCGTAATCCTCGATCTTCACGCCGCGTTTGCGGAGCTCCGCCAGCTCGGCGCGGATGTCCTTTACCCGCCAGGCTGCCTGGGTCTGCTCGTCCTTCGTACCCGTGCTGCTCTTGCTGATCGTAAGCATGCTCTCGCCGCCACATTTGAAGGAGACTGCGTCGGCGCCGTCGTTGGCAATCTTCAATCCCACCTTGTTGGCATAGAAGTCTTTGGACGCCGCCATGTCAGTCGCCAGCAGCACAACGCTCATCGGAGAATCACCAAGCATCGGTCATCCCTCCCAGTTCCAGGCTTACGCGGATACTACTTCAGGCTCGGCCGAAAGGCGGCCACCGGCCGCGCGCAGCGCGGGTACGGCCCCGAACGCGAAAACGATGCCGGCCGCAGCCGCCACAAAGAACGGCACCCCCGGCCCAATCGCGAACAACGCCCCGGCCGAAAGGGAACCGACTGCCATCGCCCCATTCAGCGCGGTGCCGACCACTCCCTGCGCCTCGCCGCGCCGCTCGCGGACGGCTTCCATCAGGAAGGCGTTCATCGCCGGCTCCGAGAACGACCACAGGGTCGCTTCGAGAACTCCCAGCGTCATCACCAGGGGGATGCTCCCGATGAACGGATAGATGGGCCCGATCAATGACGTCAGGGCCAGGGATCCGAACGCGAGCCATCGCCTGTCCCAGCGGTCCGATGCCCATCCCGCAAAGGGTGTCGCGATCACGAGCGGCAACGCGAACAGCGAGAACGACAGCCCGATGACGAAGTCGCTCGCGCCCAGCGTCCGCATGTAGAGGCTCCAGATAACGTCGTAGACGCCGATCATGACGCCTATCCCGATCGTCAGGACCACGATGGCGAGAAGAGCGCGCCGGGCGCGGGGCGACCATGCCTGGCGGACCAGAGCATCCGCCCCGGCCCTCGCGGTCGGTCGTGCGGTCGGCCCGAGCGCGGCGGCCGCCACCAGGGCGGCGGCGGCCAGCGCGATGCCGGTCGCTACGAAAACCGTCGAGCGTCCAAACACAGCCAGCAGACCTCCGATCGCCGGCCCGGCGATCAGTCCTGATTGGCGGGCGCCAGAGAGC
>VBDY01000082.1 GCA_005882775.1 Chloroflexota bacterium | reverse complement strand
CACGCCCGCATCGATCAGCGCCCGGATCATCGGGTAGGCCTGCGGATGGCGGACCGCCACCTGCGATCCGCGGAGCGCCGTGTCGCGGGGTGAGATCACCTGCAGGGGGAAGCCGCTGCATCGCTCTTCCACCAGACGGATGAAGAGGTCGCCCAGCGCCTGCGACTTGCGACGGACATCCTGCTGGTCGACCCCCAGCAGGATGTCGACGGCAACCTCGAGTGCGGCCATGGAAAGGATCGGCGGAGTACCTGCGAGGTAACGTTGGACGCCGGGCGCGGGCCGGTATTTCCCGTCGAAGGCAAAGGGTGTGGCATGCCCCATCCACCCGGCTATCGGGGTCCGCAGGTCGTCCTGCAGGCGCTTGGCGACGAACAGGTAGGCGGGCGCGCCCGGACCGCCGTTGAGGTACTTGTAACCGCACCCGACGGCGAGGTCGACCTGACTCCCCGCCAGATCCACCGGCAGCGCGCCGGCGCTGTGCGAAAGGTCCCAGAGCGCCAGAACCCCGTAGCGGTGGGCGGCCGCGGTGATGCGCGCCATGTCCAGGATGGCGCCACTCGTGTAATCGACGTGGGTGAGCATCAGGACGGCCACGCTGCCATCGAGGTTGCGCTCGATGTCCGACCGATCGACCTGGCGGACGGCGTGCCGGCCCCCCAGCAGCTCGACCAGGCCTTCCGCAACGTAGAGGTCGGTGGGAAAGTTGCCGGTTTCGGTCAGGATGAAGTGCCGGCTCGCTTGCAGACGGAGCGCGCCGGCCAGCAGCTTGAAGAGATTGACCGAGGTGCTGTCCGCCACGATCACCTCGCCGGGCTGGGCTCCTATGAGCCGGGCAATCTTGTCCCCGACCCGGCCGGGCGCGTCCATCCAGCCGGCATCATTCCAGCTGCGGATGAGCCCGCTTCCCCACTCCTGCCGGACCACCTGCTCGATCCGGGACGGAATCTCAGCCGGCAACGCCCCCAGCGAGTTGCCGTCCAGGTAGACGATTCCGTCGGGGATCGCGAAGTGATTGCGTACGCTCGACAGGGGATCCTGCTGGTCGAAGCTGAGGCAGGTCTCACGGTCCACGGAGGAATTATCCGCGCCCGGTGCTCGCGCGTTTAGAAGTGGCTGGGGGACCAGGGGGCGCGGTCGGTGCGGAACATGGCGTCGGCCCGGGCGATCGCGCCCGGAGCGAGCTCGTTCACGCGACGGGCCTGGTGCAGGGTGGAGAAGCGGTTGCCACCCAGGTAGAGGGCGGCCAGCACATCGACATCGAGCTCGAGGTCCGCGGGCGCCGTCGTCCGCTGGCAGTGACTGCCCTGAGGGCTGTAGCTGATCTCGTAGCGTCCGGCGTTCCAGGGACAGAAGGTGTCGGCCACCTCCACCACCAGCCGGCCCGCCGACGCGTACGAGCGGCCGGCCAGCGCCGCCTCTACATCGACCAGACGCAGCCAGACCGCGTCGCTGACCAGCATCCGGGCCGCCCGCGCGTCCTTGAGGAGAAAGGGCAGCGGTTCGTCCACCGGGCGGTTGTCGGCGCTGACCCGGGCCGTCAGATCGACGCCCAGGCAGTAGCGCCAGAGCGCCTCGTAAGCGTCGGCAGTTGCCGCCACCAGCTGTTCGAGCATCAGGGTCGAGGCGAAGTCACCGTCGTGGTGGTTGTCTCTGATCCGGTAGAGAGCGAATCCGTCCGCCGTACCGTCGACCTCATAGACGACCCGGTAATGCGGACTCCCGCCGTGGCGGTGGTCCTCCGGATCCGCCAGCTCCGCCCGCCACTCGCGGGCGGGTGGGTTGAGCATCCCGGGTTGACCCGGGCGTACCCGTTCCCAGACCTGCATGAAGGCGGTCACAGCGTGCTCGGCGTCGACAAACCGGAACTGTCCACCGATCTGGGCGGGCTTCAAGAAGGCAGCCCGGCTCCTTGGGATCTGGAGGTCGCCCGCGAAAATCGCGATCCCATAGCCAAAGCGCCCGTAGATGGGCGCTTCTGAAGCGTAGAGGGCTGCCAGCGGCTCGCCGCGGTTGTGCACGTCGTCGAGCTGGTGCCGCATCAAGCTGGTGAGGATGCCGCGTCGCCGGTGGGTGGTCAGGACCGTGACCATGGTCACTCCCGCGGTGGGCAGGCTGCCTCCGGGGACGGTCATCTGGTAGGTGTTGGCGCCGGCGGTGCCGACCACGTTCCCGTCGTCAAAGGCTGCAATCGTGCGCTCGAGCTCGATCGCCGCCCGGATCCGCTCCACCGCAGCCGCGTCGGGCACCCCCTGGCCGAAGGTGCGGCGCATCACCGTCACATAGGGGCCGAGCTCCTGTGGCCGGATGGGCCGGACCTGGGCTATCGCTGGACGAATGCCAGTACCCTGCAGGGGCTTCCCGAACCCTTGACCAGCTTGAGCGGGGCGACCACCAGGACGGCGCCGGTGGGCGGCAGCTTGACCAGGTTGGCGAGCTGGGTCAGCCCGTATTTGTTCGCCCCCAGCATGAACTGGTGACAGGGGAAGGCCGGTGAGAACGAGTGCGCGGTGCCCGCGTCGGTGCCTACGGTCTCCACTCCGATGCCCACCAGCGGGCTCTCCCCGGCCAGCCAGCGGGCGCACTCGCCGTCGATTCCCGGGGTATGCGGTCCGCTGGCATTCGCATTCAGAAACGCCTCCTGATCGTTCGCTCGGGCGTCCCACCCGGTTCGATAAAGGAGCCATCCCCCAGGGGGCAGCGGACCATGCCGGCGCGCGAATGCGTCGATGTCGTCCCGGGTGAGAAGGTAGTCCGGGTTCGCTCGCGCCTCGGCTGTTTTGTCGATCACGATCGCCGGGCCGACCAGCCGCCTGACCGGGACCTGGGAGACATCGTCCTTGTCCTTGCCGGTGACCCAGTGGATGGGGGCGTCGAAATGCGTCCCGGAGTGCTCGCCGCCCTCGAACCAGTTCCAGTACCAGGCCGGCCCGCGCTCGTCGTACCGGCTGATTTCGTGTGTCGTCCACACCGGCGTGTTGGCAAAGGGGGGCGGCAGCTTGATCAGCGGGGTGCGCTCGCTCAAGGGCTGGGTGAGGTCGATCACCTCGATGGTGCCGGAGGCCAGGCCTTCGATGAATGAGGTCAGGGGCCGTATCGCTGTGCTCATTTCACGCGCCTCCCTTGATGCGTTCGCCAATCGGGCGCTGCAGGGCCCGGGGAAACTCGAAGCGGTTTTCGAGCATGTGCACGTCCATCAGAAAGCTCGTTGGCATTTCCGCCTCCACCTTAGCGACGATACAGGTGAGCCGGTCGTGTTTGATGGCGGCGAGCGCGGCGGCCTTGAATTCATCGAGCTCGCGCACGGTTTGCGCCCTCTCGATGCCTGCCGCTTTCGCGACCCCCGCCAGGTCGGTGCCGGTTGCGGTGGCGGTCGTAAACCAGCGGTAACCGCCGGGCGCGCCGCCACCTACTGAGAGCAGGGTCTCGTTGTCGAAGATGATGTGCACCAGGTTGCCCGGGTTTGAGCGCGCCAGCGTGGTCAGCCCGCCCAGGTTCATCAGGACCGATCCGTCGCCGTCGATCACCACCACCTTTCGATGGGGTTGGGCGAGCGCGATGCCGAGCCCGATCGATGAGGCGAGACCCATGGCATGCTCGAGATAGAAAAAGTTGGCGCGGTGCCCGAGCGAGTACAGCTCGGCGGCAACGGCACCCATGATGGTGACGACGGCGCAGTCCTCCAGCTCCGGGTAGATCGATGCCAGGCAGGCAAGGCGCTTCACGCTACCTCTTCCCACATCAGGTCGCGCCCGAGGAGCAGGGCGACCGGGGACAGCGAGCTCTGGGCCAGCGCCATCGCCTTGTCGACTCCGGGGGCGACCTGCTCCGGCCGGGTCAGGTCTTCGTGCGCGATGTGGAGCGCGTCCAGCACCGGACGGGTGTACTTTCCGCCCTCCGTCTGCCAGGGGTCACGCTCGCCGAACCCTCCCCGGTCGGTGACCAGCATCAACAGCGGGACCTTGTAGAGCAGGGAGACGCCCACGATCCCGTTCACCGATTGCAAAAACCCATGGTTTTGCATCAGCATCGCCGACCGGACGCCGCCAAAGTGAGCCCCGGCCGAGATGCCGACTCCCTCCTCTTCCTTGGCGAGGCGGACCAGGATCATCTCAGCGTCCTCGTCGGCCATCCGCACCAGGTGCACCAGCCAGGTCTCTGGCAGGGCACTCACGAGCCGCACGCCGGCGCCTTTGAGGGCGTCATAGACGACCTTCGAATTTGCCAATGAAACCGGCATACGCCCTCCTCCGGGTTCTGGTACCGGATTCTACTCAGGCGCTGACCAGGGCCACGCCGGCGATGACCATGACCACTCCCGCCTGCTGAAGTCGTGCGATCCGCTCGTGGAGGACGAAACGCGCCAGGACCACGCCTTCGATCGGATAGAGCGACGATGCCAGGACCGGCACCAGCGTGATGGAGCCGATGGCCGACGCGGCGCCGTACAGGACGTTGGCGCCGACGTCGAGGATGCCCACGGTCGCCAGGGTGGACAGGTCCTTTCGATGGAGCATCGGCCATCGTCGCAGGAGCAGGGCGGTCGCTCCCAGCAGGCAGACCGAGGACAGGCGCTGGATCATCGTTGCCCAGACCACGTCGCGCCGGCTCGCCACGGCGAGTGTCAGATAGAAGCAGCCGAAGCAGATCGAAGCCAGGACGGCAAGTCCGACGCCGATGCCGGCGCCTCGACGACGGCGGCCAGCCGGTTGTCCGGCGCCGGGTCGCAGCGACAGGAGGATGACACCCACCAGCGCCAGACCCGCGCCGGCGAGCTGAAGCGGGCGCGGACGCTCACCCGCCAGGAGGCCGACGATCAGTGGGAGGATGGGTGCCGTCGCCGCTACCGGCGCCACCAGCGTGACCAGTCCGACCGCGATTCCGCCGTAGAGGGCGGCCAGCCCGATCGTCCCGGTCACCGCGGCGAGGAATGCCTCGACCATCCAGAGGCCTGCTCCGGGCCAGTGCCCGTGCAGAAGAGCGAGCACGGCCATCAGTGCAGTCCCCAGCGACTGCGAGACCAGGAGAACCGTCAGCAGCGCCACGGTGCGGCTCTTGATACCGCCGAGGAAGTCCGAAATTCCCCAGGCAAGGCTGGCGCTGAGCGCGAAGGCGACCGCCATCGGTGCTCCTTAGAATGTCACCAGTGCAGGTCCTGGACAGCATCCTGGACGCGGTTGGACACACGCCGCTTGTCCGGCTTCACCGGGTCACCGCCGGGTTTCGACCGACGATCCTCGCCAAAGTTGAAACGCTCAACCCGGGGGGCAGCGTCAAGGATCGGATCGGGCTGCGCATGATCGAGGCCGCCGAGCGTGAGGGCCGGCTCAAGCGGGGCGGCACCATCGTCGAGCCCACCTCCGGAAATACCGGGCATGCCCTGGCGATGGCGGCGGCGCTCAAAGGGTACCGGATGATCTTCGTCATGGCGGACAAACAGTCCCCCGAAAAGATCGCACTGCTCCGAGCCTACGGAGCGGAGGTGGTGGTCTGCCCGACCGCCGTCCCCCGAGAATCGCCGGAGAGCTACTACTCGGTGGCGGACAGGCTGAGTCGCGAGATCCCGGGGGCCTTCCAGCCCAACCAGTACTTCAACCCGGAAAACCCACGCGCCCATTACGAGACCACCGGCCCCGAGATCTGGGAGCAGACCGACGGCGCGGTCGATGTCCTGGTGGCAGGACTGGGCACCGGAGGCACGATCACCGGGGCGGCCCGGTTCCTCAAGGAACGCAAGCCGGGGGTGATGATAGTCGGGGCCGATCCGGAAGGGTCGCTCTACTCCGGCGACACGGTCCGTCCTTACAAGGTCGAGGGAATCGGCGAGGACTTTATTCCCGGTACCATCGACCTGAAACTCATCGACCGGATTGTCCGGGTGAGTGACCGCGACTCTTTCCTCCTGGCGCGGCGGATCACCAGGGAGGAAGGGATCCTGGTGGGTGGTTCGGCGGGGACAGCGATGAAGGCCGCGCTGGAGGTGGCTGCGGACCTGGACGAGGGCAAGCTGGTGGTGGTGATCCTGCCTGATACCGGCCGCAACAACATGAGCAAGATCTACTCCGACGAGTGGATGCGGCAGAACGGATATCTCGAACGGTTCCCCCGGCAACGCGTGCAGGACGTCGTCCGTGAGCGAGACATGCCCGAGCTGATCACGGTGCCTTCCAGGGAAAAGGTCGGTCGGGCCATCGACCTGCTGCAGGAGTACGGGATTTCGCAGATGCCTGTGACCGAGGATGGCACGGGCGCCGGGGTTCGAGTAGTGGGGAGTATCCAGGAACGCACGCTGCTGGACCGCGTCTACCGGGACCCGGGCTTGATCGAGACCACCGTGGGGGCGGCGATGGATGGGCCGTTTCCGACGATTTCCGCCGAAGCCCATATCGATGAAGCCTTCAATGCCATCCTGGGAGGCGCGACCGCGCTGCTGGTGATGGACCAGGAGCGGCCGGTGAGCATCATCACCAGGCTCGACCTGCTGGAGTTCATGGCACACAGCCGCTCCCCCAGGTGAGCACGCCGTCCGAAGCGGGTTTCTCCACCCGCGCCATCCACGCCGGCCAGCCTCCCGACCCGGCCACGGGTGCGGTGGTCACGCCCATCTATCAGACGTCGACCTATGCCCAGACGGCGGTTGGCAAGCACAAGGGGTACGAGTACTCTCGAACGGCAAACCCCACCCGGACCGCGCTCGAGGCGTGCATCGCGGCCCTGGAGGGGGGAGCGCACGGGCTCGCCTTCGCTTCGGGCATGGCGGCCGAGTCCACCGTCATGCAGCTCCTTGGTCCAAAGGACCACACCGTGGCCGTGGACGACCTCTACGGGGGGACCTATCGGCTCTTCAAACGGGTGCTGGAGCCGATGGGGTTGACCTTCACCTTCGTCGATGGTGCCCGGACCGATGCGGTGGAGGCGGCGATCACGGAAAGCACCCGGCTGGTCTGGTTGGAGTCTCCCACCAATCCCTTGCTCAAGATCGTGGACATCGCTGCGATCGCGAAGGTCGCCCATGCCCGGGGGGCGATGGTCGTGGTGGACAACACGTTCATGAGTCCGTATTTCCAGCGACCGCTGAGCCTGGGCGCGGACGTGGTCGTGCACAGCGCCACCAAGTTCCTGGGCGGTCACAGCGACGTGATCGCGGGCGTGATCGCGCTCAACCGCACCGACCTGCACGAACGCCTTGCCTTCCTCCAGAACGCGCTGGGGGCAGTCCCGGGACCGCTGGATGCCTGGCTGGTCCTGCGTGGACTCAAAACGCTCGCGGTCCGAATGCGCGAGCACGAACGCAACGCCGGCCAGGTCGCGGAGTTCCTCCGCGGGCACCAGGCGGTAGAACGCGTCCACTATCCGGGACTGACTGACCATCCGCAGCACGCGCTCGCACGCACCCAGATGTCCGGATTCGGTGCGGTGATCTCGTTCGAGGTCGGGGGTGGTCTTCAGCGCGCCCGGCAGGTGGTCGAGCGCACTCGGCTGTTCACCCTGGCTGAGAGCCTGGGCGGCGTGGAGTCGTTGATCGAGCTTCCGGCCGCCATGACCCACGCCTCGATCCCGGCCGAGGTGCGGCGCGCGAGTGGTGTCGCCGACGGTCTGGTCCGGATCTCGGTGGGAATCGAGGATGTGGCAGACCTGATCGCAGACCTTGACCGTGCCCTGTCGAAAAGCTGAAGCTCAAGCTATCAAGGAGGGAATGAAATGCAAGTCGTCGTGAACTTTTCGAACCTGCTGGTGGCCATCATCCTGCTGGTGCTTGGACTCCTGGTATTCACCAGGCATCGGATCGCCTCGTACATCGTGGGTGGTTTCCTGGCCATCCTCGCGCTGCTCAGCCTGCTGGCCTACCTGGGCATCCTCAAACCGACCTCTGGCCACATCACGATTGGCTGACATGCCGGCGGCCTCCGAGCGGCCTCCGGCGCCGGACCCCGAGGAACCGGTTCCCGGAACCCAGGCCCCACCGGTTCCGCCCGGGCCGGAGCGACCCAAACCGCCCCGGCCGCCCACGCCGGGCGCAATCTTGACCGGGCTGTAACCTTTCTCCGGCTTCGGCCGGAATCCGCGCGGGTAGACTCAAAACGTGGACGTTCTCAAGATCACACCGCGTGGCTACTGCCACGGCGTGGTCGAAGCGATTCGCGCCGCCAAGCAGACGGCCAAAGCTCATCCTGGCGAGAAGATCCGCATGCTCGGCTACCTCGTCCACAACACGCACGTCACCGACGAGCTGCAGGCGAACGGGATCGAGCTGGTCGACAGCGACAACCGGCTGGAGGGCCTCGACCGGATCGACTCCGGGACTGTCATCTTCACCGCCCATGGAGTCTCACCCCTGGTCAAGGAGCGGGCGGCCGCGCGCGGGTTGAACCTGGTGGATGCCACCTGTTCCGACGTGGTGGTGACTCACGAGCTGGTCAAAGACCTGGCGGAACGAGGCTACGACGTTGTCTACATCGGGCGGCGCGGCCACCCGGAACCGGAGGGTGTCGTGGGCGAGGCCCCCGGCCAGATCCACCTGGTACAGGACCCACAGGACGTCGATGCCCTCGATATCGACAACGACAAGATCGCGGTCACCTGCCAGACCACCTTGAGCATCTGGGACACGGCCAGCATGATCAAGCGGGTCAAGGACAAGTACCCGCAGACCGAGGCCTACAACGAGATCTGCCGGGCCACCCAGGATCGCCAGGAGGCAGCCGTCGAGGCAGCCAGGGATTGCGACGTCGTGATCGTGGTCGGGAGCCAGCGCAGCTCCAACTCCAGGCGGCTGGTGCAGGTGGTCGAGGAGCTGGCGCACAAACCGGCCTACCTGGTGGATACGGCCAAGGACATCCGCCCGGAATGGTTCAGCGGCAAGAAGCGGGTCGGCGTCACCTCGGGCGCCTCCACCCCAACTCAGCTCACCCGCGAAGTCATCGAGTTCCTGGAAGCGCTGTAGACTTCGCCCCGGTCTGACGTTTTACCGCACATCACCTCAAGGGGGATGTCATGCGCTTCTACCCCGATATCTATTCCCGACGCTTCGCCTGGATGTTCGCCGACCTGCTGGTGCTGTTCTGGATCCTGCTCTGTGTCCAGGCGGGCCTCTTCGTAAATAACCTGGTGCTGCAGCTCGACGCGCTGGCGCTGGGCGTGATCAACGCCGGGCGGACATTCGACGGCTGGATCATGTCGCTGCAGCAGTCCATTCCGAGCGGGGTTCCCTATCTATCGGATTTCCTGCGCAACGCGACCGAGGGATTGCGTCACCACTCTGGGCAGCCCCTGATCTCGGCCGGGCAGGCGGGCTCGCACGGCATCCACACGTTGGCCCTGATCCTGGGGGTGATGGTGGCCGCGGTTCCGGTCGCGCTCGCCATGCTGATCTTTCTTCCGCGGCGGCTCCGCCTGATCGGAGACATGCGGGGTGTGCACACCACCCTCCACCGAGCCCTGGCCCGGCCCGAGTTAAGCGCGCAGATGCTGGAGATCCTGGCCGGACGGGCGATCTACACCATGCCCTACCAGCGTCTTCTCCAGTACTCGCGCAACCCCGCCGAGGACTGGTACAGCCGGCGGTTCGAGCGGCTGGCCCGGGCCGAGCTGGAGAGCCACGGCCTATCGGTGGAGCGGTATTTCGGACCCAGGCCGGTGCTGAACCCGTAGGCCCGACCATCGCCGGGGGCGGCCGGCCGAAGCTGGGCGAAGCAAGAAAGGCCTTGAGCCGCAGGTTGCTCTAGCCGTGATCAACCGGCCTTCGATGCCGGTGGGGCCCCAGTCGTTCGCTGTGCAGCCCACCCCGGAACCCAGCCTGCCCGAGTTCATTCCGGCCGCCCCCACCCGGATCGAAGATTCGGGCCTGCCGGTT
>VBDY01000197.1 GCA_005882775.1 Chloroflexota bacterium | reverse complement strand
ACGTCATAGGGGGCGCGCACAGGGACGGCTAGCCTTCGTCTATCACGCGAAGGAGCGAAGACATGTACGGATTGCAGGACATGCAGCCGGCGCGTCAGAGAATCGCCGAGCTGCACCGGAACTCCGAGCGAGTCCATAAGGCATCCCAGGCCGTGCGAGAACTGCGCGAGTCACAAGAGGCGCGCCCCCAGGTCGAGCCGGCCCCTGCGGGCAGGCTCTGGGCCAGGCGCCTACGCGCGGCGTTTACCTGGTCTTAGTTGACGCCAGGCTGCCGGATTCCTTCGGCTCTCTGACCTTATTACCCGTCGGCCGGTAGACGAGGATGGCGACGCCGTCGCCGACCATCTTTGACTCGACCAGCCGCAGGCGTTTCTTATCGGTCGTGTCGCCGAAGAGCCGCTTTCCCCTCCCCAGCACGACAGGAAACACCATCAGCCGGACCTCGTCAACGAGGTCATTCTCGAGCAGCGTCTGCACCAGCCGAGCGCTGCCGTGGACCACGATATTGCCGTCCTGCTTGTCCCTGAGCTTCGAAACCTCATCGACGATGTTCCCGCTCAGCACCTTCGAGTTGTTCCAGGTGGGGTCCTTCAGGGTCGAGGAAACGACGTACTTGGGCATGGTGTTGAATTTGTCGGCGAACTCACCGGTCCGCGACGGCCAGGCGGCGGCGAAGCCCTGGTAGGTGGTCCGCCCCAGCAGCAGGGCGTCGGACGAGTTGGTCTCGTCCACCTTGAAGTTGTCGCCCTCGGTGCCACGGCTGACCTCGAAGCTCCAGCCTGCGTGCTTGAAATTTTTCTCGTCTCCGCCCGGTGCCTCGATGACCCCGTCCAGGGAGATGAACTCGGTGACGACGATTCTTCCCATGTGATCCTCCTTATTGAGCCAGTTGGGTTGCTTTTTGGCTAACCGCTCGGGAGCCTCGGCTCGATGACGCGGGCACTTCTGAGGTCGACCGTGACGGCAGCGGTCAGAGGCTCGATGGCCAGGCCCGACTGGTAGACGCGCAGGTAGTCGTCCGCCATGCGCGCCGGGCTGAACCGCTCGCGGGCGACCTCGGCACATCGCGCCGGATCGATCTCCTCCAGGTGGTTGACCGCGTCCACGAGGCCGTCGACGTCCTCGGCCAGGAACCCCGTGACGCCCGGCTCGATCAGCTCCGGCGCCGACCCGGTCCGCAGGGCGATCACCGGCGTGCCGGCGACCATGCACTCGGCCATGGCCAGGCCGAACGGCTCTGCCCACTGCAGCGGGAAGATGCCCGCGGCGGCACGAGCCACCAAGCGGGACTTCTCGGCGCCGTGCACGTTCGGGTAGTACTCGATCGATCGCCCAAGATGCGGCTCGACCTCCTCCTCGAAGTAGCTCTCGCCCTCCCCGGTGCGCTCCACCTTGCCGCCCAGGATCAGCTTGCGGCCGGTCCGGCGAGCCACCTCGATGGCCAGGTGCTGCCCCTTGTTGGGGACGATCCGGGCGACCTCGATCAGATATCGCTCCTTGCTCCGGCTGGGTGGGCCGGTCGGGATCTCCACCGCGTTGTGGACCATGGCAGTGAAGTGAAGCTCGGGCGCCGAGGTCGCCTGGCTGACGCTGATGGCACAGAGCCGGACCCGGTGCTGGACCTCGCGATAGAAGGTGGCGTATGGCTCGGTGATCTCGCCGTGGACGGTGTGAACAACCAGCGGGGCGACCCCACTGTTGAGGGCCATCAGGATGCCTTCCGGGCCCAGGTGGTCGTGGATGACGTCGAAGCGCTTGCCCTCGAGGTGCTCGTAGACCCGAGCCAGGTAGGTCGCCTCGCGGACGGCGGACCAGGGGCCGCCCAGGTCAGGATTCCAGCGGGCGTCGGCCAGCATGGTCACCCCGGGGCCGGACTCGGTGGCGCCAAAGACGGTAACCTCGTGGCCCCGCCGTCGGAGCTCGGTGTGGAGCAGGTGGACGACCAGCTCGGTGCCGCCGTAGCCGCGGGGCGGCAGCGGATACCAGGGCGGTGCGACCATGGCGATGCGCAAGCCCAAAGGCACAACTCCTCCTCCGTCCGGACCGCCCCTCCCCGGCGGGCGCCCCGACCACGGCACATTCTACCCAACCGTGTTGTGGCCTCAAATATGACAACGAGCCTGTCCCAATAGCCCACTTCTGCCCGGACCGGTTTAAAGTTGTGCCATGCAGCAGGCGCTGACGGTTGCCCAATACGCTGTCACGGCTGCCTTTGTCCTCCTCGGCCTCCTGACATTCCGGGGCTGGCTCGCCAACCGGCAGGACCGCAGCCGTGGATTCCTCGCCCTGGCGCTGGGACTTTTGGGCGGCGTCGCCCTGCTGTCCCGCCTGGTCGCGCTGACCGACGGCTGGGCGGCGCGAGCCCTGACCGATCTCAGCATCGCCGGCCTGCTGGGCTCGGGCCTGGCCGTCCTGCTGTTCAGGGACTCGTTCATCCCCTTGAAGGCCAGCACCCGCCAGATCGCGTTCGTGGCGGTAGCGGCCGTATTCATTTTTTGGGAGTTGGTCGAGACCGTCGCCGACGTCGGGTCGCCGCTCTTCACCGTG
>VBDY01000183.1 GCA_005882775.1 Chloroflexota bacterium | reverse complement strand
AGGATCTGGCGCTGGAGGTTGCTGGCGTCGACCAGGTCGGAATCCAGGATGCCGATGGTGCCCACCCCGGCCGCGGCCAGGTAGTAGGCAGCTGGTGAGCCCAGGCCGCCGGCGCCGATGATCAGCACCTTCGAGTCGAGCAGCTTGAGCTGACCCTCCTTCCCCACCTCGGGGATCAGGACGTGGCGGCTGTACCGCTTCATCTGGTCCGCGGTCAGCTCGCGCGGGACCACGAAGTCGAAGCCGGCCTCCTTCCAGGCGCCGAACCCGCCCTTGAGGTTGACCACGTTGGTATAGCCCATCTGTTGCAGGGTCTCGGTGGCGAAGGCCGATCGGATCCCGCTGGCGCAGTGAACCACCACCGGGACGTCGTACTCCGGGACCTGCTGCTCGACCCGCTGCTCAAGGTACCCGCGCGGGATGTGGATGGCCCCCGGGATCATTCCCTGCTCCACCTCATCCTGCTCGCGGACGTCGATAACGACGGGCTTCTCCGGCAGCTGGCGCATGTCCTGCAGCTGGCGGATGTCGATCTCGCGAATCCGGGATTTGACGCCCTTGAAGAGCTCCCTGAACGTGGCCATGACCTTTTAAGGATACCCACGCCGGCGCGAATTCATTCCGGTCAGATCGTGGTAGGGGTCCTGGCCTTCTCCAGCTTGGCTACGATCGCGTCCGCCACCTCGCTGGTGCCGACGGCCGTCGGGTCGCTTCGGTCAGCCTTCATGTCGTAGGTCACGTAGCGGCCTTCCCGGATGGTCTCGGCGATGGCGCCCTCGAGCATGTTCGCCGCATACGTCTCCCCCAGGTGGCGCAGCATCATCACCCCGGAGAGCATCATCGCCATCGGATTGATCTTGTTCATGCCGGCGTATTTCGGAGCACTGCCGTGGGTGGCTTCGAAGAGGGCGATCTCGTCACCGAGGTTCGCCCCGGGCGCCAGGCCCAGGCCGCCGACCAGCCCGGCCGCCAGGTCCGACAGGATGTCACCGTATAGATTCGGGAGCACGAGCAGGTCGTACTCCTTCGGGTTCTGCACCAGCTGCATCGACATGTTGTCGACGATGCGGTCATTGAACTGTATGTCCGGATGTTCCTGGGCGATCTCCTGTGCAACCTGGAGAAACAGGCCGTCCGTGAACTTCATGATGTTGGCCTTGTGGACCGCGGTCACGGTGCGCCGGCCGTGTGTCCGCGCGTATTCGAAAGCGAAATTCACGATCCTCTTGCTGGCGGTCACCGAAATCGGCTTGATGCTCAAACCCGAGTCGGGACGGATCGGCTTGTTCACCGCGTGAGAGATCTCGTCGATCATGGCCCGGGTCTGCGGCATTCCTTCCTGGAACTCGATCCCCGCATAGATGTCTTCGGTGTTCTCCCGGACGATGATCAGGTCGATCTCGTCATACCGCGAGCGCACCCCCGGGTAGCTCTTGCAGGGCCTGACCAGGGCGAACAGATCCAGCTCCTTGCGCAGTGCCACGTTCACCGAGCGGATACCCTTGCCGATGGGCGTGGTCAGTGGCCCTTTGATGGCGACCTTGTTTCGCCGGATGGACTCGAGCACGTGGTCCGGCATGGGCGAGCCGTACTTCTCAACCACACCCAGCCCGGCCGGCTGGATGTCCCAGTCGAACTCCACGCCGGTCGCCTCGAGCACGCGGCGGGTTGCCTCGCTGACCTCCGGGCCGACCCCGTCACCGGGGATCAGGGTCACACGGTGAGCAGCCATGAGCACCTATTATCGTTGCCATATGTCGCAGCCCGCTATGAACAACCCGTTCGAGACCCGAGCAACGAGTGACCAGGGGCGGGCGAATCACGCACTCTGGCTCGAACACGCGCGTGCCGAAAACCGGCGCGAGCTGGAGAAACTGATCGCCACCCTGCACGACGATTGTGAGTACGAGGTGGTACCTCTGGGCCAGAGGTGGCGCGGCAAAGACGAGGTGCGCCGGTTCTACCGCGGCCTTTGGGAAGCGATACCGAACGTCAAGCTCAAGCTGCTGAACCGGATCGACGCCGACGATTGCGTGGTCGAAGAGTCGGAGGTCTACGGCCGGATGGAGGGACCACTGTTCGGAATTGAGCCGAGCGGCGCCGAAGTCCGCTACCGGGTCGTCATCTTCTTCCCCGTGCGCGATGGCCGGTTCACCGGTGAGCGCGTGTACTTCGATGTTGCGGAGCTGGCCAGGCAAATCCCGGCGGCCAAGCGGCTGCTTGAGGCAACCCCGGCCTGAGCCGATATAATCGCGCCCGGCCATGAACGTCGCGGTCCCTAAGGAGATAACGGCGGGAGAGCGACGTGTCGCGTTGGTCCCGGACGGAGCCCAGAAGCTCGCCGCCGGCAAGCTCTCGGTCCTCGTTCAGTCGGGCGCCGGCCGGCCGGCGTTCTTTCCCGACGAGGCATACGAAAAGGCGGGCGCGAGGCTGGTCC
>VBDY01000182.1 GCA_005882775.1 Chloroflexota bacterium | reverse complement strand
CCAGGCTGGCGGGGATCCGGGCGAGGGGTTGCCCGGCGGCTGATACCGGCGAGGCCTTCTGGGTCCCAGTTGAGTAGACCTGGCTGGTACCCGTCTGGGCGCCGACGAAAAGGTGGCCGTCATCGATCCACATCACAGACAGGAGCGTCCCGGGGACCGTGAAGGTCGAGCCCCCTACGGTGATCACCTTGATGATCGTCTCCGACGTTGTGTTGGTCGTGTCCGCCCCAGCATATGTCGTGCCAGAGGGGGCGAGTCCACCGGGCTCGAGACCGGCGGCGAAGGTTGCGCCTGCCGCCCCGGTCCAGCCGAGGACCTGCGTCTTGTTTGCATCGTACGTGCCGCACGGAACCCCGGCGCGCGACGGCAACCCGAGGAGTCCGCAGCTGGAGCCGCTGTCCCGGCCGATGGTCGCGGTCCGGGCGGCAGAAGTCGCGCTCACGACGTGATACGAGGTTGCGTCAGCGAGCCCGGGGCCACCGCCCTGGGTGCACGTGCCGGGGTGGTAGCCGAGAACGATATTGCCGGCATGCCAGCCCACCGGCCAGACCGCGGCTGACGGCGAACCGCTGGGCGCCCGGGCGGAGAAGATCTGCGGACCGAGCGTCGAGGCTCCGACAGCCGTGACCGTCAGGTGCTGGCTCAACGGCGAACTGGAGTAGTCGATGGTGTTGAGCGCGAACTGACTATCGTCGGGCGCAACCGAAAACGCGTACGCGGTGTTCGGCTTGGACTGGACGCCAGCGAACGCTACTCCCGTCTTGCCGTCCTCCTGGAGCCATTTGATACCGCCCGAATCGAGGAAATAGGCGCGGGTGTTCGATGTGCTGACCGGGGGCGGCGTGATGATGCCCGCTTCCACTGGCCCGCATTTAGCGGTGTTCGGCCAGACGGCGTGGGCAGTGGCTAGCACCCGGGCATCGGAGGAAACGAGGCGGAGGGTGTAGCCACTAGAGTCCTGGTCCCACTCGACCACCGCGACCGCCGGGACAGGAGGCGGGGTGCTCGAGGGACTGGCGGAGCCGGAGGGGGAGCCACCTGTGGTGGACGTGCTGCCGCAGGCTGCCATGAGTACAAGGGGGAGGGAGATCAGCGACCGGAACCTCATAGAAGGGCAGAGATTACGCCCTCTCCAGGCCTGCAGGCAAGGGGGGTTGCAGCCAGCGGCCGGTTAGGAGCCTACGGTTGGGGCCTTGATCGTTACCTTCGAGTTGAAGTCGTGAAGGTTCAGGACCACGTGAGCGGTGAGGTGCGCCGTGGAACCCGCCGGGATTGTGAACCCCGCGCGCGAGGTGGCCTTGTCGCCGAAAGCCGAAGCGAGCGCGGACAGGTCGGCTGTGACGTCGGCGTCGTAGCTGAGACGCCGGATCAGGTGGTCGTTGCTACCGGTCCAAACATCGGCGGTGAGACTCGCATTCTGCAGCAGAGCCTGGATCGCGGCCATCGCCTGAGGGTTCTTCGCCGGGTGATCAGCCGTGACCTGGGCGAATAGCTTGACCAGGTCCGGCACGATCCGATAGTGGTCGACGCTCACTCCGTTAATCGTGGATGGCTGGTCGTTGATCTCAGTCAGTGACTTCGCGGTGTCGAGGACCGCCTGGTACGACAGCTTCGGCTTGGAGGCGCCGGACGCATTGTCGTGGGGCCTGGTGATGGCCTCCCATTTGAGTGTCATCGGGTCCTTGTAGTACAGGCCTCCGCCCGCGGCGATGACTTCGGTGTCCACCGTCAGGCCGCCCAACTTGGCCTCGATGGTGGCGTCCAGCTTGTCCGGCTTCTGGGCGGCGCCGCTTATGGTGAGTTGCACGGTCATATTGCTGGTGAGGAAGCTGCCCTGTGACCCGGCCTTCGCCTTTAGCTGGTCGACCAGCTGCTGCGGCAGCGTCAGGGTCACCGTGCCGGTCAAGTCGAAGCGGGCCGACTGCAGCTTCGCCATCTCCTTGCCGGTGGTCGAGAGGCTCTGCTGGGGCGTTTCCGACCTGGCTGCCGCCGGGGCAGTCACCCCAGCGCAGGCCGACAGGAGGCCGACGGCGAGGGTGCCGACAAGGATACGTTTCACGGCTCTCTTGAGTATATGCACCGCCGGCGCCCTGAATGTGACAGGGAGGTCGCGGTTACTCGATAGCGCCCGGAGAGTGCCTACGCGGCGGGAGAGAGAGTGCTGGACGGAACGGAGTTATCGGTGGCGCGGCCGCCAGAGAGCTGGCCAAACAGGATCAGGATGCAGGCCCACCCCGTATAGAGAATGGTGCCACTGATATACGGGCCCAGCGAGCCACCTTCCTCGAGAAAGAAGAGCGCGTTGGGCCAGGTGTTCAACGATGCGTGGAAGAGCAGCAGGATCAGCATGCTCCGCCGGCTACCGTTGTACAGCCACGCCGAGATGATCGAAAGGGAGAGCGTACGCACCACGAAGAGCGCGATCGGCAGGTGGCTCTGAGCCGTGGTCGGGATCAGGAACAGCGGGGCATGCCAGATACCCGATACCAGACCGATCGCGACCGCCGCCGCCAGCGTGCCAGTCGCCGACTGCAATCGTGACTGGGCGTAGCCACGCCAGCCGAATTCCTCGCCGATCGGCCCTCCGAGCACCAGGACAAACAAGAAGGTCGAGGGCAGCGCCAGCCAGCGGGCTGTATCGCTGAAGTCCGGGACCACCCCGCCCTTCAGGATGTGGATCCACAACACTGCGATCCGCACCACCGCTGGGAGGATAGCTGCCGCCAGGTACCAGCCGATGCCGACCCGCCACCTGAACACCTGTCCGAGCAGGCCGCGCACGCCTGCCAGGCCATGGTCGCGGGCAACGATTCCCAGAGCCGCAAAGAGTGGGCCAAACGTGCCCAGGATCACCAGCAAGGGTTGCGCTCCCAGGGGTACCTGGATAAGCCCCCGGTCCGCCGCGACGAGTGGCAGCCAGCACACCCAGGAGATGGCCACGGCATTCA
>VBDY01000081.1 GCA_005882775.1 Chloroflexota bacterium | reverse complement strand
TTTTTACGCGAAGCCAGCTGCTCACCGCCGTCCGGGGTGTGGCGATCGAATCATACGAGCGGGCGATCGACGCCCACATCAAGAACATCCGGCGCAAGATCGAGGCCGACCCGCGCGAGCCACGCTACGTGCTGACCGCGTACGGGGTCGGCTATCGGTTCGCGGAGGCGCAGCCGTGAGCCAGGGGCGCGGCCGCGGACCCTGGATGCGTGGCGGACCGTGGATGCGAGGCGGTCCGCCCTGGGCCGGCCCCTCCGGCAAACGCCCGCCCTGGTGGCCGGAGGGAGAGCCCTGGCCGCCGCCCCGACCTCCGTTGATGCGGCATCGCGGCCGCTTCGTGCGCCGCCTGGCGCTGATGCTGACCGGCGTGTTCATCCTCGTTGCCTGCGCCGGGCCGGTCCGCCTGATCGCGGTAGCCGCCCTGGTCCTGGCCGCAGGTGGAGTCGTCATCGGGACTCGGGGGCTGCGGCGGTTTGCAGCTCCGGTTGGCGACCTGGTCGAGGGCGCAACCCGGATCCAGTCCGGAGACTATGGCTTCAGGGTCGTGGAGCGCGGACCGCCCGAGCTGCGTTCGGTCGCGCATGCCTTCAATGCGATGTCCGAGCGGCTGCAGGCGACCGAGAACCAGCGACGCTCTTTCCTGGCCGACGTCACCCACGAGCTGCGCACGCCGCTCGCCATCATCCGTGGACAGGCGGAGGGCATCAGCGACGGCCTCTATCCAGGCGATGCACCTCACCTGACCCCCATCCTGGAAGCCGCACACACGATGGAGCGGCTGGTCGACGACCTGCGCACGCTGGCGCTCTCGGAGACGGGCAGCCTCAACCTGGCGCTCGAGCGCATCGACGTCGCAGCGCTGGTCGTAGAGTCGCTGGCCTCATTCAGGCCTCAGGCCGAAGCCCGCCAAATCGTGCTCCGCCAGGAGATGCTCGGTGATCTGCCGAGCGCGCTCGCCGATCCGGTTCGGATCCGCAGCGTCCTCGGGAACCTGCTGGCCAACGCGATTGCGCACACGCCGGCGGGTGGATCGGTCCAGGTCCGGGCGCAACGTTCGGGCGATTACCTGACGGTGACGGTCTCGGACAGTGGCGAGGGGATCCCCGCCGACCTGCTGCCCTCGATTTTCGAGCGATTTGTCAGGGGACCCGGCTCCAACGGGTCAGGTCTGGGGCTGGCCATCGCCCGCGACCTCGTCCAGGTTCATGGCGGCGCGATCACGGCGGAGAGCCAGCCGGGGGCGGGGACAACCATACGGTTTACGCTTCCGCTGGAGCCGCTCGAGCAGCCGCACTGAGCCGGCAACAAAAGGCGGGCGGCTGTTCGCCACCCGCCTTTCAGTGGGACGCCGCGATCAGTCGACGACGGTCGTGGAGTGCCGGTTGCGGGACACAACCCTGACCAGCGAAACGATTCCCCAGCCGACCAGCGTATAGATGATGATGGCGACGATCGACTCCGGCTCGAAGATCGAGCGGCCCTCGGCGGTCGTGTTGAAGATACCGTGGAAGGGGGCGACCAGCGGAGCCGTCAGGTCGTACATGAATCGCACGAAGGGCGCCGTCAGGTTGGCGCCAAACAGCTTCAGCACGAAGCGGATCGCGATCAGCGTGTCGAGCAAACCGACAACCCACCAGACGATGGCGATCACCGGGTTGGTATAGGACGGGTACGAGTACGATGCCACCGACGTCCGTGACGACGTAACCGGGCTCACCGGGCGCACCGACTCGCCGCTGGTGGTCTCCTGTCGGACGATCTCTCGGTCGTAGGAATCTCCCATGTTTTTCCTCTTTTGCTCCTTGCCATCCGTCGGGCGAGTTCCGTTTCGCGTTGCCCCTGGATCGCACATTGATACTAACAGATTTTGCATAAATGTCAACGTAGAACTTGTGGCATGCCCAACAGCGATTTAGCTACAGTCGACGCCCGAACCCGGCGGACCGCGCTCGCAAGCTTTCAATCTGCCGCCAAGTTACGGCCGGTATGGCCGCCTGCCCCAGCTGCGGTTCTTTCCTGATGGGGCCAACCTGCGAGTTTTGCGCCCGGTACGGCGTCGGTGGCCGGCAGTCCGCCGCTCAGCCCTGGCAACCGCCGGCCTGGCAGCCGCCACAGTACTCCGCTGCGCCCGCCTACCCAGGGGGCAACGGCAACGCGCCGGTGGACACCGGCATCAACCCGCTCGAGCTTGCCTGGGCCCGGACCCGGGTGACCTGGGTGTGGGTCCTGATCGCGGCCATCGGCCTTCTCACCATCGCTCTGCGGTGGGTGATTGCCACCAACCCGCAGGTGGTCCTTGCGATGGGCATCAGCCTGCTGCTCGACCCGGCCAGGGGGAGTTCCAGCGAGCAAACGACGGTCGCGATCTGGCAGGTGGTGACGTATTTCGTCCTCGCCTGGGTCCCGCTGGCGGGGCTCGTCCTGCACTCATTCACGAGTCAAGCGCAAAGCGGCATCGCCGCGCTTGCCTCGGCCGCCGACCTCAGCCCCATGCTCTTTCAGGGAATCGCATACGTCATGCTCGCGGTTCTGATCTGGCGACGGTCAATGATCGCGTTGACACTTGCCACGCTGCTCTTCCTCGCCGACAGCGGCATCTACGCGTACGCCATCTTCGACGTGTTCCAGGGCTTGTGGACCCTCAGCCAGAAGTTTGTCGAGATGACCCAGCAGTATCCGTCTCTGGGAACGGTGACCAACCCCTATGACCTTTTCCACTGGCCCTGGGGTCTGGTTGTGCCGATCGTCGTGCGAGGGGCCATCCTCTGGTTTCTGGCCACCAGCTTCAGCGGCATGCGCGTGGTCAGGCTGGATCGCGCCCGCCGCAAGGCGGCTCGGGAAGAAGCAGAAGCCCAGGGTCTGGCCGCCTGAATCTCGACTGACGTCCTCTTAGACTTAACCTGATGGCACCCGTGCTCGCTGAATTTTCCGTGCCCGCGCGCGCCTGGTTCAATGCCACGTTCGCCAACCCAACCGAGGTCCAGGAGCGCGGCTGGCGGGCGGTGGCAGGCGGCCGGCACACGTTGATGTGCGCGCCCACCGGGAGCGGGAAGACACTTGCGGCGTTTCTCTGGGCTATCGACCGTTTGACCGGCGAACCGACGCCCGCGGAGCTGGAGCGCTGCCGGGTCCTGTACGTCTCCCCGCTAAAGGCCCTGACCGTCGACATCGAGCGCAACCTGCAGGCGCCGCTTCGCGGGATATCGCTGCAAGCGGAGCTCCTCGGTAGGAGGCTCCCCGCCATCGACGTGGCGATCCGCACGGGAGACACCCCTGCCCCGGACCGTCGCCGGATGGAGCGCCATCCCCCTGACATCCTGATCACCACCCCGGAGTCACTCTTTCTGCTGCTGACCAGCGCCGCTCGCCAGATCCTGACCTGCGTGCGCTGGGTGATCGTGGATGAGATCCACTCCATGGCCGACACGAAAAGGGGCGCCCACCTGGCGTTGAGCCTCGAGCGGCTTTCTGCGATCACCCGGCAGGAGCCGCAGCGGATCGGGCTTTCGGCGACGCAACGGCCGCTGACCGAGACGGCACTGTTTTTGGGTGGACCAGGGCGTGAGGTGGAAATCGTCGATGCGGGCCGGATCAAGCCGATGGAGATCACGGTCGAGGTGCCAGTCGAGGACATGGCCAACCTGGAGCGAGGCACCGACTCCCTCAGCGGCCCCGCAGCCGTGATCGGCGCCCTGGACGAGGGCCCCCGCCGGAGCATCTGGCCAGCGATCCATCCGCGGATTCTGGAGTTGATCCGCCAGCACCGATCGACCATCATTTTTGTCAACTCTCGACGGCTGGCCGAGCGGCTGGCCGCAAGGCTCAACGAGATGGCGGGTGAAGAGCTGGTCCGCGCCCACCATGGCTCCATCGCCAAGGAGCAACGGCTGCTGATCGAGGACGCGCTCAAGGCGGGCCGGCTCCCGGCGCTGGTGGCCACCTCGAGCCTGGAGCTCGGCATCGACATGGGTGCCGTCGACCTGGTGATCCAGGTGGAATCGCCGACCAGCGTGTCACGCGGAATCCAGCGGATTGGCCGGGCTGGACACTCGGTCGGCGAGCCCTCGAAGGGCACGATCTTTCCCAAATATCGCGGCGACCTGCTCGAGGCGGCGGTGGTAGTGGACCGGATGCTGCGCGGCGAGATCGAGACGACCAGGGTGCCGCGGAATCCCCTGGACGTCCTGGCCCAGCAGATTGTCGCAATGTGCGCGATGGAGGATTGGTCGGTGGAGGAGCTGGGCGCCCTGGTCCGGCGCGCCTACCCGTTCAGCGACCTTGGACCGCGGGCGCTGGAGTCGACCCTCGACATGCTGAGCGGCCGTTACCCGTCCGACGAGTTCGCCGAGCTCCGGCCCCGGATTGTCTGGGATCGGCTCACCGGGACGCTGCGCGGACGCCGGGGCGCTCAGCGGCTGGCCGTGGTCAGCGGAGGCACCATCCCTGATCGCGGTCTCTACTCGGTGAATCTGGTGGACGACGGGAAGCGGGTGGGTGAGCTCGACGAGGAGATGGTGTACGAGATGCGGCCGGGTGATACCTTCGTCCTGGGCGCGACCACCTGGCGAGTGTCGGACATCACGCCCTCCCAGGTGCTGGTGACTCCCGCGCCGGGAGAGCCGGGGCGAATTTCGTTCTGGCACGGGGACGCCCTTGGGCGCCCGGTCGAAGTGGGCCGGGCGATCGGCGAGACGGTCCGCGAGCTGGCGTCACTCGATCCCGATGAAGCTGTCCGGCGGCTGAGGGAACGATCCCGGTTCGACGAGCGAGCCGCCACCAACCTGCTCGCCTACCTCCACGACGAGGTCGAGGCGACCGGCAGTCTCCCGGATGACCGGACAATCGTGGTCGAGCGGTTCCGTGACCAGCTGGGAGACTGGCGGCTGGCCGTCCTCACGCCGTTCGGCGCCCGGGTCCATGCCCCGTGGGTGCTCGCGGTCAAGGCACGGATCCAGGACCGCCTAGGGGTGGAGGTGCAATCGATCTACACCGACGACGGGTTTGCCCTGCGCCTGCCGGAGGCTGACCAGCCGCCCTCCACCGAGGACCTCTTCATAGACCCGGACGAGGTGCGCGAGCTGGTCACCTCGCAACTGCACGGCTCGTCGCTCTTCGCATCCCGATTTCGTGAGAACGCCGCCCGTTCGTTGCTGCTGCCGCGACGCCGGCCGGGCGAGCGCACTCCGCTCTGGCAACAGCGCCAGCGCAGCCACGACCTGTTGCAGGTGGCGGGCCACCACCCGAGCTTTCCGGTGTTGATCGAGACCTACC
This sequence comes from Chloroflexota bacterium, assembly GCA_005882775.1. Classification (GTDB taxonomy): domain Bacteria; phylum Chloroflexota; class Dormibacteria; order CF-121; family CF-121; genus VBDY01. The sequence continues at coordinate 13,580 of VBDY01000081.1, read as the reverse complement.
GGGAGTGCCTGTCGGATGTCTTCGACATGGACGCCCTGACCGAATTGATGCGATCTATCCGCGCTCGCCACGTCCGCGCCGTGACCGTCGACACCGATAAAGCCTCGCCATTTGCCTCGTCCCTGCTGTTCGACTACATCGCGCAGTTCATGTACGAGGGCGATGCCCCACTGGGCGAGCGACGGGCCCAGGCACTTGCCCTGGACCGCGATCTGCTCGCGGAGTTGCTCGGCAGCGAGGAGCTGCGCGAGCTGCTGGACCCGGCTGCCATCGCCGAGCTGGAGGTCGAGCTGCAAGGTCTGCGTCCGCAACGCTGGCCACGGGACGCGGACGAGGCGGTTGATGTTCTCCGGCGCCTGGGCGACCTTTCAGCCATCGAGGCCGAGGCGCGCGGCCTTCGCGGCGACTGGCTCGAGCAGCTCCAGGCGACCCGGCGGGTGGCGCTGATCAGGCTGGTGGGCGAAGACCGCTGGATCGCGACCGAAGACGCGGCCCGCTATCGAGACGCGCTGGGCGCTGCTCTCCCGGTGGGATTGCCCCAGGCTTTCTTGGGCCGTGTCGACCAACCGCTGAGCTCGCTACTGTTGCGCTGGGCGCGGACGCATGTCCCGTTCTTCAGTCGTGAGCCGGCCCGGCGATGGGGACTGAGCGAGCGCGACGTGGAACAGGCTCTCAGGGAGCTGGCCGTGGATGGGGCGGTGGTTGCAGGCGAGTTCCGGCCCGGTCATCGGGGCCGCGAGTATTGCCACGTCCAGGTGCTGCGGGTGCTGAAGCGGCGCTCGCTGGCAGCTCTTCGCAAAGAAGTGGAGCCGGTCCCGGTCGACGTGCTCGCCCGCTTCCTGCCCGCCTGGCAGGGCGTGGGGATGCCGGCGTCGGGACCGGAACGGCTGGCCGAGGTGATATTCCAGCTGCAGGGCTCCCCGGTACCGGCTTCCGTGATCGAGCGTGACGTGTTGCCCGCCAGGGTCAGGAACTACGGACCGCAGCTCCTCGATCAGCTGATTGCGATGGGAGAGGTTGTCTGGGTGGGCCGGGGACCAATCGGCAGCACCGACGGGCGGGTTTCGCTGTACCTGAGGTCCGACGCGGCCCGGCTGATCCGTGAACCCCAGGAAGTGCCCGAGGGCGAGACCCACTCAAAGCTCCGCGAACATCTCCAAACCCGGGGCGCGTCCTTCTTCCGCGACCTCTTTTACGCGGCCGGAACCGGCGAAGAGCAGGCGGTGCTCGACGCCCTCTGGGACATGGTCTGGGCAGGCGAGGTGACCAACGATACGTTCCTTCCGCTGCGCCTGCTGGGACCGAAGGTCCGGCGCAGCCCGCGCCGGCCGCTCATGAGGCTGGGGCCGCCGGGCGCGGCTGGCCGATGGTCGCTGGTCTCGGACCTCCTGCGTCCTGCCGCATCACCGACCGAGCACCTGCACGCCATGGCCGGATCACTCCTGCAGCGGTACGGGGTGCTGACCAGGGAGGCCGTCCTGAGTGAGGGGTTGACGGGCGGCTTTGCCGCCATCTACCCGGTCCTGCGAGCCATGGAGGAATCCGGCAAGATCCGGCGCGGGTACTTCATCGACGGCCTGGGTGGATTGCAGTTCGCTCTTCCCGGCGCGGTCGACAGGCTGCGGGGCGCAAAGGATGAGCGGGGCCGTACCCTGGTGCTCGCCGCCACCGACCCGGCCAGCCCGTTCGGCGCGACGATCGCCTGGCCATCCCGTGAATCGCGACTGGCGCGGGCCGCCGGAGCTTATGTCCTGCTCGACGGCGGTGAGCTGCGCCTCTACCTGGAGCGCGGTGGACGCTCACTGCTTACGTTCGGAGAAGTCACGCTGGAACATTTGCGGGCGCTGGCCGGAGTCGCGGCTCGCTCCGACAAGCTGGAGATACAGACGGTCGACGGAGCGGCGGTCAAGGGCTCACCGCTCGAGCCGCTGCTTCGCGAGGCGGGTTTCGGCGCCACCCCCAAGGGACTGGTCGTCTGGCCCGAGCGCCGGGCGGCCGTGCCGATTGCCTGAAGGGGACACCATCTGGCGGACAGCCGTCGCCCTCCGGCGGCGGTTGATCGGTAAGACCGTGACGGCGGCAGCACCCGACCTGGTAAAGCGTCTTGAAGGCCACCGCCTGGTCGCGGTCGAGCCGGTGGGCAAGCACCTGATCATGCGGTTCAACGGCCAGGTCGCCCTTCACTCACACATGCGGATGACCGGTTCCTGGCATCTTTACCGGCCCGGGGAGCGCTGGCGGCAACCCGAGCGCCGGGCGCGGGCCGTGCTCAACTTCGATGGTGCGGTGGCGGTCCTGTTCTCGGCTCCGGTCGTCGAGGTGGTGCGCGACGACCGCCAGCCGGTGCAACACCTGGGTCCGGACGTTCTCGCCGAGACGTTCGACATCGACGAGGTGATCCGGCGCGCCCGTCTTTCTCAAGCGCGGACGATCGGCGAGCTGCTGCTCGAGCAGCGAGTCTGCGCCGGCATCGGCAACATCTACAAGTGCGAGACACTCTGGACGCATAGGGTTAATCCCTGGTCTGCGCCATCATCCCTGGACCAAGCCGAGCTTCGCGGTCTTTACCTGACCGCCCGAGACCTGATGCGTCGCGCCCTGACCGGAAAGGGGTTTGCACCTCGCCACGCAGTGCACGGCCGCGGTGGCCGAAGCTGCCCACGCTGCGGTACCAGGATCAGCGTGCGTGCCCAGGGCGAGCAGGCCCGGATGACCTTCTTCTGTCCGAGATGCCAACGAAAAAAAGACCAGCCCACGGACTGGTCTTCTTTGTCGGACTAGCACCAGCCAAGATTTTCCCCACTTGCCCAGTAACTAAATCCGTTCGGTGTCGTCCAGAACCGTAGCCACACACATTCTGGTTCCCAAAACTTGCCGTAGGTCTGGGCATTCACCCAGTCGGTGTTCGCCCCCCTCGAAGAGTCCCAGAAACTTCCCTGTCGGATGTAGCTGCAACGACCCCAGCATTGTGCTGTAATCCCGACGTTTCCGGCGCGGCAACCGTCATACCAGTCGGTTACGCTTTCCTGCACGTAGGTCCCGGTGGCTGAATCGGTGTGGCCTACCCATCCGGAAGTGAAGTATCGGTAGCCGCAAGCCCCCGCAGCCGTCGCCCCCAGGTTCGCTAAGGCGCTGGCAGGCGAAACGTTGAAGTGCTCGACAGCCAACGCAGACCCCATCGGCACGGCGATCAACGCCCCGACCGAGATACCAGCCGCCAAAATGAGAGCGCGCACCAATCTCATCACCTGAGCCTCCCTTCGTGATCCAGACCTCGAAACACGCCCTCATGGTGATTGGAGCAGCGGACCGAAACAAGTCGCCATTACTAGCGACAACAGAACTGCTGCCGGCGCGGTAACTTTTCGATCGCTGTAGCCATTCCCAGCGACTTGTACTCGGCGCATGCCACTTCTACGGTGAGCCTGGAATTCCGGGAGAGGCGCAACCGCTCCGTCCAGGGTCAGAGGAGGTGACGAGATATGCGTGGGGTCGTTGTGGCAGCTTCGGTGGTGCTTACAGTCGTCGTGCTCGCCCTTTTGGTGGGGACATTCGGTTTTGCCTGGCTGCACGTCACCGCGCCATCGCACGTGGAAATAGGTCGCGCCAGCTAAAAGGAGTGAGAATGTGAAGTCGCTACTCTTGCGTCTTGCGATTTCGACCATGGTGGCGTCCGCCGGATGGATCGCAGTGGGTCCCGGGCAGGTGCTGGTCGCCGCGGCCAACACCACTCAAACGAAAGCGCTTGATGCGGCCTCGTGCGGAGGTTTGCTGGCGCTGGCGCGGGCCGACCGGCCGAGGCTAACGCCTGGCCAGCGGGCTATCGTCGACCACGCAACGGTCAATAGCTGCCGGCTGATCACGACCATGAACCACGCCCAGCCGACAAGCCAGGATGCACTGGCCGGATGCAGCGGTTTCTGGGTCACGTTCAGCTACACCATCTACTGGAACAACATCGGGTTCGACTACCTCAAGGACCGGGTGAACGGAGGGTTCTGCAGCGACGGCTACTGGGTCTCCAGGGACTGGGGCCCGGACTGCCAGACGACCCAATTCTGGCTGTGGGGAAGCGCAAACGATTGGTGCGGGAACTACCGTCCAAACGGCGGGGCAGCACCCTACCTCCAGATGGGCCACAACTTCCACATCTTTCCGTACTCCGCTCCCTGGATAAACAAGTACGGGTACTCCCGCGTCGAGGTATACAGCAACTTCGGCTACTCGGCCTGGGGGGCGTGCTGCTACTTCTAACCGTCAGGAGCTGAACGACGAAGCCGCCAGCGACACGTAGTAGCGAGCCGGTCCAAACAGGCCGGCTCGCTTCATTTTGAGCCGAGCTCATTTCAGCCCTCGGGCAACCGGCCCGACAGGAGCCAGACAGCCACGGCGGCGGCCCGGCTGTGAACACCGTGGCGCCGGTACAACCGGGAGAGGTGGGTTCGTAATGTATGGCCGGAGATGCCGAGGGCGCGGGCGACCTCCTTGTCCGAGTAGTCAGAAGCGATCAGACGGACGATCTCGGACTCTCGGGGAGTGAATCGCAGGCCGCTCGGAACGGGCCAGGGATACGCGACGGATGCGCCCGCCGAGGCCGTTTGGATCATGAGACCAGTCTCGGGCCGATGGTCGGCGCCCGGTACACCCAAACGGAGGGAACTTGCGGGAGAGACGGCTCCAACCGGGGGGTCCGATCGGAGGGCCCGATCGGAGGGTCTAGATCACTGAGTCAGCGACTCCGGCGAGCGCCCGCCAGCGAAGGCGGCCCCGGTCGTACCGGCTGAAGGCGGCCGGAAGAACAGCTGAACCGGGTCGGGATACCGGCTGAGCGCCTCGTCCGGGACGCGCCAACTCACCTCTCCAACCTTCTGGGTGATGAAGTCCTCGAGCGAGGCATTCAGGAGCTCCACCACGGCCTCACCCGGCAGCTTGAGATCGGCCAGTTGCTTTGCGTGCTCTTTGAGGAACCCGTCGGTCTGGTCGATGAACTGACCGGCGAGCAGCTCCATCTGTCGGGTCACCGGCGCCGGGTCTTCGTTATTGAGCAACTCCCGCAGCTGCTGCCCCTTCAGCTCCCACAGCTGCCGGATCACGGAAGCGTTCATATCAGCCATCGCTTCGCGCAGAGCCGTGACTCTGCGCAACTTGACCGGGTCGATGGACGCCACCCACCGTAGTCGACTCGCCCCGTCACCGATCTCGCAGGAGGCATACCAGTGCGGGAAGGGATTTCGGGCGAGCTTCGTCCCCAGGTGGTGGCAGGTGTACACCACACCCAGGGGCTTGAACAGAGTGTCCAGCGGGATGAAGCGGGCAGGCTGATACGCCAGGCAATCGGCGAAATCCCGCGGAAACGGCCGGGTATAGGGACAGCGGTCGGGTGGCCTATTTGGCGTGGTGCGATTCCTCCTCGTATGGCCGGACCATCAGAGTAGCCGAAGGCCGCAATCCGCCCAGCAGTCTCATTGATCGAGCCACCCCTCCAGGCGCCGGCGGCCAGCAGCGACAGGTCGGCGGAGACGACCGTCGCCATCACCGGGTAACCGCCGGTCGTTGGGTGGTCGGCGAGGAGAACGATCACCTCACCGGACGGAGTGACCTGAACCGCACCGGCTGACACCGGCGTGGTCAGGATCTCGGCCCCGCGCGCTCGGAACGACGGCGCTGCAAGCCTCGTGCCCATCCGATCTGCCAGCGGCGTGATCACAAATGCCGTCTCAAAGAACCGCGTCACATCAGCATTCGCAAATCGATTGTGGTCCGGCCCGGGTATCGCGCGGATCTCCCAAGGTCCCGACGCCGGTAACCGATGCGCCGCCGGCCAGGGGTTCGGCAGTGGATCGCTCGCGACCAGGCCTCCAGCGCCGAGGCGGTCACCCGGCTGCAGCCGCCGTCCGAAACCGCCACCGAACGAGCCGCGCTCGCAGAGGGAGCGGCTGCCGAGTATCAGCGGGACGTCGATCCCGCCCCGGAGCGCGAGGTAGCACCGAATTCCTGGCGACACCCTCGCCAGGGCAAGCGTGCCCCCGGCCGGAACCTGGCGGGCCCGCCACGCCTCACCCGCCTCGGATTCGCCGCCGGTGAGGGCAACCACCGTGTCCTGCTCGAATCGCAGGGTGGGACCGCGCGACGTACACTCCAGCAGGGCCGCGGCTGGATCGTTTCCGACCAGCCGGTTGGCGACCGCCGCCGAAAAAAGGTCGGCGGATCCACCGGGCGGGATGCCTTCCCGCTCGTGGCCGGGACGACCACGATCCTGGATGGCGGTCCAACCGGCCTCGAGAACCTCGATCATGCGACCGGTGTAAAGCGCACACGGTCGCCGGCGGCGAGCGCACAGGGACGCTCGCGGCCCGGGTCGAAGAGGATCCGATCGGTGCGGCCGAGCAGGTTCCAGCCGCCCGGGCTCTCGACCGCGTAGATCCCGGTCTGGCGACCAGCTACGCCCACCGAGCCGGCCGGCACGCGCGCCCGCGGCGAAGGCAGTCGCGGCGTCTCGAGCGCAGCGGGTAGCTCGCCGCAGTAGCTGAAACCGGGCGCGAACCCGATGCAAAGGACGAGATAGTCCAGGCTTGCGTGGAGTGCTACAACCTCTGAGGTGGAGAGGTGGGCATGTCGCGCCACCCGATCCAGGTCGGGGCCGTCGTATCGGACCGGCACCTCATGATGCTGCCCCTGTGGCAACGAGACCGCCGGCTCCCCTTCGAGCTCGCGGACGCGAATGGTGATGCCATCGATGTCAGTCGTAGCCGGATCAAACCGGCAGAGCAGTGAAGCATAGGCCGGCACGGTCGACTGGAGTCCGACTGGCGGCGCGCGACGCAATGCCGCATCCAGGGCGAGCACCTGGGCGAGCACGTGCTCGCTCATGACGTCCGCCAGAACGACGAGCACGCCCGTGTCGCCGACCCGGGCCACCCGCCACACGCGCTGAACTATAGGCTTGCCCTGATGCCGATCGAGCGATCCAGAAGGCGTATCGCGTCTGCGCAGCTCGCCATGCTGACAGGCAGGCTCTTGAATGCATCCAGCCTGTGCGCCATCGCCACGATCTCGCCCGGTGGCCGCGCTCATGTCAATACGGCCTACTTCGCCTGGAGCCCTTCACTCGAACTCGTATGGTTTTCTGAACCGCACTCGAGGCACTCGCGCAACGTGAGAGCTAACCCGAGCGCGGCGGTTGCCGTCTACGACTCCAACCAATCGTGGGGAAGGCCTGATCGCGGCATCCAGCTGTTCGGTAGATCCAGGGAGCAGGCCGGTAAACACGCGCAGGACGCCGAGCGGATCTACACGAAGCGCTTCCCCGACTATGCGCCGCACGCTTCCACCGGTTATCGCTTCTATCGCTTCCGCCCGACCCGGGTCAAGCTCTTCGACGAGCGCGCCCTGGGTGGCGGCACTTTCGTCACCGCCCGAGTCGGCCCCGACGGAGCGCTATCGTGGCAGCGAACCGAAATCTATCGCGCGGCCCCGTGAAAAGGGCCACACCCAATTCCAGCGCCCGAGCAGCTCGGCGATAGACGGAACCAGCAGCGGCCGGATCAGGAACGTGTCCAGGAGGACCCCGAAGGCGACTACCAGCGCCACCTGTTGCACGACGCTGATCCGAGCGGTGAGGAGCGCGCCAAAGGTGCCGGCCATCACCAGGCCACAACCTGACAGCGTACGCCCGGTAGTTGCGACGGCGACCACGGTCCCCTCGCCGTGCCCGAGGCGCGCCACCTCCTCGCGCAACCGGGTGATCAGCAGGATGTTGAAGTCCTCGCCCAGCGCAACCAGGAAGACGAAAGCGAAGATCGGCGTCGTGTACTCGAGATGGCCGTACAGCAGCTGGCATACGCCGATCGCGCTCAGGGTGCTGAGACCGATGGTGGCCAGTAGATAGATCGGGCTGGTGACAGAGCGAATCAGAAGCGCCAGGATGACGCCGATACCCACCGAGGCCAGCAAGATGATCAGCCGCAAGTCGGTGCCCAGCTGGTTGCGCTGGTCCCGCTCGAAGGCGCTGCGACCGGCGACCAGGACAGTGTGGTTGGGAAGCGCGCTCTGGACGGCGGCAGTCACGTCGCCGACCGCCTGCATCGACTCCGTCGAGCCGGACGGGAAGCCGATCGAGAATTGCACCATCGCGGCCTGGCCGTCGGGTGAGGTCGTCGGTGCATCGACCGCAGAGACATTGCTGACGCCTTTTACTGCGGTGGTCATCGCCGGCTCGGAAGAAGCCGGCACCACGACCAGGGTCTCCCGGTCGAGGCCGGTGTCAGGGAAATGCTTCTCCAGCGCCTGGTAGCCGTTGGCGCTCAAGCTGCCGGTGGGCAGCAGGCCGACAAAGTCAAAGCTGATCTGGCTGCGAAACCCGACGATGGCGAATGGAATCAGAAGGAGGACGGTGACGACCGCGATCACGGCAGGACGGCGGACGACCAGCCGCCCGGCCCGGGTCCAGAAGCCGGGGCGAGCCGGCTTGGTGTGCCGCTCCGGGTGTGAGGGCCACCACATGAAGGGTCCGACAACCGCCATCAGCGCCGGCATGAAGGTGAGGCCGCAGAGGAGCATGACCGCGATGGCGATTGCCACATTGGGGCCGACCTCCTGGAACAATTCCAGGCCGGCAAACGCCATCACACCGGTGGCGACGATGACGGTGAGCGCACTGGCCGTGATCGCGGATCCTATCCGGTTGAGGGCGAGCAGCAGCGCCTCGCGATGGGGCAGTCCGCGCGCCAGCTCCTCGCGATAGCGCGACATCAGGAAGAGGCTGTAGTTCGTGCCGGCGCCCAGGGTCACCACCGGGACCAGCTGGGGTGTGAAAGAGGCGGTTAGCAAAGGTGTGTGCACGCCGGCATGGGCGAGGGTGGCCATCCCGGCGGCCGAGCCCAATCCGATGCTGAGCAATGGGGCGAGCACGCCAAGCACCGATCGAAAGATGAAGGCGAGCACGAGGATTACCGCACCGACTGCGAGCGCGAGCGACAGCGGCAGCCGCTCGTCGATCCCACGGTTGATCTCGTCGTTCGCCACGCTTCCACTCGCGTAGCCGGCTGTGGTTCCGGCCGGGAGTTGGACGCCGCTGATAATGTCGGCCGCCTGTCTGTGCCCCGATTGGCCGGACCCCGCGGACCTGCCGTCCCAGGTGAGCGGCAGAAGCAACGCCTGGCCGTCATGACTTGGAGTCGGGGGAAAGCCGACCTGAACCAGCGCATCTGAGCTGATTCCCAAGCGCAGCGCCAACATGATCCTGGCTGCGGCCGTCCTGTCATCGGCACTGAGTCCGTGTGCGTTTACCAGGATCACGTAGTCGGAGAACGTGGTGGACTGCGGTTGCTGCGGCTGGTTGAAAAAGTGCTGCTGGAGCAGAGCCTCGGCGCGTAGCTCCGGAGCACTCGAGGGCAACGGGTTGGTGTTGCCGTGCTCGCTAAATGCCGGGCCGAAAGGAGCCGTCACAACCAGGGCGGCGGCCCCGATCACCCAGGCAGCCAGGATGGGCCACCGAAACTGGATAACCAGCCGGGCAAAGCGGCTCATCGGCCCGCCATCCTAACAGCTACGGGCGAGCGCTACGGCGCGGGCGGCGGCGGGCAATCTTGGCGAATTAAGACGTTGTACTAACGTGGGCCCGATCCTGATGGACCGCATGTTCGCGCGTTCCCCGGCCCAGCATCCCGCCAGCAAGGGCTCTGCCGCTCTCGTATCCGTATTGGTCAACATCGTCCTGATCGGCGGCAAGCTGCTGGTGGGGCTGCTGACCGGGAGCCTGGCAATCCTGGCTGACGCGGCCCACTCCTTTCTCGACCTGTCGGCGAGCATCTTCGCCCTGGCCGGCATCCGCGCCGCGGACAAGCCCGCGGATGAGCACCACGCCTTCGGCCACGCCAAGGCCGAGAACATCTCGAGCCTGGTGCAGATGTTCCTGCTGGGAGCGACCTGCATCGCGATCGTGATCGAGTCGGTGCGCCGGCTGGTGGTGCCGTCCGAGGTTCGGGTCGCCTGGTATTCGTTCGCCGTGGTCCTGGGAGCCGTGGTGATCGATTTTGTCATCAGCCGCTACCTGGGGCAGGTCTCGCAAGCTCACGGTGGGAGCGCGGCGCTCGAGGCCGACGCCCTGCATTTCACGTCGGACCTGTGGGCGTCGCTGGCGGTCCTCGCCGGCATCACGGTGGTGGCGGTCTTCGGCTGGCAGACCGCGGACCCTCTCGCCGGGATCGCGGTGGCGATCATCATCGGCAGTACCGCCCTGCGACAGGGCCGGCGCACGGCCCAGGTCCTACTCGACGCGATGCCGGACGCACGCACCCTGCGCGCCATCGAGCGGATCCTCGAAACGGACCCGAGCATTCACGGGTATCACGCACTCAGGGCTCGACAGGCGGGGAAGCATGTCCTGCTCGACGTTTCGGTGCACGTGGAGGGAGCGCTTTCTTTATCCCAGGCGCACGATGTCGGACACGCCGTATCTGAGCGAATCCGCCGGGAGCTGCCGGCGGTCAGCGACGCGGTCGTCCATGTGGAACCGGCCGAGGATGAGCACGGGTAGCGCCGACCGCGAGCATTGCCTCACCCGCCAGATAGATCGACCCGCAGACCAGTACGATGCCCTCCTTGCCCACCTCCTGGCTGGCCATGGCGAGGGCCTGCGATGCACCTGCGGCGACCCGCGACGACTCGCCGTAGGCTTTAGCCAGCTCGGATGGGTCCGCGGCCCGGTGCCAGTCGATCCGGCTGAAGATGACCGGCGCGCCGGCTTCGCGAAGCCGGCTGAGCATGGCAGGTAGGTCTTTGTCCTGCATGGCTCCGAAGACGACCACCATCGGCTTGCCGTGGCGAAGGTGGGCGGCGGCCGTCAACGTTCGGTCCAGGCCCGCGGGGTTATGGGCGCCGTCGACCAGCACGATCGGGTCCTGATCGACTACCTCCAGCCTGCCGGGCCAGCGCGTGTGCGCCAGACCGTTCTTGAGGGCGCCGTCCGAGATCTCCCAGCCACGGGAGCGAAGCGCGTCGACGCCGGCAACAGCCAGCGCCGCGTTTTCCGCCTGGTGTAGCCCGAGCAGCGGCACACGCAAATCCGAATACGTCGCTGAGGGAGTGGTGGCGCTGACCAGTAGACCGCTCCAATCGCGGTCGACGGCGGTGAACGTGATCTCCCTACCGAGTCGAAGCAGGGGAATACTCTGGCGCTGGGCCTCGGCCTCGATCACGCCGAGTGCCGGCGGTTGCGCGCCGGTGATTGCCAGGCTATCTGGTTTCAAAATTCCCGCCTTTTCAGCCGCGATAAGCTCCAGCGTCGCACCCAGGTGCTGGGTGTGGTCCAGCGCGATGTTGGTGATGATCTCGACGCCAAGGTCCACCACGTTGGTCGCATCCAGCCGGCCCCCCAGGCCGACCTCGCAGATGAGCAGGTCGATGCCGGCCCGGGCGAAATAGTAGAACGAAGCCGCGGTCAGGACCTCGAACTCGGTGGGCTGCCCGTGCTCAATGGCTACCCGGTCAAAGATCGGCTGCAGTTCGGTAAGCAGGGCGGCGAAGTCATCGTCGGAGATCGGCTGCTGGTCGACCTGGATCCGCTCCGTGTAGGAGATGAGATGCGGTTTGGTCATCAACCCGACCCGGTAGCCAGCCGCCTGCAGGATCGCGGCGAGCATGGCGCAGACCGACCCCTTCCCGTTGGTCCCGGCGACATGAACACCCTGGAAGAGGTCGTGAGGATCGCCCATTGCCTTGAGCAAAGCCTCGGTCCGGCCCAGCCCGAGCTTCATGCCAAAGCGCCCCAACGAATTCAGCCAGGCGAGCGTCTGCGGGTAGTTCACACCTGGCCGAGATGCTGGCGATAGGCGCGAAGGGTGTTGACCAGCAGCATGGCGATGGTCATTGGGCCGACCCCGCCCGGCACCGGCGTGACCGCTCCAGCGACCGGGTCGACGGTCTCCCGATCGACATCACCGGTCAGCCGGTTGGTCGCGGCATCCCTGGTGATCCCGATGTCCAGGACGATCGCGCCAGGCTTGACGTGGTCGCCGGTGATCAGATGCGGCTTGCCGGTGGCCGTCACCAGGATGTCCGCCTCGCGTGTCACCGTGGAGAGATCCCTGGTCTGGGCGTGGCAGATGGTGACGGTCGCATGGTTCTGCAGGAGAAGCAGGGCCATCGGCCGGCCCACCAGCCGCGAACGTCCGACGACGACAGCCCGCTTACCGGTTGGATCGACCTGTTCCCGACGCAGGAGCTCCAACGCTCCAAGCGGCGTGGCCGGGATGAAGCTCGGGCTGCCCTGCGCCAGGCGGCCCGCATTGTAAGGATGCAGTCCGTCGACGTCCTTGTCCGGGGGGATGCACTCGAGCGCCCGGTCCGGGTCCAGCCCATCGGGCAGGGGCATCTGGAGGAGGATGCCGTCGATCGCCGGGTCGCGCGCGATCGCGGAGATGCGGTGTTCGAGATCGGACTGGGTCGCGGTGGCGAAGTGCTCAACCGAGGAGTGGAAGCCGGCTTCCTCAGCGGCCCGATGCTTGTTGCGGACATAGATCGTTGAGCTGGGATCATCGCCGACCTGGATAACCGTGATGCCGGGCCGGCGCTGACCCGGCAGGGTGCGCTCCATCGCCAGCTTCAGCTCATGACGGATGGTGCGGGCATGTGCCCTCCCATCGATCACGCGAGCCGGCATCCGATGAGTCTAGCTAGAGGGGACGCGTGATCTCGACGGTGAAAGCTCTAAGGTGAGGCAGCGGAGGCCGCTTGGTCACCCGGACAGTCACAGCCAGGACCCCTGGTTGCTTGAGGATGTCGGTGGCGAGCCGCTCGGCAAGGGTCTCAAGCAGGCGATAGCGGCGTCCCTCGAGGATCCGCCGGGCAAGCGCCTCGATGGTTACGTAGTTGACCGCCCCTTCCAGCGTGTCGGTCTTTGCCACCTTCTGGGTATCCGTGATCAGCTCGAGGTCGATGCTGAAATGGCCACCCAGCGCGCGTTCGGCGGGCAGGTCGCCGTGGTGACCGTAGCCTTCCAGCCCGCGCAAAATGATCCGGCCGGTCGCCTTATTCGACGGTTTTGCAGTCATGTATTGACAAATACACCTTTACGTGTCATTATCCTTCAATGAACGTCGAGGTTCGTGCCACCGGGCTGCGGGCGATGCGCGAAAAGCGCACTCTGACGCAGCGCGAGCTTGCCCATAACCTCGGCATCAGCCAGAACTATATTCCGGCGCTGGAGTCGGGCGCGCGCCGGCCGGGACCGAAGCTGCGGCAGGCCCTCATCAAGTTCTTTGGGTGCAACTTTGAGGATCTGTTCGAGGTCGTGATGGTCAACCCGGAGAGCTCCCGAGAGCAGATCCTAGAGCCCCGCGCGCGATAGCGCGCGCGGGCGAGCGGTGTGCCAGGCCCGTGCGAGCTATACGAGCGCATCCACGCTTTTGGCGCGAGGGCGCCGCGGGCCGTGGCACACCGCATTCGCCCGTTTTAGTGCCAGGACCGAATAGCTCCTGCAACGGGGCTCCGCAAGGGCTGGCTAGAATAGCCGGTGCGCCTGCATAGCTCAGTTGGTAGAGCAGCTGACTCTTAATCAGTTGGTCCCGGGTTCGAATCCT
>VBDY01000080.1 GCA_005882775.1 Chloroflexota bacterium | reverse complement strand
ATCGAAGAGAGGGCGCGTCCAGCGGAGACGGCGGTCGGAGAGGTTCAGAATGGCAAACGCGATGAAGCCGCCCCCCAGCAGCAGGGCGCCGACGAGATAGAGGAGGCCGACGCTGCCGGTGACGAACAGCATCAGGCTGACCGCAACCAGGATCAGCGTGTACCAGAGTATCTGGCGCTTGGCCTCGCGCTCGCCCCGGACCACCGGCAGCATCGGCACCCGCGCCCGGGCATAGTCGTGGCGGATCCGAAGCGCAAGCGACCAGAAATGGGGCGGCGTCCAGAAGAAGATGATGGCGAAGAGGTAGACGGCGGTCAGGTCGATACCGTGGGTCACGGCGGCCCAGCCGACGAGCGGCGGCACAGCGCCGGCGGCGCCGCCGATGACGATGTTCTGTGGAGTCGACCGCTTGAGCCAGAGGCTGTAGACGAGCACGTAGAAGAGCAACCCGGCGATCGCCAGAGTGGCGGCCAGCACGTTGACCCAGAACGCCAGCAGGACGAACGCGCCCACCCCCAGCCCAACGCCGAAGAGCAATGCATGCTCGGGGGCGATCCTGCCTTGCGGGATCGGCCGGCGGCGTGTTCTGAGCATCTGGGCGTCGATGTCGCGGTCGATCCAGCAGTTGATCGCGCCCGCCCCGGCGGCGGCCAGCGCGCCGCCGAGCAAGGTCAGCAGCACCAGTCCGGCGGACGGCAAGCCCCGACTCGCGATCATCATCCCGCCCAGCGCCGTTACCAGGAGCAGCACGATGATCCTCGGCTTGGCAAGGCTGACGTAATCGAGGATCACGTCCGGTAGGTGGCGCGCCGGCCGCGGCTCGCTGGTAGCCACCGTCGCGGCCGTGCTCACCGGCAATCGGCCGACGAGCACGCTGAGCACCACCGTCCCGGTCCAGACGCCCGCCGCCAGCGCCAGGTGCAGGCCGCGCAGCGCCGCGGGCAGGTGTAGCAGCACGACCGCGGCCCCAACCGCGGCCTGGAGCGCCAGCGCGGTGAGCGTGAGTCCGGCCGTGGCCCGGACCGCCCGATCCCGGGCATGGCGACCGAGAACCACCAGCAGGCTGGCGACGACCAGCGCGCCGACAACCAGAGCCACGCCCCGGTGCAGCAGCTGGATCAATGGCAGACGGTCGAAGGCCAACTCGAGACCGCCGCCGCAGAGCGGCCAGCCGGCGCAGGCGGTGCTGGCGCCACTCCCGACTACGAGTGAGCCGGTCAGGATCAGCACAAATGTGCCGGCGGCGGCCGCCCGCACCCAGCGCACGCTAGTCGCGCCCGGTTGGGAAAGTCTGCCCGGAGAGGGTCGGGGTGGGGGAAGCGCGGCCCGGGTGGCGGTGACGGAAACCGCACCCAGGAGCGCCATGGCGGTGGCGAGGTGGGCAAGCACGATCTCAGGCGGGAGCTCGAGCAGGACGGTGATGCCGCCCAGCGCCACCTGCACGCCGAGCAGGCCAGCCGCCACGGTCGCCGGGGTGAGCAGGTCCCGGCGCTCGCGTAGCCGCAGCCAGGCGTAAGCCGCGGTGGCCAGGATCAGCACGCTGGCGAGTGAAGCGACCGTGCGGTGCGAGTACTCGATCAGCACGTGGAGCTGCAGGGGCGGCAGCAGGTGACCGTGACAGAGCGGCCAGTCGGGGCAGCCCAGGCCTGAGCCCGACACCCGGACCACGCCTCCGAGGACGACCAGCGCGTAGGTCACGGCGGCGGTCGCCACCGCCAGGATGCGGAAGCCGCGCATCAGTCCGACTTCAGGAATGTTCCGACCGCGGCGGCGCCCCGGCCAGGCCGGCGCGAACTTCTCGCATGGGGCGGCTGCTGCGCACAGGTGGCACCACATCGAAGTTGTGCACCGGCGGAGGCGATGTGGTCGCCCACTCCAGCGTGTTGCCCTGCCATGGGTCTGCCGGCGCTCGGCGTCCGCCCCGGATGCTGATGGCGACATTGACCAGGAACAGCAGGATGGCAAAGGCGATCAGGAAAGCACCGATGGTGGCAACCAGGTTCCAGGTGGCCCAGTCCGGCCGGGTCGACCCGAGCGTTGGCCAGATGGCGATCCGGCGTGGCATCCCCTCCAGCCCGAGGAAGTGCATGGGCATGAAGGTGACGTTGAAGCCCACCAGCTGTAGCCAGAATTGCAGCTTGCCGAGCCGCTCGTTCAGGTAGTGGCCGGTGAGCTTGGGAAACCAGTAGAAGAAGGCCCCCATCACGCCAAAGACGCTCCCGCCGAAGAGCACATAGTGGATGTGCGAGACCACCCAGTAGGTGGCATGGATCTGATAGTCGACGCCGAGCGATGCCATGAAGACACCGTCGACCCCACCCACCAGGAACATCAGGACGAAGGCGACAGCGAAGAGCATGGCGGTCGTGTACTTGATCGAGCCACCCCACAGGGTGGCGAGCCAGTTGAGGACCTTAACGCCCGAAGGGACCGCGATCATCATGGTGGTCGCCATAAAGAACTCCTGGAGCGCCAGCGGAAGTCCGGTGGTGAACATGTGGTGGGCGAACACCATGAAGCCGAGCACCCCGATGGCGGCCATCGAGAAAGCCATGGCTCGGTAGCCAAAAATCGGTTTTCGGCTGAACACCGGGATGATCTCCGAGACGATCCCGAATGCGGGCAGGATCATGATGTAGACGGCCGGGTGCGAGTAGAACCAGAAGATGAACTGGTAGAGGAGCGGGTCGGACCCGTGCTGGAAGAAACTGGTTCCCAGCTGGCGGTCCATCAGGACCATGGCCAGCACGCCTGCCAGGAAGGGGCTGGCCAGGAGCACCAGGCCGGCGGTCACCTCCATCGACCAGACGAAGAGCGGTAGCCGGAACCACGACATGCCGGGCGCTCGCATGTTGTGGATGGTCACCAGGAAGTTGATCGCGCCCATGATCGACGATATCCCGAGGATATGCAGCCCGAGGATCCACAGGTCCTGCCCAAGCCCGATCGAGTATTGCCGCTCGGTCAGGGGCACATAGCCCGTCCATCCCGCGGCCGCCGCGCCGGTCTGGGTGAGAAGGCCGCTGTACATCACCAGTCCGCCCAGCGGTATCAGCCAGAACGAGAAGGCGTTGATCCGGGGGAATGCCATGTCCCGAGCTCCGATCATCAGTGGGACGAAATAATTTCCGAACCCGGAAAAGACCGGGATGATCCAGAGGAAGATCATGGTCGTCCCGTGCAAGGTCATGATCTGGTTGTATTCCTTCGCCGTTAAGAAGTCGTTGTGGGGCACCGCCAGTTGGGTCCGCATCAGGAGCGCCATCAGGCCGCCCACCAGGAAGAAGAAAAACGTCGTGTACAGGTAGAGGATCCCGATCTTCTTGTGGTCGACCGTGGTCAGCCAGTCGGTGACGCCGGCCATGAAGGGTCTCGCCCGGCGGGGTAGCGCGACGTCAGCCGTTGCCATGTCTCATCCTCCAACGGCCTTTTTGGCCTGGGCGTACCAGCTGTCATATGCACTCTGAGAGAGCGCGATCACGCGGACGGACATCAGCCAGTGGCCGGTGCCGCATAGCTCGTTGCACTGCCCGAAGTAGGTGCCCGGCTGGTCGGCCTGGATCCAACCGTGATTGATCTGGCCCGGAATCGCGTAGATCTGGCCGCCCAGACGCGGTGACCAGAAGGAATGAAGCACGTCGCGGCTGGTCACCTCCAGCCTGATCGGCTTGCCCACCGGGATCCGGAGCGTGTCCGAGCGCACGTTGCCGGGGTAGGTGTAGCTCCAGGCGAACTGCTGGCCGGTGACCTTGACGGTCAGGGAGGGCGATGGACCGTTGCGGATGTATTCCATGTTGGTGAAGGTCAGCGAGAAGAGCACCAGGAGAATCACGAGCGGAAATGCCGTCCAGGCCAGCTCCAGGCGTGCGTTGCCGTGGACCTGGGCCGGCTCGTCGGCGTCGCTCTTGCGGCGGAAACGGAGCGCCGCGAACACGATCAGTCCGCCAACGACCACCAGCACGAACATCGCGACCCAGAAGACGACGATGTAGAGGCCTGCGATCCGGCAGGCGTTGGGGCCGGCACAGTCGAGGGGACTGACGTCCGCGAGCCGCAGGAGACCCGTCACGACCACGACAGTCTAGAGAACATCGAGGGTCAACCTATCACCGGCGAAACAACCACCAGCGACCTCCTGGTTCCCGCTCCCCACTGATTTCCAGGGCGCTGATGCGAGCGTCGTGCATCGACGCGTACCAGAAGGTGAGGGCGCAGAGGAAGATGCCGATGAACACCAGCAGCGAGAACATCTCGACGATAAGGGAGAGCACCACCATCCCGGTGCCCCGCGGCTGCCACCAGCCGAGCAGGTCGCCGGTGATGCCCGGGACGTTCAGGCTGAGGAAGAAGAGCCCGGCCACTCCGATAAAGAAGGTCATCGCTTTGCGGGGCTGCCGGTTGTAGAGCTGGCCCAGGCCCGGCACCAGGCTCAGCCACCCGGCCAGCCGTGGGTTGGGACGACGGCGCGGGTGACTCACCAGCGGCGGGACCTGTGGCTGTACCACGATGCATGCAGCCGCGATTTAGCGCTGCGTCATCCGATAGACGTAATAGGAAACGAGTAGCAGGGTGCCCACCGCCCAGACGAGGACGAAAAAGAAATCACCCAGCCCCGGGTCCCGGTTCAGGTTGAGCAGGTAGACGATCGAGAGCACCTCAGCCACCCGCCTTGTGCGCCTTGGTCACGTCCAGCAGGAAGTCGGCGTAGATGATGGCAAAGGTCACCACCGAAAGCACCACAAAGACCACGGCTGTCCCGATCAGGTCACGAAGCAGCTGGCGCCTCATGGCAGCCTCGCGTAGTCCTGCCAGAGGCGGATCCAATGGACCAGGGTGTTGATCCTGTCGTTTGACAGAGCGTGGGTCAGACCCCAGGCCGGCATGATGGTGCTGAGGTGCTCTGAACCCTTGTTGCCAAGGAAGATGCACCGCTGGTAGTAGTCGTCGTTGAAGAATCCCAGCCGGTCCTGGTCGTTCAGTGGCGGGCCCTTCCCGCCTTCGCCCAGCGACCCATGGCACACCGCACAGTTCTGCTCGAAGAGGGTGGGCGCGGTGTTATACACCGCGAATGGGTTAGCAACCAGGTTCTGGTGAGCGCCCGCCTGGTCGGTCGCCTGCCGGTTGCCGTTGTGGCAGATGATGCAACCTGACTCGTCGATGCCGAGGCCCTTGAACTGGCGAGGGATGAAGCCGGTGAGGGAAGCGACCAGCGGCTTGCCGGTCTGCGGGTCGCTGACCTGGTGTCCATTGGCGTCGAGCAGGTAGAAGGGTGTCGCGTTCGGATCCTGGCAACCGATGAGGGCCGGAGCGGCTGCGGTCGAGCCGCCCGTGAGAGCGCCGGCCTGAGTCCTGGGGTTGGGAACGCCACCACCCGGTTTGGCGGGCGCGGTCGGAGGCGAGGCAGACCCGGACGCACTCGGGGAAGCTGACGGACTCGCTCCCGCAGATGGGCTGGCCGACGGACTGGCGGCCGCTGTCCCGCCGGTCCGGCAGATCAAGGTGTCCTGGCCGTACTTGGCAAAGACGGCGTCATCGATCACCGAGGGGTGGCCACCACCGAGCCGCTGGGCCGCCTGTTGCGGACCGATCTTGGTGATATCCGGCACGTGACAGGTGATGCAGCGCTCGACCTGAAAGTTTCCGTTGACCTGGACCTTGGGAAAGAGCTGCTGGATACCGATCGCAAACGTGCCGCCGTACTTTGCCAGGTACTTCTGCTGGACCGGGATGTAGTCCCGGTTCGCGTCTCGCCAGAAGGCAAAGGCGAGCAGTCCGAGGAAGGCGGCGCTGGCCAGCAGAAATGCTCGTCCCAGCATCAGTGCACTGCCCTACTGCCCGCTCCCCAGGACCCAGCCCCAGTCCCAGGTGAACTCGTGGCCGCGGAAGAAGGTACCGATCACCACCAGTGCCACAGCGATCATGGAGTAGAGGGCAAACAGGATGATGGCCAGCTTCCGCTCGGCCGGACGCCGGCTTGGATTCTTGTCCACATAAGGGACCAGGATCATGAGCACGATCACGAACGTCGGAAAGGCCACCCCCGCCATCAGCGGCGGAAACCGGGAGAGGAGCTCCTGGAGGCCCAGGAAGTACCAGGGAGCCTTCGACGGGTTCGGCGTCATGGCGGCGTTTGCCTTGCCGAGCAAAGGCGCTTGCAGGAAGATCGAGACCAGCACCAGGAATACGGTCATCCCGACGGCAACGATGAACTCCTTGAAGATGAACTCCGGGAAAGAGACGATCATCTCGTCGTCCTTGTCGTCCCTGATAGCCAGCGGCGCCTCCCGCTGCTGAACCCGCCGCCGGGCCTCGATGCGTTCGCGGGCTTCGGTGGCCATTCCTAGAGGCCGCCCGAAAAGCCGTCCTTGCGGACGCGCCAGAAATGCACCACCATCAGGAGGAAGCCGAACAGCGGTAGTCCGACCACGTGCAGCACATAGAAGCGAAGCAGGGCGTTGTCCCCCACCACCGTCCCGCCCAGCAGCAGGTAGCGAGTGAACGGTCCGGCGATCGGCGCGTAGCGGGCCATGTTGGTTCCCACCGTGACCGCCCAGATGGACAGCTGGTCCCAGGGAAGCAGGTAGCCGGTGAAGCTGAGCAGGAGCGTGATCAGGAGCAGGGTGGTGCCGATCGCCCAGTTGAACTCGCGCGGTTTCTTGTACGAGCCGGTGAGGAACACCCGGGCCATGTGCAGCCAGACCGTGATCACCATCAGGTGAGCCGCCCACCGGTGCATGTTGCGAACCACGCCGCCAAACGTGATCACGAACTGGAGGTCGCGCATGTCCTGGAAGGCGTGACCGGTGGAGGGAACGTAATAAAACATCAGGTAGAGGCCGGTGACGGTGAGCACGATGAAAAGAAAGAAAGAGAGGCCGCCCAGGCAAAGGGTGTACGACATCCGGATCCAGGAGCGGCGCACCCGAACCGGATGGATGTGCAGGACGAAGTTGGTCAGGGCAGTGCGAGCGGCGATCTTGTCGGTCAGGGGCAGGCCATGCCGGAAAAGAGAGCTGACCATCTGAGCCAGGAGGGCGTAGATCTCGTCGAATGCCGCACGCACCAGTCTCATCAACTGTGCCTTCTCCTTACACCTTCAAGCGGAAGTGGCGGTCAACGATGACGGAGCGGTCGACGAATAGTTTGCCATCGGGCGCCACCTCGACGTGGATCCGGTCCATCGGCCGGGGAGCGGGACCGAAGAAGTTCACGGCGTCCCGGAAATAGCGGCTTCCATGGCACGGGCATTTGAAACCGACCAGGGCCGGGTTTGCCGGGGTGGCGGCCAGGCCGGTGTCCGGGTCCTTGATCCCGGAGATACCCTTGGCCACCAGGTCGGAGGTGACGTCGTTGAAGTAGCGGGGCGTGCAGCCCAGGTGAGTGCATATCAGGCTGATCGCGTAGAACCCGTCCGGATCCCGGTTGATCACCACCCGCTTGTCCGTCAGGACGGTGGTTGAGCCAACCCCGTAATCGCCGGGCGGCCCGGCCTTGAATGCAGCCGGCTCCTCATAGAGGGCGGTCCGCGGCAGGTTCATGAAGTTGAGGCTTTCCCACAGCGCCGCCAGAGAAGCTACGGTGAAGGCGCCCCAGCCCACCATGGCGAAGAAGCTCCGCCGGGACATCTCCCGGCTGTCCGCCATCAGGCGCTTGAAGTTAGCAGCCATCAGACGAAGGCATTATGCGCAGGCGGCGTGAAGATCGTCGCGAAGACGATGGTCGACGCCATGATGATCAGAAAAAGGACGGCTACCAGCAGACAGCCGAGGTCGGCTCGGACGGCGCCCACGACGCCACTGATGGGAAAGCGCACCGGTGCGCGCACGCATGGAGGATATCAAAGCGCCCTGGCATGGCGACATCGGGTGCAGACCCTAGGCGCTCAGTAAATCTTTGCCGGTCGGTCCGCGCCAGGCACTCAGCTGCCTGCGCTTCTCCAGGTATTCGTGGATCAGGGAGATCGCAGTGGCGTGGCTCCAGGTCAGCGGTGATACAGAGAGCGGGGCCTTGGTGTACGGATGAAGCTGCTCGGATAGCACCCCGCTGGGCAGGGCCGCGGCCGCCACCCACTCGAGAATGTCCCGCGCCTGGCTCAGGTCGGCCTGGCTCCTGGCCGAGGCAACCAGCCACTGCGCATACCACATGGTGCAGATAAACCATGGGTTGCCCGGGACGTTGCGGATGTCCTGGGTGACCTGGTAGTAGTGGTCGTCCTCGTACCGGGCGATTCCGCCGACCGGCGTTTTGCACCAGAGCCGCTCGTAGACCGCCTGCATGGTCGATACCACCCGGGGATCGTCGGGTTCGAACATGCCGAAGTAGAACAGGCCATAGAGACTGGAGTCGATCACAACGTCCTTGACGATGCTTCCGTCCTCCCGGACCGTGATCCGGCGAAGGAAGCGGTTCAGCTCGGGGTCGAACATGTGCTCGAGGGCGGCCTGCTTGATGGCGGCAGCCACCGTTCGGTACTTCTCCTTCAGGTTGGTCTCGCCATACAGCTCCGCGAAATTGGCCGCCGCCTGCAGCCCCGCCCAGACGGCGGCCACGGTGTAGCTCATGATCCCGCGGCGCTCCTCCCACAGGTCGTGGCTGGCGTCCGGCAGGCCGGTTGACGGCTCCAGATAGCGAGCCAGAAAGTCGGCGGCCCGAATGATGAACGGCCGGTAATGCGGTTTGTAGAACTCGAAATCGCGGTGGGTCTGGTAGTGATGCCAGAGGCTGAACAGGACCAGGCCGGTTTCGTCCTCCTGGATCGGGTACTGCGGGTGGCCGGCCTTGTCGACCCACGGGTGCCAGCTGCTGCCCGGCTCGCCGGCGGGCGTGTACTTGTGGCGGAAGTAACCTTCCTCGGTGAGCAGCCCGGCGCAGAAGGTGAAGAACTGGCGCGGCACTTCCATGTAGCCCGCCTGGTCCATCGCGTAGGCGACCATCGCGCCGTCCCGCGGCCACATATAGCTATAGGTGTCGCGCGCGAACTTGATGATCTCCGAGTCGTTGGCGGCAATGATTGCGCCGCCGTTGTCGACCTGGGTCCGCAGGATCAGCAGGCTCCGCCGGTAGAGCTCGGCAACGCTTGGGGACAGTTCCGCGAACTCGTTCGGGTTCTTGCTCACCCAGGCGATCCAGTAGTTACGTGTACGCTCGATGAAGGCCTCGGGGGTACGTTGCACCACGATCTGCGCCAGCGCCTGGACCGTCTGGAGATCCTTGGCCGCGATCAACCACTGGTAGACGGTGCGGACCTCGCCCGCCGGTACCTGGCCGGCATGGAGACCGAGCGTCATGTCGACCGAGCCCTGCTCGATCGGATTGCCCCCGAGCTCGCCGTCTTCCGCATCCCGCCAGGTTCCCTGGGCTCCGCCCACATCCTTCTTTCCGCAGGCGTAGGCATCGACCCCTACCCGCTCTCCCACCTGGCCGACCGCGGCGAAATAGCGATGCCCCTTGTAGGCAACCAGACCCTTTATCGGCGGATAGAACATGGCGGTGTCGCCCACCTCAGTCCCGTAGAGGCGCCAATCGAAGTGGAAGAACAGCCGGACCTCGCGGGTTAAGCCGGTGTTGCGGATAGCGATCCGCCGGACCAGCAGGTCGCGCCCCACATCAACGGTGTCGTTGAACAGCAACTGCAGCTGGAGCTCGGGATGCTCGAGCTCGGCTTGCGTGACCAGGGTGTCGGCCATGTAGACCTGCCGGCGCGACCAGCTCGGGTCGCTGAGCCAGCAGAAGCTACCGTCCACCCAAACCCCAACCCGGCAGGCTTCGCCGCCGGTGTGGTTTTCCTGGCCGACCCGGGGGTAATAGATGTCGCGCAGCTGGTAGTCCCGGTCGAAGTTGATCAGCAGGGTGCCGTTTCCGATCGGCAGGTCGCGCGGCATTCCGGATATTATCGCGCCTCTATCGGACGAGAAACGCCTCTCTTGCGCGCCGTACGGGGCGCGCTTTGTGCCGTCGCCTCGGGCCTGGATCGGCCCTCGGCTCCGCGCGCCGGGGTTACGATTCTGTCAAGTGGCGAGCAAGACGCAAACCGAAAGCCTGACGGTGCGCTCGAGAAAGCGGTCCGACGCCCTGGACATCACGGACCGGGTCGAGCAGCTGGTCAGGGAGAGCGATGTCTCAGACGGTCTCTGCCACGTCTACGTGCCCCACACCACCGCCGGCGTATTCATCAACGAGAACGCAGACCCGGACGTCCTGACAGATCTCCTCGGCACCCTGGATAACCTGGTGCCCTGGGAGGGCGGCTACCGGCACGCCGAGGGCAACGCCGCCGCCCACATCAAGTCGACGCTGGTCGGCACCTCGCAAACCATCCCGATACGCGAAGGCAGGCTTCAGCTCGGTCGCTGGCAAGGGATTTTCCTGGCGGATTTCGACGGCCCGCGCGAGCGGACCGTGCGGGTGACGATCACGGCGGGCTGAACCCCCCAACAATTCGGTCACGTATTCGCAGCCCGTAACCGGAGCGAATTTGCCGGTATATACTGTTCAGAATCCTCAGCGCGGGGGAGGGCCATGCCTACCAGCATCAAATCCGTCGGAACGTACGTTCCGGCCGGTGTCCTGACCAACGCCGACCTCGAGAAAATGGTCGAGACCTCGGACACGTGGATCCGCGAGCGCACCGGCATCGTCGAGCGCCGGATCGCGGCCGCCGACGAGGGCACGACCGACCTGGCCGTGGCTGCAGCCCAGGATGCGCTCTCGGCAGCGGGCCTGCGGCCCGAGGATACCGACCTGATCGTGTTGAGCACATCCACACCCGACTCAACCTTCCCCTCCTGCGCATCTCGCGTCCAGGAGCGGCTCGGAGCGCACGGCCCCGCCTTCGACGTGCAGGCGGCATGCACTGGTTTTCTGTATGCGCTGGACATCGCGGACAAGTTCGTCAACGCGGGCGAATCTCGCCAGGCCCTGGTCATCGGGACCGAGACGCTGACCAAGATCGTCAACTTCAAGGACCGGGGCACCTGTGTCGTTTTCGGTGACGGGGCCGGGGCCGTGGTGCTCGGGCCGTCGGAAAGCGGTGGAATCAAGTCCTGCGTGCTCGGTTCTGACGGCTCCGGCGGCGACCTTATATATGTTGCGCCGGGCGCGGAGGGGCCCGAGGGTCGCGGGCGGCCGGAGATTCGGATGGATGGGCGCAAGGTTTTCCGCTTTGCAACCGAGATCCTGGCGCAGGCTACCCTTCAGGCCCTGGAGAAGGCGGATGTTTCCCTGGAGGACGTCACGTTGATCGTTCCTCACCAGGCGAACGCGCGAATCATCGAGGCCGCCGGCAAGCGGCTGGGCGTGGGGCCAGAGATCATGGCCAACAACATCGCCCACTACGGCAATACCTCGACTGCCTCCATTCCGCTCGCCCTCAAAGACTCAGTCAAGGCGGGTCGCGTCCACAAAGGCGATCACCTGGTGCTGGTCGGTTTCGGCGCC
The DNA here is from genome assembly GCA_005882775.1 of Chloroflexota bacterium. Classification (GTDB taxonomy): domain Bacteria; phylum Chloroflexota; class Dormibacteria; order CF-121; family CF-121; genus VBDY01. The sequence continues at coordinate 1,686 of VBDY01000080.1, read as the reverse complement.
GGCCTGACCTGGGGCGCCTGCGTCCTCGAGTGGGAATGACGGAGGCTCGGGTCTAATGTTTCGTCCCAAGACGCGTTACGTTTCACTGCCGTCGCCACGCGCCGGCGTGGGTGAGGAGGTCGACCGGCTGGTCTGCCCGAAGTGCGATACCTCGCTCGAGCCGGCCCGGCTGACCGCCGCCCTGCGGGTCTGCTACCGCTGCGGGTACCACTTCCGGCTGCGAGCTCACGAGCGGATTGCCATGCTGACCGAGCCCGAATCTTTCCACGAGGAGGACTCTGAGGTCGTTGCCCAGGACGTGCTCGGCTTCAAGGACTCGCAACCGTACACGAAGCGGATCGAGCAGAGCCGGGCCAACAGCGGCATGAACGAGGCGGCCGTCTGGGGCGAGGCCAGCCTGGCCGGCCACCGGATCGTCATCATGTGCCTCGACTTCTCGTTCATGGGTGGCAGCATGGGGGCGGCCACCGGCGATAAGATCACGCGCGCGATCGAGCGCGCCACTGGCAACCGGTTGCCGCTGCTTACCATCTCCGCTTCGGGCGGAGCTCGAATGCAGGAGGGCGTGCTCTCCCTGATGCAGATGGCCAAGACGGCTGCGGCGCTCGGCCGCCTGGGCGTGGCGCGGGTGCCTCACTTCTCCCTCCTGACCGACCCCACCATGGGCGGCGTGACGGCCAGCTTCGCGTCGCTCGGCGACGTCATCCTGGCTGAGCCCGGGGCCATGATCGGCTTCGCCGGTGCCCGCGTGATTCAGCAAGCCACGTACGAGACCTTGCCGGAGGGTTTCCAGACTGCCGAGTTCCTCTGGAAGCACGGGATGATCGACATGGTGGTGCCGCGCCCGGAGCTGGGGGCGGTCCTGCGGCAACTGCTGGACCTCTACACCGCCAACGGCACCCCGTCCGATTTCCAGCTGCCCGCGGTGCCGGCGAGGTCCGCGGCTAAGGCCCCAGCCAAGAGCGGTGTCTGACAACGGGTCGCTGGCAGCAGCGACCTGGGCGCAGGTCGAGCTAGCCCGTCACCCCGACCGGCCCTACGCGCTGGACTATATCCACGCCATCTTCCGCGACTTCGTCGAGCTGCATGGCGACCGGCTCTTCGGAGACGACCACGCCATCATCGGGGGGCCCGCCCGGCTGGATGATCGCACGGTCATGATCATTGCCCAGCAGAAGGGCCGCAACACCGCCGAGCGCGCGCTGCGAAACTTCGGCATGGCCAACCCCGAGGGGTATCGCAAGGCGCTCCGCTTCATCCGGCAGGCCGAGAAATTCCAGTTCCCGGTGGTGGCGCTGGTCGACACGCCGGCCGCCTTCCCCGGGGCGGGCGCGGAGGAACGGGGCATAGCCTGGGCGATCGCGGACAACCTGGTCGCCTTTGCCCAGGCACGGATCCCGATCGTCACCCTGGTCGTCGGCGAGGGCGGGAGCGGAGGGGCGCTCGGGATCGGCGTCGGGGACCGCCTTTTGATGATGGAGCACTCCATCTACAGCGTGGCCCCACCCGAGACCTGCGCGTCCATCCTCTGGCGCGACATCAGCCGCAAGGTGGAGGCGGCCGAGGCTCTCAAGCTGACCGCTGCCGATTTGCAGCGCCTGGGCCTAGTCGACGAGGTGGTGCCGGAGCCGGCAGGCGGCGCACAGAACGACTACGGGCTGGCTGCGGATGCGGCCGGCGGCGCCT
>VBDY01000204.1 GCA_005882775.1 Chloroflexota bacterium | reverse complement strand
GACAGGTCGTCCTGGCGACAGGCGCCCACGAAAGGCCCCTCGTCTTCGCCAACAACGACCGGCCTGGCATCCTGCTGGCAGGAGCGGTGCGCACATACCTGAACCGATACGCAGTTGCCCCGGGAAGGCGGGCCGTGGTGTTCACGAACAATGACAGCACCAACAGCCTGGTCGGGGATCTTCGGGGGGCCGGGGTTGCGGTCGAAGCCGTGATTGACGTGCGGGCGGGTATCGGCGTGGTCGATACGGCGGGCGACGAGCATGGCCTGCGTCAGGTGACGATCGGCCCCCTCGACGGGGACCTATCCGCCGCGCGCACCGTCGACTGCGATCTGCTCTGCATCTCCGGCGGCTTCAACCCGGCGATCCATCTCTTCAGTCAGGCGCAGGGGCGCCTGCGCTACGAGGAGCGGCTCGCCTGCTTTGTTCCCGACGCGGCGACCCGGGGAGTCCGGGTCACAGGCTCGGCAAACGGAGAGCTCGACCACCTGGGAGTGGGAGTGATTCAAGCCTGCTGGACCATCCCAGGGCGCCAGGCCGACGGATCTACCCACTTCATCGACCTGGAACGGGACGTGACCCTGGCCGACGTTCGGCGCGCTCTCGGCACCGGCATGCGCTCGGTTGAACACATCAAGCGGTACACGACCATCGGGACCGGGTCAGACCAGGGAAAAACCGCCGGGGTCAACGAAGGCGCCATCGTGGCGGCGCAACTGGGCCAGCCGGTGGCTGCCGTCGGGACCACCACCTTCCGGCCGCCCTATGCGCCGGTCGTTTTCGCACTGATGGCCGGCCGCAACCGGGGCGCCCTGTTCGACCCGGTCCGGGTGACGTCGATCCACCCCTGGCACCTGGCCCACGGCGCTGTCTTCGAAAACGTGGGGCAGTGGAAACGTCCGTGGTATTACCCGCAGCCCGGAGAGGCGATGGAGGCAGCCGTGCAGCGCGAGTGCGCTGCCGCCCGACAGGGAGTGGGAGTCCAGGACGTCTCCACCCTGGGAAAGATCGACATCCAGGGGCCCGACACCCTCGAATTTCTGAACCGGATCTACACCAACGCCCTGGATACTCTGGCGGTCGGCTCTTGCCGCTACAGCGTGATGTGCAAGCCCGACGGGATGTTCTTCGACGACGGGGTGGTTGTCCGGCTCGGCCCCCAACGATACCTGGCGACCACCACGACCGGCGGTGCGGCGGGCGTACTGGATCACCTCGAGGAGTGGCTGCAGACCGAGTGGCCTGACCTGCGGGTGCGGCTGACCTCGGTCACCGACCAGTGGGCCGCGGTGGCTGTCGTGGGCCCACGCTCGCGCGAAGTCCTGTCCAGGCTGGCCCCCGGGTTGCCGGTCGATCCCGAGAGCATGCCCTTCATGACCTGGCGCGAGGCCAGGGTCGCCCAGGTCGCGGCCCGAGTGCATCGGATCACTTTCTCGGGAGAGCTGGCCTTCGAGGTCTGGGTCCCCAGCTGGTACGGGCTCGCGCTATGGGAGGCGATCATGACCCAGGGCGGGGACATCACCCCATACGGCACCGAGGCGATGCACGTGCTGCGCGCGGAGAAGGGATATGTGATCGTCGGGCAGGATACCGACGGGACGGTCACGCCCCAGGACCTGGGGATGGGCTGGATCGTGTCCAGGAAGAAGAAAGACTTCATCGGCCGGCGCTCGCACCAACGGGCGGATACCAGCAGGCCCGACCGAAAACACCTGGTCGGGCTGCTCCCCGACGACCCTGACGACGTGATCCCCGAAGGGTCCCAACTGGTCGCGGAGCCTGACCGTCAACCGCCGCCCACTCCCATGCTCGGCCATGTCACTTCGAGCTACCGCAGCGCCGCCCTGGGCAGGAGCTTTGCGCTGGCCATGGTGAAGAGTGGCCGGGAGCGCCTGGGGAGCACGGTCTATGTCCAGCTGCCGGACCGGGTGGTCGCGGCGACCATCACGGAGCCTGTGTTCTACGACAGGGAAAACCAGCGCCGTGATAGCTGAGAAGCTGAAACGCAGCCCCCTGCGCGGCCACGCATCCCAGTTTGCGGCAGCATCCGATGCCCTTGGGGATCGCCTCACGATCAGAGAATTGGCGTTTCTGTCCCAGCTAGACCTGCGCGCTGATCCTGGCGACGTGGCCGTCATGGAACGTCTGCGCGCGGGCCTCGGGTTTGCTCTCCCCCAGATCCCAAACACGACCTCGTCGGGTGGCGACCGGAGCGCGCTCTGGCTCGGGCCCGACGAGTGGCTGGTTACCGGCCCCGAGGACCAGCAGGAGCTGATCGAGGGCGCGCTGCGCTCGGCGC
>VBDY01000079.1 GCA_005882775.1 Chloroflexota bacterium | reverse complement strand
CCTGCGTCCTACACGACATCGGCAAGATCGGCATCGAAGATGGCATCCTCCGCAAGCGGTCGCGGCTCGAGCCGGTGGAAGAGATCCGGATGCAGAAACACCCCGTGATCGGAGTCGACATGCTGAAGGGGATCGACTTCCTGGAGCCAGCGCTGCCGCTGATTCGTCACCACCACGAGCGCTGGGATGGCAACGGCTACCCGGACCAGCTGCGCGAGGACGAGATCCCGTTGGGCGCTCGTATCCTGGCGGTCGCGGATGCTGCCGACGCCATGACCTCCGACCGCTCCTACCGTCCGGCGCGGACGTTCGAGTACGCCAAGGCCGAGATCCTCAAGGGCTCGGGAACGCATTTCGACCCGGAGGTGGTCACTGCGTTCATCAAAAGCCAGCGGCGGATCGAGGACCTGATGCGCGAGTCCTCGGTCAGCGAAGCCGATCACCCGCAGCCGGACGACCTCGGCGGCTGGCGCCTTCACGTCATCGGCCACTAGCCCTCGCTTGTTTAGCCCCTTTTGAATTGGGTACGAGCTTGGCAATGCTTTCCAACGTCGAGCTTTTGGACGCCTACTCGCAGGCCGTGATCGGCGTGGTCGACGCGGTCGGGCCGGCCGTGGTTGGAGTCACGAAGGTCGGTACCGGGATGATCATCACCCCGGATGGCTATGCACTGACCAACAGTCACGTGGCGAGCGCGGTCAAGGACTACGAGCTGACCCTGCGCGACGGGTCCAGCATCAAGGCGAGCCTGATCGGGCAGGACCCTCATACCGACCTCGCCTTGCTGCGCGCGGTCGGGACCGGTCTCCCCTACGCCACCCTGGGCGACTCCGCGCAGTTGCGCGTCGGCCAGCTGGTGGTCGGCATCGGCCACCCCTTTGGTTTCCAGTCGACAGTCACCACCGGTGTGGTTAGCGCCGTCGGCCGGACCATGCGTGCGCAGTCCGGGCGGACGATCGAAAACATCATCCAGACGGATGCAGCGCTCAACCCGGGAAACTCCGGTGGGCCGCTGGTGGACACTCGGGGCCAGGTGGTCGGCATCAACACCGCCATCATCGCCATGGCCCAGGGCATTTGCTTTGCCGTTCCGAGCAACACGGCCCAGCGGATTGTGTCGCTGCTGATGCGCGACGGGCGGGTGGTCCGCGCCTACCTCGGGATCGGGGGCGAGCCCTGGCCGATCCATCGACGGGTCAACCGCTTCTATCACCTGGAGCAGGAGTCAGGAGTGCGAGTTGCACATGTCGACCCCAGCGGGCCCTCCGACAAGGCGGGGCTCAAAAAGGAAGACATCCTGATCAGCCTCGCCAATTATCCGATGAAGAGCCCCGATGACCTGCAGCACTTCCTGACCGACTGGCCGGTCGGCATCCCGGCCGAGGCCCAGGTGTTGCGCGGCACCGAGCTGCTCAAGCGCACCATCATCCCGGGCGAGCTCAAAGGATAGAAAGAGGCCGCGCCTTGCGGCACGGCCTCCCTTCCGTCAGCGGTTACGGCGCCGAGGTAAAGCCGAAGATGTCGCTATTGCCGAACGTGGACTTAGCGCCGCCTGGGCAATCCCGGTCAGGCGCAGGCCGCGCCACGGTCCCGGGAGCGTTGCGAAGCGACAGCCGCCAGGCATCGATTGCCGGGCAGTCCGCGCCGTTGCGCGTGTCGTTCCAGACGCCGGCTCCGTAGGTATCCGTCGCCACCGCGTAGACGTAGTCGCCGAGGAACTCGCCCAGCAGGTTGTTCTGGCTCGAAGTCCGCGGGTCGCCATCGGCGCCACGGTGGATTTGGCTGAAACCTCCTGGTACGCCATTGCTATCGATGGAGGCGTGCAACACGACGCCGTTCAGGTTTCTGGGCGTCGATGTCGTGCTCTGGAATGTCGTTGTGAAGGCGTTGTAGGTGACGTATACGTCCTTTCCACTCGGTGAAATCGCAGGTGCAGCGTAGTAGCCACGGTCTCCCGCTGTCCCAATGCTCGCGGCCGCTGACCATGTGTTGCCGCCGTCGCGCGAGTAGCTGAACATGACGTGCTCGTTGTTTATTCCGCCTCGGCCGTCCGCCCAGCTATCCACGATCTCATTCGTCGCGCCGGCACCGGTCGGGGCCCCGTTGGCAATATCCACGCCCGGGCTGGCGGCCAGGTCATCACGCGCACCGGCGATACCGTCCATCACGCACCGGCCAAGGACCGTGTCGAAGTACACACAGTTGTCGGTAACGCTGAAGATCTGGCGCGGCGTCGTGAAGGTCTTGCCGCCATTGAAGGACTGGATCAGGATGTGCGCGCCCGTCCCGGGAACGCCAGGACCGAACAGTTGGGCAAACACGTAGACAACTCCCTGGCTGTCAGTCCGGATGGTGCATCCACTCTGGCCGGGGTGCTGGCCGTTGTCCACCGATGCCGTCACCTGCTGCTGATTCCAGGTGCTCCCGCCGTCGGTCGATGTGGCAACCGTGAGGGGCGCTGGCGCTCCCCGCTTTCCGACACTCCGGAATGCGGCGTTGCAGATGTAGACGTTGCCAAAGAATGGGCTGGTTGCCGCGTTGTCGGCCCAGATCTGCTCCTTGTCGCTAAACGTCGTGGACGACTGCTTGCTGACGATCACCGGGTTCATCCAGGCCGCCTGGCCCACCGAACCACCTGCCGCTGCGGCGCTGACGTTGTCGGTCCTCGAAACAGCAACCCCCTCAAAGCCCGGGAAGGTTGATGTTCCGGGGAAATTCGATGTCAGGTTCGCGTAGTAGAGCCGCGATCCGTTGCCCCAGGAAAACGTTCCGTTCGACCCGGGCACTGGCCCGAAAGCAAGTGCGGGATCGCCGTCCGCGACGAGCCCGTTCTCCACGTAATTAGGGAGCGTCCCGATCGGTCCGATTCCGGCGTTGGATGGGCCCGCCGCGGTAGGCGGCGTGCTCGCGGCGCAGGCGTTCGGCCCGAGGCACGTGCGCGCGGTGTAGCCGGAGTACCGCGGCTGTGTCCAGCTATGACCGCTGTCGAACGAGAAGTAGACACCGGAACCGCCGACGCCCGGGGTGAATGGACAGGTCCTGGGATCGCCGGCGTTACAGGCCTCCTCGTCGAGGTTGTCGTTGGCCCCGGCCACCAGGACGTTCGGGTGGTTGGCGTCCACGGCCAGCGCCGGCTCGTTCTGCTTGTTTTGCGAGAAGGGCGTTTTCGGGCTCGCCACGTTCACAAGCTGGTCGGTGGACTGCTTGGCGAGCGCGGGGACGATCCCGGCCCCCAGCGCCACCGCCGCCCCACCAATCAAGAGCACGCCTCGAAATCGCGATCTGGTACCTGCAGTCAAGTGCATCCCTCCCTGGTTCTGTCCCGCTCTGACGGTGCCGGCCGCCGCCGATCAACGAATCGTAAATCCCCGTTAAGGACTGATCGTATCAACCCCCGAAAAAGAGGGCCGCGCCACGCGGCGCGGCCCTCTTGTTGCCTTACGAGATGCTCTGCGTGTAGATGTTCTGGTCGAGTCCTCCAGTGTCAAAGCAGGCGTCTGCGATCCCGGTGGTGCATGCTTCTGTCGTCTCCGCGGCGCCGAGAATGTCGTCGTTGTCCATGTCCTGACCAGGCTTTTCGGTGCCCAGCACCACGTCCCGGCTGTCAGTCCAGGCTGCGGCGACGGTGGTACCGGTCGCCGTGGTTACCGCCGAGACCATGATGTAGTCGCCGAAGAACGGCACCAGGCGCCCGCCGAACTGCTCGAAGTTCGGGTTGATCGGGGCGTCAGTGATAGTCGAGATCGCCCAGGTGGCGCCGTGATTGGTCGACTTCGCATAGTGGACGTTCAGGCAGGGGTATCCTGCTCCCGTCGGGCTGTTGCACGGTGCACTGGTCGGACTGTAGTTAGGATCTCCCATGCTGTCGTAGTAGACCGCGCTGATCTGATTCCCCGATGCTGTTATCCAGGGGAAGAACTGGTGGCCGTCGCCCGGGTGCGAATCGATCGCGGTCGGGTTGCTCCATGTGGCTCCTTGATTGACCGACCGCGAGAACTTGATCTGCCCCTCGCCGTCGCTGAGACGCACCTGAAACGCCATGTCCACGTCCGTGCCGTCGGTCGTCAAGGTTGGCTGGGCGAGGTCAAACCGCGGGAATGTCTGGCCGGTCGGGCAGTTCAAGGGCGCGTCGCCGCACTGCCGCGCGCCGCTGCCTGAAAACTGATTTGAAACGAACGGAACGTAGTTGATCACGATCCGCGCCATGCTGAAGCTTCGACCGCCATCAATCGACTTCACGAATGCGGCCCCGTTCGCGGACTGCGTGCCGCGGCTCTTGGTGCCGCCGTTGTTTGCTTGCCAGGAAACGTAAACGTTCCCGGTCGGCCCAATCGCGATGTTTGGGCCCTGGTTGTTGCAGACACTGCTGCTGAGCTTCAGCGGCGGGCTGAAGGTCTGCCCGTGGTCCGTCGAGCGCGAGAACAGAATCTCGTTGCATGCGCTGCCGTGAAAAGCGGACCAGGCTGCGTAGATATTCCCGTTGGTTCGATCAACGTTGATCCCGGTCTTGTCCGTTTGCTGTCCGGCGCCGAATGTATTGGTGTCGAGCAGGACCGTACGCTTGTACGCCTGCCCGTCGGTCGTGTTGTCGGCCGGATCCTTGGGGGCATACGTCGCAACCCAGATGTCACCGGTGAGATCTCGCACAGAGCCGGACTTGCCGTCGGCAATTCCCCGGTTGAAGTTGTTGCCCATGAAGAAGAGGTTGCCGTTGCTGTCCCACGCCTGCACCGGATCGCCTGCCGCATGCGCCCCGCCCTGCGCCAGTGAATGCAGCGGAGACGCGATGCCTTCGGGAGAGGTGTCGGCAGCGTAGCCAGGGAGGAGGCTGTCAACCCAGGAGCCGGTGGCACCGCCGTTCGCTGACCGGTAGAAGCCGGCCCAGGCATCACCGTTGGTCGGTATGCCGCAATAGTCGTTGCTGCCGGCCGTCCGCACGTCGCTGTTCCGCGGGTCGATAGCGATTGTCGGCTCGTTCTGCTGCCGGCGATCGATGCCGCACCGATCGAGAACGGGGTCCGAATACACCACTCCGGTGGCCATGGTGTGTGCGCTGACGTAATGGCCATCCTGGTCTTGTGTCACCCGCACATTTGTGTCCGGGTTGGCGAACGCAACCGAGCTCGATATCGCTCCGGCAGCCAGAACAGCGGCCGAGGCCCCGGTTAACACCTTTGATCGCTTCAAACTGGTCAAGCCCATCCCTCCCTGAGCGGTTTGGTCAAGCGTACTGGTGTTTCGCGCGGTGGTCAACGATTTGTAAAGGATTGTGAAGTAACAATATTAATGGCCGGTTTCCCGGAACGGAAGCTGGGGGCTGCGCCTCGGGCAGCCCCCGCCTTTAGACTTAGCGGCCGCTTCCTGCCGGGCAGGGGTTCTGGGCCATCACGTTGCGGAAGTCGTTGAAGCGATGCAGGGTCGTGCCGCGGCCGCCAAAGACCAGGTACTCGAGCGACAGCAGCGATCCGTACTGGGCGTTCTTTCCGAAGTCCGTCTTTGTCTTGCCGGCAATGTCATTGCCGAATGCCCAGGTGCACTGCCTGGAGACGCTCTGGTTGGAGAAGAAGGGGTAGAAGTCGGCCGACTTGCCATCGTCGGTAGTCGGAATCAGGGTGCAATTCGCCCCGGTCGTGCGATTGCAGGTCCCGCCGAAATCCAGAGTCTCGATACGCGGCAGGTCGGCTTCCAGCGCCATTCGCTCGTAGTTGGTGCTGAAGCTGGCACCGGTCCTTGGGCTCGAGAACAGGATTGGCTCCGCGTGAAGGGTGGTGTTGCCATCCGGCCAATCAGCCTTGTAGGCGACGCCATCGAAGCCGGGGGAGTTGGAGCCCGTGCAGCCGCTGACGCCAAGGCCGCCAGAGTCGGCCGCGGTGAAGCATCGCTGGTCGTCCCCGTCGGAAGCCTCGGTATCTCCCGGCGAGCCCTCCGTCGCGGTCGATGCGCAGCTGCCGCCGGTGGTGGGTACGTTGCTGCAATAGTCGAAGTGGCCGATCTCGTCCGAGAACGCGATGTTGTAGGAGTGCGCGGCCCAGATCACCCGGGTCTGCTCCGACGAGGTGCTGTACATCGGATGGAAATCCTGGGGGACCAGCTGGCACTTGCTGCCGTGTGGCTCATACAACGGCGATCCAAACCCGTTGCTCGCGCTGGCCGTCATCGAACCGGACTGGCCGTTGGTCTGATCCTGGACACTGATGAACAGGCCGCTGCTCGTGTCGTGTAAGACCACGTTCAGCCGGTCACCGGAGTTCATGAAGAGGTCGGAGTTTCGATCCGGAGTGAAGGTGTTCAGTGTCGACTGGATCGGGTTCGGAGGCGAGCTGGGCTGCGGGGTGCCGCTCTTCGTCAGGAAAGCGAAGTTCGCATACTCGATCCCGGTGATGCTCGCGCAGGTCGAATTGAGGAGCGTGCCCTTGATTGGATCCTCGGCGAGACCAAAGGTCACCATCGCGACGCACCACTTGGTGCTATCGCAGCTGTTGAAGAATGGAGCCGGCGGACCGCCCGGCGGGTAGAACTGCAGCTCCATGAAAGCATTCCCGGGTCGGTTTGCCAGGTTGGGCGTGATGTTGCTGTCGCTGTCCGGCGTACAGGTGGCAACCTGCTCGGGGTACGACTGCGTGTCGCACAGTGCCATTCCAAACCAGAAAGCCGGATGCAGCTGCGCGTTGGTCGTCCCAGCCGGTGGCGCCGAGGACGGATCCCGGGGCAGTATGAGCGAGTAGCTCATCCGGTTTCCCGCTCCCGGCAGGTTCGAGTAAAAGAGGGCCGAAGGCTCGTCGTGCCCGACATAATGACCCTCGCCGAAGACCTCCTCCGGATCTTGAACTTCCGCGCAGAGCGTGTGCTGCGCGGCACAATTCAAGCTCATGTGGGAGGGGCTGGCTGCGGCGGGCTGGACCAGCAGCCCAAGCCCTGCGAGCAGCCCGGTGATCGCGCCGATCGAGACTCTTGACCCTAATCGCCTCATGTTTTCCTCCCTGAACTCACCGTTCCACTATCGACTTGTCGCGTTGGTCGAGGTCGTGCTGCTGAACGTCGACGACGCACGGCTCTGCGTCGCAGGAGTGCCGCCACCGGCCGCCGTGATTCCAAAACCGCCGGCGACCGTGTAGGTGGCCTCGTCCAGGAGCGCTCCAGTCGGCGCCTTGCCCACATCCAGGACGGGGTAAGCAAGCCCACCGCTGAAGGAGGTTGATTCATAATCGCCAACCATGAACCCTTGGGAAGTCAGGGCGATCCAGGAAAGGTCTGCGGGGCCCGACGTCTGAGCACTGCCGCCCCAGGTGGCACCGCCATCGCCGGATGAGATGAACCCGCTGAACAGCTCACATGCGGGCGTGCTGGGCTTGCTACAGTTGGCGTTCGGGTAGAAGTAGTAGCTCAGCCCTACATGCGCAGTCGCTCCAGCGGTATTCCGATCAACCGCGATCCCCGGGATGAAGTGGTCTGTGCCGTTCCCGATCGGATCGATCGGCACCCGGGCCTTTGGCGACCAGCTGACGCCGTCCGTTGATGTGCTGAACACGATGTCGTTTGCGGAGCATCCGGGCTGGAAGGCGCAGTCCTCCCAGGCGACGAACACACGGCCGGCACCGTCGATCTCGGCGGATGGCAAGGGTGACGTCCGCAGGTTTCCAGCAACCTTGTGGAATTGAATTCGGTCAACGACTACCGGGTTGTTCCAGGTGACTCCTCCATCGGTTGAGGTGAAGGCGAAGGTGTCCTGAGGGCTGAAGCCCTCGATCGGCACAACCACCGTCCCGGTTGGCTGGACCACCGGCTGACCACCGATCGCACGGAACTTGCTCGGTGTTGTCTGCGGCACACCCCAGCTCGCGCCACCATCGCTCGAGGTGCTCATGTAGACCACGTCGCCCTGGGCGAAGTTGTCGAATTCGGTGTAGCAGTTGCCGTAGAAAGAGCTGCTCGGCGTGTTATCGCAGGCCGTCCAATTCTTGTCCAGGTCAACCTTGACTCCAACCGGTTGCGGAATGGCAACCGGGGTAGTCCAGCGGGTGCCGCCATTCGTCGACCGGTTCACCAGAACTACCGGCACGTGTCCAGTTGCCGTAAGCGGAATCGACGAGATGATCCATACGCCGTGCTTGGCATCGAAGGCGACGGACGGATCACTGACGCGCGGGAAGGATCCTGGCGGGTTCGTATACAGGGTAATTCCGGGCAAGAACCCGTGTGTCCAGCTTGCGCCGCCATTACGCGATGTTGCCCATCCGATGTCTGATGAGCCGCCGCTGAAGAACCGCCCAGTCTGGAAGGTTGCGACAATCGTCGACCCGAAGGCGAACGTGTCCGGTTCGACCTCGGTTCTGTGCATGCTTGTCGTGTTGGTGAACGGGTCGGAGCTGATCCGTAGGAGGGTCGCTCCCGTGGCGACGCCAGCGGCGGAGGCAACTACGGCAAGACCGGCTGCGGTCGCGAGCGCCACGCTAACTCTTTTCATCGCACAGTTCCCTCCGTTATCGAGCCTTGATCGTCGCCGTGAACACCTCCTCGTCCAGCGCAGCCACGCTCGCCCTTCGGTCCGTCCAGACCGGGTGGATGCTTCCTCCCAGGGCCGCGATCCCCTCGTAATCGCCGTACTGGTTGCCGAGGTCAGCGCCGCAGCAGGTTTCGTTCGTCGGTGCCGTCGTCACCTGAACGTTTGGACTGAAACTCTGGCCACCGTCGGTCGAACGGCCATAAAAGATGTCTGTGCTGACCCGCGTCGGATCGTTTCGGGTGTCGTTCCAGCTGACGTTGACCGAACCGTCGGCCGGGTCGACCGCCAGCCACTGGTTGAAATGGTCTGCGAGACGCGTATCGACATTGACCTTGACTGGAGAAGTCCACGTCTGCCCGCCGTCGGTCGACCTGGCGACAAAAACGTTCGTGCCGCCGCTCAAAGTTCCGTCCATCCACGAGCAGTACAGCGTGCCCCGGTTCGATCCGGTGCTGGAGTCCGCCCCGCAGGCCGGATAGAGAAGCGCCCGCCGCGTGTTCATCGCAGGGATCCCGATATCGAAGGCAACCTGCGTGGATGCGATCACGTGGCTGGGACCGAAGCTGTTGCCCCCGTCGGCCGAGCTGCTCTCGGTGAGCCGGCTGTTCTGGAAGTCCTGCCAGGCGACGTGCAGCGTTCCGTCGGGCGCGACAAATGGGTCGGCGCCGATGTCCCCCTTCGGACCGGACGCAGTCGAGCTGGCGAATGCTTGGCCGGAGAAGGTCACGCCGCCATCGCTCGAATGAGTGACCACAATCCCGGTCGTGCTCGACGGCTTGCCGTTGACGTTGCTGGTGTGATCCCAGGCCGCATAGATCGTGTCGCGGAACGGGCTGCTCAGGTTGGTGTCGACGGCGATCATTGGCTTGTCATCGAATTGGGCGGTCCCCGTCTCGGGGACGAAGTACGTGTTCATCCAGGTTTGCCCAGCGTCGGACGACCGGCTGACCGCCATGGAGGTGCCGTTGATCGCACCGCCGCTGCTGAAGAAAACCACGATCCAGCTGTAATAGACGTTGCCTTTCGTGTCCCAGGCGATGCCCGGATCGGAGCCGAAATCGAATCCGTTGTTGGTCCGGGGAGGCGGCAGCGGCAGATCGACGCCGCCCCAGGTCTTGCCGCCGTCGCCGGAAAAGAGCGCCCTCATGGGCAGGCGATCGATCTCATTGGCGCCAGCCACGATCTGGCTCGGATTGCTCGGGTTTATGGCGATAGAGGTCTCGCTCTGGGGACCAGTTTCGTTGCTGGCGTCGACATTCGGACCGACCGTCACACTATGGGTCTTCCCGGGGCTCGCCCGGGGAACGAACCCAGGCGCCGAAACCAATTGAAGCTTTGACCACCAGCTCGGGAGCCTGGAGTTGCCCCCGGCCGCGCTCCCTTCGACCACCGCTCCGGTCATGCTGGCCAACAGACCGGCCAGGACAAGCACAACAAACGGTCGGCGCACTGGCGCCAGACGGTGCCTGAACACGAGCATCCCTCCCTTGTCCCGCGCCCTGTCGCGGCCGTGCCGCTCGCCCACCAGCGCGCGA
>VBDY01000203.1 GCA_005882775.1 Chloroflexota bacterium | reverse complement strand
GCCTCGGGGAGCGAGGGCCGAAGCCGGCTCTCGCCCGCCGTCCGCGCCCTCCTCGAGGAGCACAAGATCTCGGATGACGAACTATCCCGGATCAGCGGGTCCGGGATCGGCGGCAGGATCAGCAAGAAAGACATCGAGGAGTTCGTCGCCCGACGAGGGCGGACGGCCCCCGACGGCGGGCAGCGGGTGAGGCCGGATGGCGATAAGCAGGCGGCGACGGTTGCCGCCGCCGGCGATAGCCTGCCGCTCAGCCCGATGCGCCGGGCAATTGCGGTGAACATGGCAAAGAGCAAGCAGACAATCCCGCATGCCTGGACGGTCGCCGAGGTGGACATGACAAACGTCGTCCGCTACCGCCAGCAGGTCAAAGACACTTTCAAGCAGCGCGAGGGCGTGGACCTTACCTACGTTCCGATCGTCGTCAAAGGCGTGGTCGAGCAACTGCGGGCGACGCCGATCCTCAACGCCAGTTGGGGTGAGGACAAGGTGACGCTTCACAAGGAGATCAACATCGGAGTCGCCGTGTCTGTCGAGGACGGCCTGATCGTGCCCGTCCTGCACGGGGCCGACCGGATGTCCATCGCCGGACTGGCACGGGCTACCGACGACCTGGCCCGGCGGGCGCGGGCCGGCAAGCTCACCCTCCAGGATGTCCAGGGCGGAACCTTCACGGTGAACAACCCTGGGACCTTTGGCACCATCCTGTCCTACTCGATCATCGCCCCCGGCCAGGCGGCGATCCTGGCCATGGACGCGATCGTCAAGCGACCGGTGGTGGTGGAGGGGGATGCGATCGCGGTGCGCTCGATGATGAACCTGTGTCTGAGCTTCGACCACAGAGTGCTCGACGGAGTATCGGCCGCCCGATTCCTCCAGGGTCTGCGCCACTGGTTGGAAGGATTCTCCGAGCAGGTCCCGCTGTACTGATCGGGCATACTGAGATCAATGGCTGAACCCGTTCCACTGAAGTTTTACGGCCGCTCGAAGCGCAACGCCGTGGTCCCTATCGACACCCGACGGCCCGATTGGCTGCGGGTTCGGCTGCCGGGTGGACCGAATTACTCCGAGCTGAAGGAGATCATGCGCGGGCTGAACCTGCACACGGTCTGCGAAGAAGCCCACTGCCCGAACATCGGCGAGTGCTGGGAGGCGCGCACCGGGACCTTCATGATCCTGGGCGACACCTGCACCCGGGCGTGTGGATTCTGCGCGGTGAAGACCGGGCGCCCCACCACTCTCGACCTGGGCGAGCCGGCGCGGGTGGCCGAGGCAATCGAGCGGATGGGACTCAAGCACGCGGTGATCACTTCGGTCAACCGAGACGAGCTCGAGGACGGCGGAGCGTCGATCTTCGCCGCGACCATCCAGCAGGTCCGCAGGCGCCTTCCCGAATGTGGCGTCGAGGTCCTGATCCCCGACTTCATGGGAAGCGAGGACGCCCTGGCGACGGTGATGAGGGCCCGGCCGGACATCCTGAACCACAACGTCGAGACGGTCCCCCGGCTCTACCCGCAGGTGCGACCGAAGGGTCGCTACCCGAGGTCACTCGAGCTCCTCCAGCGAGCCAAGCGCATGGATGCCACCGTGTTCACCAAGTCGGGGATCATGCTCGGTCTCGGCGAGGATCTGGATGAGGTGGTGCAGGTATTTCGCGACCTTCGCGCTCACGACGTCGAGATCCTGACCGTCGGCCAGTATCTGCGGCCGAGTCCGAACCACCTGCCGATAGCGCGCTACGTGACGCCCGCGGAGTTCGCCGACCTGAAGGGGGAGGCGCTGACCCTGGGCTTCCGGCACGTCGAATCGGGCCCGCTGGTGCGAAGCTCGTACCACGCGGCCAGCCAGGTCCCCGACCGGGCCGCCGCCGGGTAGACATGGAGTTTCGGCGTCTCGGCCTGGTGCCCTATCAGCAAGCCTGGGCCATGCAGCGAGCTCTGGCCGCCGCCCGCCAGCGCGACGACATCCCGGATACCGTCCTGCTTCTAGAACACCCGCACACCTTCACCATCGGCCGGAGTGGAACCAGGGACCACGTCTACCTGTCGGATCAGGAGCTGGCGGACCGCGGCATCACCTGCCTGGAGGTCGACCGGGGCGGTGACGTCACCTACCACGGCCCCGGGCAGCTGGTGGGGTATCCCATCCTCTTCCTCGGCTCGCAGCCAGACGTGGGAGCCTACCTGCGGTCGCTCGAGGGCTGCCTGATAGCTGTTCTCGACGACTGGGGCATCCGGGCAGGCCGGCTGGAGGGCTACACGGGGGTCTGGATCGGCGATCGCAAGATCGCCGCCATCGGCGTCAAGGTCGCTCAGGGGGTGACTACCCACGGCTTCGCTCTGAACGCCAATACCGACCTCAGCCTCTTCGGGCACATCCTGC
The DNA here is from genome assembly GCA_005882775.1 of Chloroflexota bacterium. Classification (GTDB taxonomy): domain Bacteria; phylum Chloroflexota; class Dormibacteria; order CF-121; family CF-121; genus VBDY01. Next base: position 272 of record VBDY01000203.1, on the reverse strand, counting down.
CCTGCGGGATCCCGGACAAAGGCATCACCTCTATGGCGCTTGAGCTGGGGAGGCCCGTCTCGATGGAACAGATCGAGGATGCGGTGGTCGCCCGGCTCGCCGAGCGCTTCGCGCTTGGGAAGATCGTCGCCGCCGTTGCATAATTGACCACCGCGGGCGGTTAGCTCAGCTGGTAGAGCGCCTGCTTTACACGCAGGAGGTCAGTGGTTCGAGCCCTCTACCGCCCAGTGCTCTCACATAAACGCCTCAAACGCGGGTCTGGCACGTTCCGC
>VBDY01000202.1 GCA_005882775.1 Chloroflexota bacterium | reverse complement strand
GGGCCGGGATCAGCCCGTACCGGGCTCGACGCTGCTACGAAGGGGTGGCTGAGGTCTCTGTCTACACCGACCGGTCCCATCGACGGTCAGGCGCCGGGCGCGCGGTCATGGAGGAGCTCTTCCGCCAGACCGAAGGTCGAGGGTTCTGGAAGCTGGTCAGCCGGATCTTTCCGGAGAACGAGCCCAGCCGGGCGCTCTGCCGTAGCCTGGGCTTCCGCGAGGTCGGCATCTACCGCCGCCACGCCAGGCTGGACGGCGCGTGGAAGGACTGCGTCATAGTCGAAAAGTTGCTGGGCGAGGCAGCCATCGCCTAGCTCCTCGAGGGGCGCCCAAGCTCAGCCGCTTACGCTAAGATCCTGAATAGGCGTTGGCACATTAAGGGGAGCCATGCAAGGGGTCAAAACCACATCCCCGTTGGCGTTCCTCGACCACGGTCCTCACCCTCCCTGAGTCTCGATCCGGTGCGAATCGACCCGCCGGAACGACTCGGAAGGAGATTGGAGGAGGAATGATCGATGCCAGAACATGAAGAGCGCGTGATGGCAACGCCGGCGACCGTACCCGTCGTCGCGGATCCCGCCCCGCTGGGCCTCGCCGGCTTCGCGTTGACGACCTTCGTGCTGAGTGCCCATAACGCAAACCTGGGCGGCTTTGGCGATCACGCCAACGCCATCGTCATCGGCCTGGCCA
>VBDY01000201.1 GCA_005882775.1 Chloroflexota bacterium | reverse complement strand
CCAGTTCATGGCCGGCATGTGGGCCTTCCGCAACCGGAACACGTTTGGGGCAACCGCGTTCTCTACCTACGGGGCGTTTTGGCTGGCGATCGGGACCTACCTGCTGCTGGCGCTTTTCGGCAAGATCAAGGCGGACGATGTCCAGGTTTCGCTCGGCTGGTTCGTGCTCGCGTTTGCCATCTTCAACACATACATGATGATCTGGGCAACACGAATCA
>VBDY01000078.1 GCA_005882775.1 Chloroflexota bacterium | reverse complement strand
CGGGGAGGCGGCCTTCTTTGCCGGCAAGCGGATGTTCGTCACCACCTCCGACCACCACGACGACGACCGGCTGGGATTCTGGTGCGCCGCGCCGGACGGCGTCCAGGAGCTGCTCGTTCGCGAGGCGCCCGGCAAGTATTTTGCTCCGCCTTATGTGGGGGCCCGCGGCTGGCTCGGGGTATGGCTCGACGAAAAGGTTGACTGGAAGGAGGTCGCCGACCTGGTCGAGCGGGCCTACCTGCAGGTTATGGGCCGTCGATGACTGTCCGTGATGCGGTCGAGGCAGACGCCCAGGCGATTGCCCGGATCCATAACCAGGGCATCGAAGAGCGGACCGCGACCTTCGAGACTGAACCGCGTACAGCCGGCGATATCTCCGCTCTCCTGGGTGACCGGCGCGGCCGGTATCCGATGGTGGTGGCCGAGCAGGGTGGGAAGGTGATCGCCTGGGCCGGGATCAGCCCCTACCGGGCTCGACGCTGCTACGAAGGGGTGGCTGAGGTCTCTGTCTACACCGACCGTTCCCATCGACGGTCAGGCGCCGGGCGCGCGGTCATCGAGGAGCTGTTGCGCCAGAGCGAGGCGAGGGGGTTCTGGAAGCTGGTCAGCCGGATGTTCCCCGAGAACGATCCCAGCCGGGCGCTCTGCCGTAGCCTGGGCTTCCGCGAGGTCGGCATCTACCGCCGCCACGCCAGGCTGGACGGCGCGTGGAAGGACTGCATCATTGTCGAAAAGTTGCTGGGCAAGGCAGCCGTCCCCTAGGTCCGCCCGAGCTCAGCCGCTTGCGCTAAGATCGTGAATAGGCGTTAGCACATTAAGGGGAGCCATGCAAGGGGTCAAACCCACGTCCCCGTTGGCATTCCTCGACCACGGTCCTCATCCTCCTTGAGTCTCGGTCCGGTGCGAATCGACTCGCCGGAACGACTCGAAATGAGATTGGAGGAGGAATGATCGATGCCAGAACATGATGAGCGCGTGATGGCAACGCCGGCGACCGTGCCTGTGGTCGCGGATCCCGCCCCCCTGGGGCTTGCCGGCTTCGCGTTAACTACCTTCGTGCTCAGCGCCCATAACGCAAATCTCGGCGGCTTTGGCGATCACGGCAACGCCATCGTCATCGGCCTGGCCATCTTCTACGGCGGCCTGGGTCAGTTCATGGCCGGCATGTGGGCCTTCCGCAACCGGAACACGTTTGGCGCAACCGCCTTTTCGACCTACGGCGCTTTCTGGTTGGCGGTGGGAACCTACCTGCTGCTGGCGCTTCTCGGCAAGATCAAGGCGGAAGACGTATCGGTTTCGCTCGGGTGGTTCTTTCTGGCCTTCGCCATCTTCAACACCTACATGATGATCTGGGCGACGCGCATCAATACGGCCGTCTTCGGCGTCTTCCTCACGCTCGAGATCACCGAGATCCTGCTCCTCCTTGGTCAGTTCAACGCGAATACCAGCTTGATCCAGGCCGGTGGCTGGATGGGGATCATCACCGCGCTGGTCGCCTGGTACACGTCGGCTGCCGACGTGGCGAATTCGCAGGTTCCGGGCTCGGTGTGGGTCGGGGCGCCGGTGTGGAAGCCGATGCCGGCTCGGCCACGGCGTTAACGAGACGCGCATCCGGGAGGCGCCTCCGAGTGAGGCGTCTCCCGACGAGGGATATCGGTATCGTTTGGTTAGGGCGGCGGACCAATGACGGGAGGAGATTGAGGCAATGAAAACGGCGGAAGAAATCGAGGTCTCCGAGGCTCAGATCGCCGTCCACTGGCGAGAAGAGGAGTACTTCCACCCGCCGGCGAAGTTCATCGGCCAGGCCAATGCCAGCGACCCGGCCATCTTCGAACGATTCAAGGAAGAGAACTTCCCAGAGTGCTTCAGGGAATACGCGGACCTGCTCACCTGGGACAAGTACTGGCACACCACGCTCGACACCAGCAACGCGCCCTTCTGGAAATGGTTCGTCGGCGGCCGGCTGAACGCCTCGTACAACTGTGTCGACCGCCACCTGGCGAAGTACCGGAACAAGGCAGCCTTCATCTGGGTCCCCGAGCCGGAGGACCAGGTCACCCAGGCGATCACCTACCAGGAGCTCTACGAGCGTATCAACGAGTTCGCGGCCCTGCTGCGGGACTTCTGTGGTCTCAAGGAGGGTGATCGGGTGACCTTCCACCTCCCGATGGTCCCCGACCTGCCCGTTTCCATGCTGGCCTGCGCCCGGCTCGGCGTCATCCATTCAGAGGTGTTCGGCGGGTTCAGCGGTGCCGCTTGTGGCGGCCGGATCGCCGATTCAGGCAGCCGGATCCTGATCACGATGGACGGCTATTACCGCAACGGCGAGCTGCTCGACCACAAGGCCAAGGCCGAGGAGGCCATCGCCACGGCGAAGAAGGAGGGCTTCGAGGTCGACAAGGTGCTGGTCTGGCGACGTCATTCCGGCCAGTACTCGTCCAAAACCCCGATGGTGAAAGGCCGCGATTTCTTCGTGGACGAGGTGCTCGCGGACTATCGGAGAAAAATCATCGAGCCGGTGTCCATGCCGGCGGAGGCGCCCCTCTTCCTGATGTATACGAGCGGTACCACCGCCAAACCGAAGGGAGCGCAGCACAGCACCGGCGGATACCTCTCGTATGTCGCCGGCACCTCGAAGTACTACCAGGACATCCATCCGGAGGACACCTACTGGTGCTTCGCCGACATCGGCTGGATCACGGGCCACTCCTACATCGTTTACGGTCCCCTGGCGCTGGCGGCCACCAGTGTCATGTACGAAGGCGTTCCCACCTACCCGGATCCCGGCCGTCCCTGGCGGATTGCCGAGCGCCTCGGGGTCAACATCTTCCACACCGCGCCCACCACCATCCGGATGCTGCGCAAGCTTGGCCCCGACGAACCCAAAAAGTACAGCTACCACTTCAAGCACATGACCACGGTGGGAGAACCGATCGAGCCGGAAGTGTGGCGGTGGTACTACCAGTCTGTCGGGAAGGGCGAGGCCGTCATCGTCGATACCTGGTGGCAGACCGAGAACGGCGGTTTCCTGGGGAGCACGCTTCCCGCGCTCCAACCCATGAAGCCTGGGAGCTGCGGTCCGGGCGTGCTGGGAATATTCCCGACCATCCTCGACGAGGAGGGGAAGCCGGTACCCAAGGGGAGCTCAAAGGCCGGCAACATCTGCATCCGCAACCCCTGGCCCGGCATTTTCCAGACCATCTATGGCGCGCCGGAGCGGTTCGTGGAGATCTATTACAAGAAGTACAACAAGAACAAGGACAGCAAGGACTGGCACGACTGGCCCTACTTCGCCGGCGACGGCGCTTTGCAGGCAGCCGACGGTTACTTCCGCATCCTGGGGCGCGTCGACGACGTGATCAACGTGGCCGGGCACCGGCTGGGGACCAAGGAGCTCGAATCGGCAAGCCTCACAGTGGAGGAGGTCGCCGAGGCGGCGGCGGTGCCGGTGATCGACGAGGTACGTGGTCGGGCGGTGGAGATCTACATCGCGCTAAAGCCGGGGCAGAAGCCGAGCAAGCAGATCGAGGAGAAGGTATCCAGCACGATCGACAACCTGATCGGGAAGGTTGCCCGGCCGAAGAATGTCTGGATCGTCCCGGACATGCCCAAGACCCGATCGGGCAAGATCATGCGTCGGGTCATCGCCGGGATCTCCAACTTCACGAGCCCCGGCGACATCACCACGCTGGCGAACCCGGAGGTGGTGGAGGTCATCCGGCAGCAGGTCCAGTCGGAGAAGGTCAAGCGAGGGCAGCTTCCGCGCGAGCTGACCCCTCAGGAGTTGGAGGAGATCAAGAGGTTCGGAAAGGCCGAGTAGGCCGCGCAGGCCACTCCAGCACCGTTCGTACGACGCACTCCTCCAGCCCGCGGCTGGAGGAGGTTTTTTTACTGCTTCGCCTGCTGGACGATCCGGTAGAGGGCGCTGAAGTCGAGGTGGGAATCTCGGAGCATGTCCAGGCGATCGCGAAGAGCGTAGACGTCTGATTGCAGCCGGTTGATCTCGTCCGCGTGGTCCTCCTGCTTCTCCTCCTGGCGAGCGATCAGCTCCCGGCGCTGGCGGACCTTTTCATTGATGACTCGCTCTACGTCTTCCCACTGCTGCGATAGCTCACGCAACTTCCGGTCGAGTTCGGCTAGCTCGCCGGTCAACTCCTGGTGTTCGGGACCTGGGCCCGTGGAGGCAGCCATCAGGCCCGCCCCTTGGCCAGGAACCAGAGACTCGCCAGGGCGGCGATACCGAAGCAGACGGCAGCCAGGAACACGCCCATCACCAGCGCCTGCCTGGAGTCCTTGCGGCTGGTCATGCGCAGCCCGAGGTAGGTGAAGGCGCCGCCGATGACCAGCTCGCCAAGCATGCTCAACCAGATCCACATACGACCACAATGCCATGAGGAGGGGCGCCTTCGCCAGGTCCTATTCGGGCGGAAAGTTGGGCGCTAGAATACGGGATCGTGCCGAGGTAGCTCAGTTGGTAGAGCACATGACTGAAAATCATGGTGTCGCCAGTTCGATTCTGGCCCTCGGCACCAAGACCCGCCGGCAGTCTACGGACCTGGCTGCTGAATGTCGATAGAACCCCCGGAGAACAGGTCGTAATACGGCACCCCCAGCGATCGGGCGAGAGCCTTGAGTTGAGTGGTGCCAAACGGTTTCGCGGACACCCTGAAAGCGGTGTGGCCGCCTTTGCGAACGAACGCACATGCATTGCCGCCGCGGCCCCCGAAGACGAGTTCCAGGCGGTCCAATTGGTCCCGCCGGCAGGAAGCACCCCAGGGGAAGCGACTGACTCCCACCCGCTCCGAGTCGACCCAAAGGTGCCAGCCGAGCACCGCGTAGATCACTAACCCGCCCATTCCCAGGCAAACGAGGGCGGAAACCGGACTGCCGGCGGTCAGCATGGCCCCCGCACCGATGAGCGAGATGATGCCCATCGTCACATTGAAAGCGATCACCCTCGATTTCTCGGGGCGGATCACCAGGCGCTGAGTGCCGTCCGCCGGGAGCTGGTCGAGGTTTGCCGCCAACACTGGCAAAACGTCGCCGGTGTCTGAAACATTCACGGACGCACTGTCGTTGTAGGGGCAGTAATGGTTCGGATGTGCCAAGATCCACCCGGAGGACCCTTCGGTAAAGGCTGACGATCGGCCCTGGTTCGAGTCCCTGGTCAGGATCACGGCACGCCCGGCTGTGAGGTTTGCCTACATGCAGGTGCGGGACATCGATATCGCCCAGGAGATCGTGCAGGAGGCTTTCACCCGGGTGTGGGCCTCAAAGAACACCCCGTCGGAAGAGGTCGAGTTTCGACGGTGGCTCTACCGGGTGGTGTCAAACCTGGTCAAGGACTACCATCGCCGGCAATTCCGTCAGCGGAAACCTCTGTACGCGCTGGTAGACGTCGCGGATCCGCTCGCGGAGGTCGAGCGCCGCGCCGGGGATCCGGCGTTGCTCGACGCGCTCCACAGCCTCAGTCTGCGGGAGCAGCAGGCAATATATCTGCGGTACTTCGAAGACCAGTCATTCGCCGAAACCGCGCGCGTCCTGGGGATGCCGTCCGTTAGCGTTCGCGTGCTCGTCCATCGGGCGCTCGCCAGGCTGCGGAGCCGGTTGGCTGCGGCCCAGGCCAGGGAGGTGGCAGTCTGATGCCGGCCGATCTCGAGCTTGAGCAGCGAATTCGGCGCGTGGGCGAAGCCTATCCCGACGCGGTCCCACCGACGCCCGAGCTGGAGCGGCGGATCATGGCGCGGATCGCGATCGCGCCAGCCCAGGCGGCACCCCGGCCGACCCTGCGACGGGACCTGGCGCTGGCCGCCGCGTTTCTCCTCTTTGTCGGCACGGTGGCTCTGGGTGTCAACTACATCAAGGTCGGCCAGCAGCCGGCGCACCAGGGGCCGGCGCCGGTCAGCCCGAGTCCGACGGTAGCTGTCGCCACGCCCACTCCCTTGCCGCCGGTGCCGGCGGCGGACCTTGCCGCCGCCCGGATGACCGACCTGGCTTCTCTGGTCACCCCCGTTAACGTCTCGGCCACTGACAGCGGCCACACGATCACCATCATGGGCGCCTATGCGGATCCGGCCCGCATCGTCTTGTTCTCTCGGGTCGAACCGAAAATCGGAACCCCAAACTTCATGATCTACGACGACTACGGCTTCATCAACGCCGGGGGTTCGGACTTCGGGGTGACCCCAACGGACTCCGTGTCCATCCTCGAGGGAGGGCCTCGGCCGGGGACGAAGGGGATCGCCCACCTGGCGATCTCGGTAACGAGTCTGTGGGACTACCGCACCAACCGTGGGCTGGAGGGAAAATGGAGCTTCACGCTAGCCCTCAAGGTCCAGCCATCGATCCCGATCGCGGCCCCCAAACAATTCCCGCTCGGGCGCTGGAAGGGGAACATCGAGATCTTCGAAGTGACGCCGACTGTGGTTCACCTCCAGGCGGTCATCAACGGCGCCTCAAATCCGGAGATCGGCCTTAACACCATCACGCTCGTCGATCCGGCCGGCAAGATCATCGGGCAGGGTTGCGGCGCCGGCATCACCGTCCCCAAGACGGCCATCAATTCGCCCAATTCACCTCTGTACCACAACGCGCGCGTCTACTGCGAGTTCGCCCGACCCTCGACTCCGGGGACTTATCGCATCCGGTTCCAGGGTGGCGGCGGCGTCTTCGTGCTGCCGCTCACCATCGACGCCTTGCCACCCGGCCCCTGACGCCGAAGCTCCTAGACTTAAGGCGTGGCCAAACCTTCGACAGAGACAGAGAAGGACGACGAATGGCGGAGCAAGCTGTCTCCGGCGCAGTACCACGTGCTGCGGGAGAAGGGGACCGAGCCGCCTTTCAGCGGTGAATACGTCCACACCAAGGCGGACGGCACCTACTGCTGCGCCGCCTGCGGGGCCGAGCTGTTCAGCTCCGGCACCAAGTTCGAGTCCGGGACGGGCTGGCCGAGCTTCTACGAGCCGGTAAACGCCGCCAATGTCGAGCTCCACGCGGACAACAGCTTGTTTATGAGGCGCACAGAGGTGCTCTGCAAGCGGTGCGGCTCGCATTTAGGACACGTCTTTGACGACGGGCCGCAGCCCACCGGGCAGCGTTTCTGCATCAACTCGCTCTCACTCGACCTCAAACCGGCGCCGCCCAAATAGTCGATCACTGGGGGAGGCTGAGAGCCATCTCGTACCAGGTGACTTCGTTGTGGCCGGGGTGGGAATGCTCGGCTACCACGCCGTAGCCGAGCCGCTCGTAAAAGGCGCGATTGCCGGGGAGCTCGCGCCGCACGCCGACTCGCACCTCGCGATAGCCCTGGCTCGCGGCGTGTCGGTGAGCCCATTCCATCAGCGCCCGACCGATGCCCTGACGCTGGTAGGCGGGGTCGACCGCAACCCGTCGAACGTGCAGGTAGCCAGGCTCTCGCTCGAACCGGAGCCCGCCCACAACGCGGCCGTCGATGGAGGCAAGCGCTCCCCCGTTGGCGGTCAGGTCGTTGCGGACGTCGGCCTCGGTCTCCTTAAGTGCCCCGCTGGGCGGATTCAGCCAGCCGTAACCCGCGAAAGCGCTTTGCGTGAGGCGGTGCAGGTCAGCCGCACCTTCCGGACGGCAGGTGGCGATCTGCAGACCGGCTATACGGCCTTCACGGCGGCGACCAGCTTGGTCAGCGAGTCCTTCGCGTCACCGAAGAGCATGATCGTCTTCGGGTCGTAGAGGAGCTCGTTGTCGATACCGGCGAAGCCCGGGCGCATGCTCCGCTTCATGAAGACGATGTTCTTCGCCTCGTCCGCGTTCAGGATGGGCATCCCGTAAATGGGGCTGCCGGGCGTGTTACGCGCCGCCGGGTTTACCACGTCGTTGGCGCCCACCACCAGTGCCACGTCGGTGAACTTGAATTCGTCGTTGATCTCGTCCATCTCCTTGAGCTGTTCGTAGGGCACGTTCGCCTCGGCCAGCAGCACGTTCATGTGGCCCGGCATCCGCCCCGCCACCGGGTGGATGGCGTACTCGACGTCCACGCCCCTCCTTTCGAGCTCGTCGGCCAGCTCCCGTGCGGCGTGTTGCGCCTGTGCAACCGCCAGCCCGTAACCCGGGACGATGATCACCTTGCGGGCATAGGCGAGCATGGTCCCAACGTCTTCGGGAGACCCGGACCGTACGCTCTTACCCTCTGCGCCGGCCACACCGGCGGGACCGGCAACGACCTGGCCGAAGGCGCCAAACAGCACGTTGGCGAGCGAGCGGCCCATGGCATCGCTCATCAACTTGGTAAGCAGGGTGCCCGACGCGCCCACCAGGGTGCCGGCCACGATCAGGGCAAAGTTGTTGAGCACGAAGCCGCTGGCCGCGACGGCCAGGCCAGTGAACGCGTTCAACAGTGAGATCACAACGGGCATGTCCGCCCCGCCTATGGGGAGGACAAAGGCCACCCCAAGGACCAGGGCCAGGATCAACAAGGCAACAAAAAAGGCGGGTACGGAGCCGGCGGTGAGGACCGCGACGGCCAGAGCGATGATCGCCAGGGCGATCAGACCGTTGACCACCTGCTGGCCCGGGTAGGTCATGGGCGTCCCGGTTAGCAGGCCTTGCAGCTTGCTGAAGGCCACCACGCTGCCGGCGAAGGAGACTCCGCCGATGACGATGGACAACACGCTGGGAAAGGCGAGGGCGAACGCCGGGTGCATACCCTGGTCGAGCAGCTCGGTGACAGCCACCAGCGCGGCTGCCCCGCCACCAACGCCGTTGAAAATGGCAACCATCTGCGGCATGGCGGTCATATGCACCCGGCGGGCGGTGAGAGCTCCGATGGGAGCGCCGATGGCGATGCCGATCAGGACGATCACGAGCCCCGCTGTCGTGAAATGGAGCAGTGGAATGGTCGCCCCCAGCGCGATAACCATGCCGACGGCAGCCGTCTGATTGCCCCGGCGGGCTCCCCGCGGTGAGCTCAGCTGCCTCAGTCCCAGGATGAAGAGGACAGCGGCGACCAGGTAGGCGAGCGAAATCGCGAGACTCACTTGGCGGAGCCGGACTGCCTCAAACGCTCGCCTGGCACCTCCGGCGCCGCTCGCGTGGGCCGGCGGGCCCGAAACATCTCGAGCATCCGGTCCGTTACGACGAAGCCGCCGACGACATTGATAGTGGCCAGGGTGACGGCCACCAGTCCCAGCACGATATGCAATGGGTCGTTGGCGCTCGCGGCGATCACGATCGCCCCCACCAGGATGATGCCGTGGATGGCGTTGGTGCCTGACATCAGCGGGGTGTGCAGGATGGTCGGGACCTTGGAGATGACCTCGATGCCGACGAAGATGGCGAGCACGAAGAAGGTGAACTCGTTGAGGAGCTCGGAGCTCACTGCCTTGTGGTCTCCAGGAGCTCCCTGGCCCGTGGATGCACGAGCTCGCCGCCGTGGGTCACGCAACTGCCCTTGACGATCTCGTCGTCGAAATTGAGGTTGAGGTTCCCGTCCTTGACCAGCAGCAGGAGAAGGTTTGTGACGTTGCGACTGTATAGCTGGCTGGCGTGCACAGGCACCGTGCTCGGAATATTGCGGGTGCCATCGATCACCACCCCGCCCACGTCCAGGACCTCGCCCGGCTTCAGGCCCTCGGTGTTGCCGCCCGTCTCGGCGGCCAGGTCGACGATCACCGAGCCGGGACACATTCGGGCGACCATCTCCCTGGTCACGAGGATCGGGGCTCGCCGCCCGGGGATGGCCGCCGTCGTGATGACGACGTCGGCTGCCGCGACCCGATCGCCCAGCAGCTCCTGCTGGCGGCGGAGGAACTCAGGCGACTGTTCCCGGGCGTATCCACCCTGGCCTTCCTGGGCCTCGAGCGGCAGCTCGATGAAGGTGGCGCCCAGGCTCTTCACCTCCTCCTTCACCGCCGGACGGACGTCAAAGGCTTCGACGATGGCGCCGAGCCGTCGGGCGGTGGCGATCGCCTGCAGCCCGGCGACGCCGGCTCCCAGGACGAGCACCCGGGCCGGGGCCACGGTGCCGGCCGCCGTGATCAGTAGCGGAAAGAACTTGCCCAGCCGGGTGGCCGCCATCAGCACCGCCTTGTAGCCGGCGACGTTGGCCTGTGAGGAGAGGGCATCGATGCTCTGGGCGCGGCTGATCCGCGGCACCAGCTCCAGACTGAAAGCGGTCACCCTCTGGCGGGCGAGCGCCTTGACCACCTCGCCATTCCAGGCTGGCTGGAGAAAGCTGATCAGGACCGCGCCCGCCTGCATCCGCCCGACCTCTTCCAGGGTTGGCGGCTGGACCTTTAGCAGGGCATTGCCATCGGTGTATGCGGTGGCCGCGTCCGGGACCAGCCTCGCGCCCGCCTTTTCATATGCCTCGTCGGGAAAGAACGCCGGCCGGCCGGCGCCCGACTGAACGAGGACCGAGAGCTTGCCGGCGGCGAGCTTCTGGGCTCCGTCCGGGACCAATGCGACCCGTCGCTCTCCCGCTGTTATCTCCTTAGGGACCGCGACGTTCATCGCCGGGCGCGATTATATCGGCTCAGGCCGGGGTTGCCTCAAGCAGCCGCTTCGCCGCCGGGAT
>VBDY01000077.1 GCA_005882775.1 Chloroflexota bacterium | reverse complement strand
CGAAAAGCCGCGGCCCCTTTCAATCACCACCACCCGCGAGGCTGCCGGGAGCCTGGCCTTCAGAGCCGGGGCCGCGGACTCGGTCGTCAGGACCAGCGCACCGGCCTCGAGCGCGCGCTCCGCCACAAAGATCTCCCCGCTCGCCGTCAGGATGGCCAGTTGCGGCTGGGGGGGGAGCTCAAGCCGCCGGCGGAGCTCAGCGAATCCGTCAGCGGCGGCCGGGTAGATGTAGTCCGGGGTCCAGAGCGCACCCTTACCCTCGGCCCGCATGGTGCCGGCGCCCACGAATACCGCGTCGGCAAAGGCGCGCAGCAGGCCCATCACGAAGCGGTCTGCCTGGCTCTTGCCGCTGATCAGGCTCCCGGAATTGCGCTCGTGTCCCAGGGCAACCACCCCGTCGATCGAAGAGACAAAGTTCGCATAAAGCCTGGGTGACGGTAGCTCGAGTGGCCCGCCGTAAAGGCGGACCAGGTCGGCCGGGATCATGTCGTCCCCCCGGCTCGCCCCCAGGTCAAAGAGTCGTTCGAGGGGAAGCGCTGCCAATCAGCGTGCCGGCGGACGAATTCCGCAGAGCGCCAGGAACTCCGCGCGCAATGTAGGGTCGGTGTCATAGACTCCGCGCCAGAAGGTGGTGCGGGTGGTGGCCTCGTCCTCCCGGACGCCACGCATTTCCGTGCAGAGGTGGGTAGCGTCGAGGTAAACGGCAGCGCCATGCGGCTGCAGGACGCGGTCAAGCGCCTCGATCACCTGCTGGCCGAGCCGTTCCTGTACGGAGAACCGGCGAGCGAAGAGGCGCACCAGCCGGGTGAGCTTCGAGATGCCGATGATGTGCTCGTGGGCGATGTAGCCCACCCATGCCTGTCCGAAGAAGGGTAGGGCGTGATGCTCGCACAGCGAGTAAAACGGTATGGGCCCCTCCACCACCTGGCTGATGCGGCAGTCGGCCCCGCCGCGGCACTCGGTCGGGAATGCCGTGACGAGCTTGGGATCTCCCTCATAGCCCTCGGTGGCGTCGAAGAGCGCACGAAGGAATCGTTGGGGCGTCCGTTCGGTGCCGGGCGTGTCCAGCGGCATGCCCAGCGCATCGAAGACTTCGGCCAAGTAGCCCTCGAAACGTTGCCACTGCTCGTCGCTGATTTTCCGTGGAGTGACTCGCTCCCACTCGCGGTCGTCCTGGAGCTCAGACTGCAGGGATCCAACCGGGTCGGGACCCTGTCGGGGAGCAGCCACCTATGTCAGCTCGGCTGGAGCGAGTCCGGGGCACGCCGGACCTCGACCTGACCGGCCTGGACTCTCGTCTCGTAGCGGACCTGCGCGACGGTAGCCGGTCCCCCCTTGACCGCTCCCGTCCGGATGTCGAAGCGAGAGCCGTGCCAGGGACAGGTGATGACGTCGCCTTGCAGCGGACCCTCGTTGAGCGGGCCGCCCGCGTGGGCGCAGGTGTTGCTGATGGCGAGGATGCTCGTGCCCCGCTTGCAAAAGAAGATGGGCGTCCCGTCGACGTCCGCCTTCTGCGGCTTTCCCTCGGTCAGCATCGATTCCCGAAGCGCGGGTGTCCATTCGGTTGGCGGCGTCTGCCAGGCGTGGTGGTTGACGCCTGTCCCGATGTTGAACACCAGCTCGCCACCTAGGTAAGCAGCTGTAATCACGAGGACGTACCCGATCCAGGAGAGGATGATCGCGAACGCGTGGCCCGCGACCGGGAGCCGCAGGAAGAAGGAGACAATGTAGAGGACGAGCGCGGTCGACATCAGCAGCGCGTGGGCGATGCCGAACCGTCTCTCCCGGTCGTAGGTGTCGCTCCAGTCGGTGTACCCGGTGACCCAGGCACCCAGAGCCGCCAGCACCCCGACGCCGACGAGCAGCGTGGCGCCGTCGATCCACACCGCGGAACCGCGGTTGGCCAGATGGATCAGGTCAAAGAGGATGGCGAGCGTCCAGGCGCCCACCGGAATGTCCGTTATCACGGGATGCAGCGGGTGGCCAAGCCAGGTTCCATTCAGGAATGACTTGAGCGCGTGGCCGGCCGTTCCCTTGTAGATAGCGGCGGCAATCTTCTGGAGGAAATCTGCGAGCGGTTCCAACCAGCGCTGGCGCTCAAGGAAACGGTCGACGGCGCGGTGCAGCATGTCTCAAGTCTGCTCCGTCTGGCGGCGGCTCCGCCACCCAGCACAGAAAGAACCCGCCGGTGGGAGCCGGCGGGTTCAATGAAGGGGGATCAGGCAGCGGATTCGGCCCGAGCGGCTGCTTCCAGCTTCTCGGTAGCCTCCGCCGGCTTCTGGGCCGGGATCGCCTCGACCTCGAGATCGACCCGGACCTCGTCGCCGACCAGCCATCCACCGGTCTCGAGCGCCTGGTTCCAGGTGAGCCCGAAGTCCTTGCGGTTCACTCGAGTCTCGGCCGAAAAGCTGACCCGCCGGTTGCCCCAGGGGTCCTTGCCTTCGCCGCCAAAGGCCGCATCCAGCGTCACCTCCTTGGTGACACCGTGCATGGTCAGGTCGCCCACCACCTTGAAGCCGGCCGGGTCAGTGCCCACGATCTTCTTGCTGGTGAAGGTGATGGTCGGGTAATTCGCGACGTCGAAGAAGCCGTCCGCGCTCCGCAGATGGTTGTCGCGAATAGCGACTCCGGTATTGATGGTCGCGGGATCCAGGGTGACGTCGACCTTAGCCGTAGCGTGGTCCTCCCCCTCGAGCCAGCCGTCTTTGATGGAGATGGTCCCCCGAACCTTGGCCATCATGTGACGGATCGTAAACTGCGCGACGCTGTGATTTGGATCAATCGCCCACTTCATTGGTTCTTACTCCTCTGATCTCCAGATTTCGTTGCGTATACAATAATTGTTATCGCAACGAACTTATTCCTCCCCGTGCAACAATGCGTTCAAACATGGCTCCTAGCCCGCTGAAGCCGGCTGAGCTGCGCGCCTGGATCGCCTTTCTCAACGCCCAGTCCGCACTCATCCGCCGCCTCGAGAATGACCTCCAGGCTAAAGCGCAGATGTCACTCGCCGACTACGACGTCCTGATCCAGCTGGCCATGGCGGATTCGCGCCGGTTGCGGATGAGCGAGCTCTCCGAGCGGGTCCGCCTCAGCCCGAGCGGCCTTACCCGTCGGGTCGACCAGCTGGTAAAGGCTGGTTTGGTCAGCCGGGCCCACTGCGCCTCCGACCGGCGCGGCACGTTTGCCGTTTTGACCGCGGCCGGGTTGGCGCGGGTGCGGCGCGCCAGCCCCGTGCATCTGGGCGGTGTGCGGGAGTATTTCGTTGGATCCCTGCGACCGGGGCAGCTGGCCGCCCTTACCGCGGCCCTGGAGCCGCTTGCCCGCAAGGCGGTCGGGTAAGCTCGACCCGTGGTCCGGCATGTTGCCCTGTTTCGCTGGAAGCCGGAGACGACGGCCGCCGACGTCTCAAAGCTCGAGCAGGAGCTGCACGCGCTGCCGACCAGGATCGCCTGCATCCAGTCGTACCGGTTTGGCCGCGACCTCGGCCTGCAGGACGGTAACGCGGACTTCGCGATCGTCGCGGATTTCATCGACCAAGCCGGCCTCGAGGAGTACGCCAACCATCCGGACCATCAGGCTGTGCTCAACAGCCGGATCCGACCGCTGCTAGCCCACAGAGAAGCCATCCAGTACGTGATCGACCACACCGACTGAGGGTGCGTGCGCTGAAGGGATCCGTCTACCGGACGACCATGGCCGGCAGCTGGAGCTGGATGAAATGGGATCTCCCGTTGCGTCTGGTCCCGCTGCTCGCGGCTCCGGCGGTCTTCGCCTGGATCAGCCGGACGCCGATCTCAGAGCTGGGGATCAACCTCTCCCACCCCGGCCGTGACCTGCTGCTGGCGATCCCGTGCGGACTTGTGGGATTTGGGGTGGCTGCCGGCTTCGCTGAATACCTGTCCAGGCGGGCCGGCCACTGGTTTGTCCCCGACCGAACCGATCTGGCCCTGCAGTCGTTCTATTACATCGTCTTGAACGCGCCGATCGAGGAGTGGTTCTTTCGGGGCTTCCTGCAGGGAGAGCTGGTTCGCTGGTGGCAGGCCCCCTGGCTCGGATTTCTGGCTGCCACTCTGGTTTTCGGCGCTTACCATTTTCTTGGGAAGTGGGGATGGCGCGCGGTGGTAGGCGCAACCGTGGCCGGCTTCGGGCTCGCTCTTCTCTATCTCTGGCAGCCCTCTCCCCCCTCACTGCTGCTCCCCGTGCTGGTGCATGCCGCCATCACCTGCGGCTTCCTGGGGATAGGGCCCTACGTGATCTTCCGGTGGCGGCTTCGGCGGGGCCAGATTCGAACCATCGCCGAGGAGGCTGTAACCGCGTGAGAGAATGGTCTATCAGCCATGGTTGAGCTGCCGCCGAACGGCCAGCAGACTGACACCCCGGCGCAGCCCCGGATGACGGAGCCGCCTCGATCGGAGGCTGTGGCGGGAGTATTTTCCGCCGTCAATCCCTTGCTGGCGTTCGTGTGGTTCGTCGCCGGCTTCTCCACCCTGATGGTGCTTGTGGTCCGGGGCGTCCATCCCTTCACCGCGTTCCTCCTGGCTGTTGTCACCATGCTCTACGTCCGCGGTATCTACACGCTGTTCCGGCGGGCGATGATCCAGCGCGAGGTCGTTCGGGAACGCACCGGGCTGAGCGCGCGGATCCTGGACATCAGCCGGGCGACTGGATGGAAGCGGATCCTCTGGCTCTCCGCCCTGACGGCGGCCTACTTCGGCTTCATGCTGATCATCGTCGGCGTCGACGCCGGAACCGCGGTGCATGCCCTCCCAGCTCTGCTCCTGACCACCCTGGGCACTGTGCTGCAGGTCCTCTTCCTCATCCTGGCCAACTTCATGCTCTTCTTCGGGCCGTTCCTCCTCTATTCCCGGGTCGGCATGGACGCGAGTGATCCCGGCGACGCCAGCTGGCAGGTCAAGATTTCAGATGTCAGGGGCCAGGCCGCTGCCGTAGAGGAGATGACCAAGATCCTGCACCTGATCGAGCAGGGAAACAAATACGTGCAGGCAGGCGGTATGCGCGAGCGCGGCATCCTGCTGGTCGGACCGCCCGGCACGGGAAAGACCATGCTGGCCAAGGCAATCGCCTCGACCCTGCAGCTCCCCATCATCGTCACCTCGGGCGCCTCCTTTGTCGGGATGTTCCTGGGGATGGACATCCTGAAGGTCCTGATGATGAGCCGGATGGCCAAGAAGAAGGCCCGCCGGTGGGGCGGGTGCGCCATCTTCATCGATGAGTTCGATTCGCTGGGGAGCCGGCGCCAGGGGATGGGCGGTGGTGGGGGCGGGATGATGGGCGGCATGTTCGGTGGCGGCATGATGGCCCTCAACATGCTTCTGGTCGTCATGGACGGGCTCGACAACCCGACCTGGGGGCGGCGGCTCTTCCGAAAGCTGGTCAATGGCTTGATGGATGCAAGCTTCATCATCCCGGTGAGCGTACGAATCGGCAAAACCTCGTACCCGCTGCGCATCCCGCCGTTGAAGCCCCCCAAGTACAACATCTTCTTCATGGGGGCGACCAACCGACCCCAGGTGCTGGACGAGGCAATCACCCGGCCCGGACGCTTCGGTCGTCAGATCATCTTCAAGATGCCGGACTTCGAAGACCGCAAAGACATCGCCGACTTGTACTTCACGCGAGTACGGCATGACAAGCGCCTGGACGAGCCCGAGACCCGCAGCGAGTTTGCCCGAATCACCAAGGGCTACTCGCCCGCCATGATCCAGCAATCGCTGTCGGTGGCCCTGATGTATGCCTTCGAGCATGGACGCGAGGGCGTGGTCTGGGAGGACCTGCGCGAAGCCATGGCGAACATCGAGGCCGGCCTGGCTGAACCGATCACCTATAGCGACCGGGAGGCGCTGGCGGTCGCGCGCCACGAGGCCGGACATGCGATCGCCAACCGGTTCTTCCTGGCGGACATGAAGTCCGTCCGGCTTTCCATCCGCAAGCGCGGCGGCGCGCTTGGACATCACCAGGCGGTGGAGGCCGAGGAGAGCTTCGTGAAGTTCCGTTCCCGCCTGGCCGGCGAGGTGCGCTGGGGCCTGGGCAGCATCGCGGCCGAGCGCGTCTTCTACAACGAGAACACCAGTGGAGTGACCGGCGACCTTCAGAGCGCGACCCGGGAGGCGGCCATGATGGTCGGGGTCTACGGCATGGGGCCCGACATGCGCAACGACGAGGACAGCCTGCGCGCGGAGCTGATCGGTCACCGGCTGATCTCGCGCGCCGCGGCCCTCGAAGCCCCGATGGGCGAGCCCAATATCGTGGCTCGCGTGCTGGCCGACCGGGATAAGGCCAGGGACGTGGCCCAGATCATGGGCACTGCCTACGTCGATTGCTGGCGGCTGATGCTCAAGAACAAGGAGGCGATCGACAGGGTCGCCCACGTGCTGCTGGAAAAGAAGGAGCTAGTCGGCCGCGAGATCGATGAGCTGCTGGACACCGTCAAGCTGGTCGGTCCCGAGGCCGCCGACGCGTGGCCCGACTTCCTCTTTTCCGTCGACGGCGGCCAGCAACTCTGCCCCCGCTGCCATCGCCTGCTTCCCGAGGGAGCGCGCTACTGCCTCAACTGCGGCGAGTCGATCTTCTCGCCGTTCAATCCGGCGCAGGCAGAGAAGAAAGTCCGAAGCTAGCCCGCTGACGTCGACGCGATCGACGCGACGGTCCAGGCGAAGGAGCCGTTCGGCTGGCTGAGCTGATCGGGTTTCCGCATGAAGGTCCAGAGCTCGTCGACTGGAGGTTCGCCCGTGACCGTGTGGGCGTCGATCCTGACCGTGATGGAATCGGCGTCTGAGCCGAGCATCATCCTCACGATCGCCAGACGCCGGACTGTAAGCCGGTCGACCGTGACCCTGCTCGACGAGCGCCGTTTGCTCCATTCCCCGTAGCACCATTCGCTCATGAATGACCGCATCGTGCTGAGGTCGCCCCGGGCCGCGGCTTTGCGGACGGCAAGGAACGCGTCCGCCGCGCCGGCCAGGAAGGCTTGCTCGTCAAAACCTGGATCCTTTACCTTCAGACTCTCCCGGCCGTGCATGAGGGCTGCGGTCTCCGCGATCTCGTCGTTGATGCGGTTGAACTCAGTCTCCCGCCGCTCACGCTCCTGGTCCTCTCTGCTGCGGGTAGGGTCCTCGCCAAAGCGGAGCTTGAACAGCTCTGCTGAAAGGTCACCGAGATCCACGGAGGTGTATCGGAGGCGGCGCCGCCTTCCGGCGCCAGCCGGATTCAGGCGGTCAGCCTTCCGGCTGGCCGAGCCACTCCCGCTGTTTGTAGCCCCAGTGGTGCCTGGCCTGCACCCGCCGAACCGTGCCCGACCGGCTCCGGGTGACGATCGACTCGGTCTCCGCCCAGTTCATGTGGTACTTGACCCCCTGGAGGACCTCGCCGTCGGTGATGCCGGTACCGGCGAAGAAGACGTCGTCGCTGCGGACCAGGTCGTCAATGCCCAGGACCTCATTGAAATCAGCCCCCTGGGCCTCGGCCTTCTCGCGTTCCTCCGGGTTTCGGGAGTAGAGCTTGCACTGGATCTCGCCACCCATGCACTTTAGGGCGCAGGCGGCAAGAACCGCCTCAGGTGAGCCCCCGATACCCATCAGGACGTCCAGCCCGGATCCTTCGATGGCCGTCATCAGCGCGCCCGCCACGTCGCCATCGCTGATCAGCTTGATCCGGGCGCCGGTGTCGCGCACCTCCTTGATCAGGTCCTCGTGCCGGGGTCGGTCGAGGATAACGACCGTAAGTCCCGTGACCCGCATCCGCTTGGCACGCGCGATCCGCTGCAGGTTCGCGGCTATGGGGTCGTTGATGTCAAACGAGCCGGCGGCATCCGGCCCGGTCGCCAGCTTGTGCATATAGGCGACGTGCTTCGCGTCGTAGAGGGAGCCGCGGCCGGCGGCCATCGCCACCACCGAGATGGCATTGGGCAGCCCCTTCGAGAGCAGCGTGGTGCCGTCGATCGGGTCGACCGCCACGTCCACCTGGGGCGGGGTGCCGCTCCCGATCTTCTCGCCGATGTAGAGCATGGGCGCCTCGTCCTTCTCGCCCTCGCCGATGACGACCACGCCGTCCATGTCGATCCGCCCCAGCGCGCGGCGCATGGCGTCGACCGCCGCGCCGTCGGCCATGTTCTTGTCGCCTCGCCCCATCCAGCGAGCGCTGGCCAGGGCTCCGGATTCGGTAACTCGGACAAGCTCCAGCGCCAGGTTGCGGCTGATCTCCGCCGGGACCGGCTCGCTGGCAGCTACGGCTTTGGCCATCACCTCACCTCCAGGGCTTCCCGAAGCTCCGGCTGGTTGATAGGCTTGCGGCAGTCCGGCAATGGCACCCCGTGCCTACTTTAGCGAGGGAGCCACCCGGAGGGTAGGGATTTGGGAACGACGAGCGCTCCAGCCGCCGATACGCCCGCCTGGACCCAGGCCGGAGCGGTTCGCGGCGCCCGGGCGGTCCTGCAAACGTTTCTCATCTTCCCGCTGCTTGGCCTGTTCTCTCCGCTCACGATCAACGACCGTCAGCGCCTCAAGCCCCTCCGGGGCGCCGCCATCTTTGTCTCCAACCACTGCAGCGCCCTCGACGCCGTCGTCATGCTGCAGGCCATGACGAACCGTTTCCGCTTTCGCGCCTTCGTGGTCGCCGCCGCGGACTCGATCTTCAAGCGCAAGTGGGAAGCCACCCTGACGCGGCTGCTGATCAACACCTTCCCGATCCCGCGTGCCGGCGGGGCCCGACCCGCGCTCGATCGCTTGAAGGAGCACCTCGCGCGCCGCTGGTCGGTCGTGATCTTTCCCGAGGGAACGCTCTCCCGAACCGGCAACATCGGGACCTTCAAGAAGGGGGCCGCCATCCTGGCCATCGACGCCGGTGTCCCGATTGTGCCGGCTTACATCGACGGCATGTACGAGGTCTTCCCACGATTTCGCCGTCTCCCCCGCTTCCACCCCGCCGCCATCACCTTCGGCGACCCGGTTCGGCCGGAGCCGGGCGAGGACTATGACACCTTCATCGCGAGGGTCGAGCAGGCGGTCCGTACCCTGGCGGGACCGAAGGGGCTCCTTCGCGACGAGCCTGCACCCTCCGGATCAGGCTCGGCAGAAGGCTCGAACTACTGGTATTAGTCGAGGCGGCACCGGTGTGCCGGCCTAAACCGCCGCAGCGTCCTGCTCGATCCTGGCGATCGCCTGGTCGAGGATCCCGATGACCTCGCCGTTGCCCGCCCCCGGCCTCTGCTCCATGTCGAAGATGGCGGTCTCGCAGGTCTCGAGCGCGATCGAATCGAGCCGGTTGAGCGCGGCCAGCACGACGTCTCGTGCATCCAGCCGTCCCGCGCCCTCGTAAAGAGCGACGGCGACTCCGATCCGCGGATCGTGTTGGAGGATGGCCCGGCCCGCCCGAAGTACCCGCAACTCCTCGCCCATGCTGGTCCCCCGCCGTGTACGCAACGGCGCCAGCTGAACTCCGGACCCGGTCGGTACAGGCATCACGGTCGCCATCCTCCCACTGGAATACAGTTAGAGGCTTTGCGCCCCGCAATGCAATTCGTAATGTGCCACCAGGCAATAACGATCGTGTGACCTCGGGTCACGCGGGTTTGGGCGATCTGGCGGTTGACGAAACCTTACGACGCCCTACCGTAGAAGGCGATGCGACCGAACCGGCTGGCTTTGATTCCGGTCTACCTGCTGGGAGCCGCTCTCGGAAGTCTCTACCTTTATCAGGCGTTCCTGGGTCTGAATCCGACGATGCGCGTCACGCTGCGGACGGTCCCGGTGCTTCCGCTCGCGATCTGGACGTTATGGTTTGACGCGGCCCGTCCCTTCAACACGGCAGCCCGGCCGGTACGTATCGCCGGGCGGGTGGTGCTGCTGCTGGCGGTGATGACGCTTGCCCTACTGGTGCTCGGGATTGGCCTCAACCAGCTTTATGACCCCGCCGGCGTGTCCTGACTCTGATCGTCAGATCAGCCGCCATAGCGGGCGCGGCCGACCAGGTAGGTCGCGAGTGCCAGGTTCTCCTGGGAGTCGGCGAGGGCGACCGAGTGATTCTTCTCCTCCCCCATCCCGAATAGGGCTAGCAGGTCTTCAGCGCTCAGTCTGTCGAACATGTCATGGAAACTCCTGGCGGCGCTCTTCAGTTACGCTGCGCTGCTCAGGATTCTGAGCAAGCCCCGCTCCTCGGCGGTCAGCCGGTAGGGGTCCTGCTCCTCCCTTTCCTCGAGTGGCTTCAGGGAACCGGCGAGGTAGGCGGCGATCACCGCCGGGTGGATGTAGCACTTTTTGCACACCGCGGACGTGTTGCCGAGCTGCTCGGCGACCTGGGCGATGGTTCGGACGACTGCTTTCCTTGACTCGGCAGTCTCCTCATGGGGCTGGCACTCACGGAAGAAGCGGGCGGCCAGGATCGTCCCCGACCAGGTGCGGAAGTCCTTGGCCGTGAAATCGTCACCAGCGATCTCGCGCAGGTACTGATTCACGTCATCTGATTCGATCGCCTTCGGCTGGCCATCTTCATCGACGTACTGGAAGAGCTCCTGGCCGGGGAGGTCCTGGCATCGTTTGACGATCCTGACCAGGCGCCGGTCGGTCACCTTCACCAGGTGCGACTTGCCGCCCTTGCCCCGA
>VBDY01000185.1 GCA_005882775.1 Chloroflexota bacterium | reverse complement strand
GCAGGGGCTGATCGACCCCGACAACCTGCTCATCCTGAGCGCCCACCTGCAGGCCGCGACCTTCGAGCTTCCGGTCGGGATGCGCGAGCGGTTCGGCAGCGCGCCTGTGGTGGAGCTGCTCCGAGTGCTGGAAGAGGACGGGTCGGTGCACCAGGCCGGGGATTCCTGGCACTGGAGCGCGGACGCGTTTCCGGCCGAAGGCGTCAGCCTGCGCAGCGCCGCCGCCGACAACGTCGTGATCATCGACGTCACCCGTGGCGCTCGCGTCATCGGCGAGATGGACCAGTTCTCGGCACCCACCTTCCTCCACGAGGAGGCGATCTACCTGCACGAGGGCCAGCAGTATCACGTCGACCGCCTGGATTGGGAGGAGAAGAAGGCGTATGTGCGGCCGGTCAAGGTCGATTACTACACCGACGCCAACCTGGCGGTCACCATCCGGGTACTGGAAACGATGGCGAGCCGGGCGGAGCAAGCGCTGCCGGTGAACCACGGTGAGGTGCGGGTGACGGCGCTTCCCACCATCTTCAAGAAGATCCGCTTTCACACCCACGAGAATGTGGGATCGGGCCCGATCAGCCTGCCGGAGCAGCAGCTGCACACGACCGCCTTCTGGATGGAGATCCCGTCCTCGGTCGCGCGGCAGTTTCCCCGCCCGGCGCTGCAGGGCGCTCTCCAGGGTGTGGCCAACGTCCTCACCCAGGTCTCCTGCCTGTTCCTGATGTGCGACGCGCGCGACCTGGGCGCCTACGCCGAAACCCGGGCCGTCCACAGCGGAGCCCCCGCCGTCTTCGTTTACGAGCGATACCCGGGTGGGGTGGGCATGAGCGCCCGTCTATTCGAGACGGCGGCCGCGGTGATCGCAGCCGCCCATCAGTTGATAGCGGCATGTCCGTGCGAGGCGGGATGTCCCTCCTGCGTAGGTCCCGCGCTCGAGGTGGGGGAGGAGGGGAAGGCCACCACCTTGAAACTCCTACAGATGGCAGCCTTTCAGGCGGTCGCCTGATGGCGCGAGATCTGGCGGCGCTGAGGGCGCGGCTGGAGAGCCTGGGTGCACAGCACCGCGAGGAGCAAGTCCGGCCTGTGGTCGCGCTTCCGCGGTTGCCGGATGGTTGTCGGCTGGAGGACACGCCCTTCGGTCCGCTCGCGGTGCGGCGTGACTGGTTCGATGCTGCGCCGGCGGAACCAAGCGTGGCCATCCCGCGCTGCCTGCCGTTCCTACCGTCTGAGCTCGAACGGCCTGTCTTCCTCGACACCGAGACAACTGGTCTTTCGGGTGGCACCGGGACTGTCGCCTTTCTGGTCGGCATCGCCTGGCCGGACGACCGCAGGCTCGCCATGGCGCAGTTTTTCCTCAGCGACCTTGACCAGGAGAAGGCCCTCCTCTGGGCGGTTGGACAGTGCCTCTCGGCGCATCGAGTCCTGGTGACCTACAACGGCCGCACCTTCGACTGGCCCCTCCTCCAGACCCGCCTGTTGATGTTGAAGGCGAAGGAGGGTTGGCCCGACCTTCCGCACCTCGACCTGCTCGGGCTTGTCCGCCGGATTTTCAAGCCGCGCCTGCCGGACTGCACGTTGCGGACCGTCGAGGAGGCCGTGCTCGCCCTGCAACGCGACGAGGACCTGCCCGGCTGGCTGATCCCCTCGAGCTACTTCGGGTGGCTGCGCGGGGCGCCGGTGTCGGCTCTCGAGGCGGTCTTCGCCCACAACCGGCAGGACGTGCTGTCGATGCCATTGCTTCTGAGCCGGCTCGAAGCCATCCTGGACGACGCCCGCGACCTGGATCCGATCGACCGATTCAGCCGGGCGCGATTTCTCGAGGCGCGCAGGCTCGAGGAGGAGGCTCTGGTCGAGTACCGGCACCTCTGGGACTCGGGACTGGGAGGCTTTCAACGAGGTGCGCTCGGCATCCGGCTGGCCCGGTTACTCGGCCGGAAGGGGCAGTGGCAACAAGCTCGCGCCGTGCTCGAGGAGTGCTGGATGACCCAGTGCTATCCGTATCCGGCCGCAATCGAGCTGGCCAAGCTGCTCGAGCACCGGGCCCGTGATCCGGCCGCCGCCCGCCGCCTGGTCCTGGAGGCACTATCACTGCTGGCTGTAGCGGCTGTCCCGGATGCCCGCTGGCAGGCGGACCTGGAGCGCCGGCGCGATCGGCTCGACCGGCGTCTTGGGCTCAGGGCGGAGCTGCCGCTCGCGCTTACTGGCTGAAAGTGTTGGGACCGTTCGGCGGCAGGTAGGGCAGTGGATTGGTGGGCTGCCCGCCGTAGCGGTATTCGAAGTGGACATGGGGGCCGGTGGAGTTTCCGGTCGAGCCCTCGTAGCCCAGCACCTGTCCCTGGTGGACGGCGTCTCCCGCCTTCACCTGGAACCCGAGCAAGTGACCGTAGAGGGTGAAGAAGTTGTTGCGATGGGCCACGATCACGTAGTTCCCGTAGCCAACCAGTTGCCCGTTCAGCATGCTGGCCGAGGCAGCGACCACGACACCGTCGTCGGCGGCAAGTATTGGCGTGCCCTGGTTGTATGCGATGTCGACGCCCGTATGGAAATGCGGATAGCCAAACCCCGGCGGTTCAAAGGGCAGCGTGCTGGGGCCAAAGACCTGGGTGATGGTGCCCTGCTGCAGCGGCCAGATCAGCTGGTACTTGGTCGAGTGGTTGGCGTTGGCATTGGGGAGGGTGAACAGGTTGTTCTGCATCCAGAACTGCGCCTGCTGCCAGGCGGCCTGTTCCGCCTCGGCGATCAGCTGGTCCTGTCGCGCGATCTCCATGGCGGCGATTCGCTGGGCCAGGTCGGTTGACTGGGTGTTGATCACCGTCAGCTCGTGCTTGACCCGCGTGATGCTGTCTTTGAGCTTTGCTTCCAGGTCCTGCTCGCGCGCCTGCTGCTGGACGAGGGCCGCCCGCTGCGCGATCAGGTCCGCGCGCTGGGCATCGGCCTGGCGCTTGGCCTGGGTGACGAGCTGGTCCTCCCGCTGCAGGTCGAGCTCAGCCAGCTTGATCTCCTGCATCACCGCATGGCCGAGGAAGGACATGTGCTCAATGGCGACGGCGCGATTCAAGAAGGACTGGAAGTTCGATGCGCCTAACAGCTGTGCCAGCGGGTCGGTGTTGCCCTTATATGCGGTTCGCAGGAAATTTGCCAGCTGGTCCCTCTTGCGCCGCAGGTCCAGCTGCGTCTGAGCGATGTGGATCTCCAGCGCCGCGATCTGCCGCTCCAGCTGGGCGATCTGCTG
>VBDY01000076.1 GCA_005882775.1 Chloroflexota bacterium | reverse complement strand
CGAGCCGGGGCGAGGCCGCCACTCGCGAGCCAGCCGCAGCCGAAGCCGGACCAGGTCGCGGATCGCCCGAAGGATCGGGATGAGCCGGCCCCCGGACCGTACCCCCTTGAGCCGGGGATAATGCGGGACGGGCGCCTGGGCGATCCGAAACCCGTTGCGCGCCGTCTTGTAATAGAGCTCGGTGTTGAGCAAGGCTGACCGGGCAAGCAGCGGCGACGCGTTCGCAAACACCACGCGCCGCATCAGCTTCAGGCCACAGTCCACGTCCCGGTAGCGGACGCCGTACAGCAGCCTCACCAGGACGTTGAACACACCGGCGACGAATAACCGAAACCACGGATCGGCTCGCTTCTGCCGCCAGCCCGTGGCGAGGTCGGCCGCAGGCATCAGCGCGACCAGCCTTCCCAGGTCCTCGATATCGAACTGGCCATCGCCATCCATGAACGCGATGTAATCGCCCGTGGCCGCCTTGAGGCCGTCGAGCACGGTCACGCCATATCCCGACTTGCGCTCGTGGCGGACGACGCGCAGCCGGGCGACCTCCGTGCCGAGTGCTTTTCGCGCAACTGCGACGGTCTCGTCCGTGCTTCCGTCATCGACCAGCACGATCTCGTACCCGGGAGCCAGCCGGGGGAGGGTTTCGGCGCACTGCCGGACGATCGGCCCGATGTTCTCGGACTCATTGTGCGCTGGGATGACCAGGCTCAGTGATCCATCGAGCATCGCGTCACAGGATAGTCCAGCGAGGATTCAGGAGAATAGACGGGACGTGGTCACCATGACTCCAGACGAGATCCGGCGCGAGGTCGCCCGGGTCAGGTGGTTTCACCGCATCGACCTGGGCAATGGCATAGTCACCCCCGGCGAAGACAACACTCCGGAAAAGCTCGCGACTCTGGGGATGCCCGACGACCTGAGCGGGGTGAGCGTCCTCGACATCGGCGCCTGGGATGGCTTCTTCTCGTACGAGGCGGAGCGGCGCGGCGCCCGGCGAGTGCTGGCCACGGATGACTTCTGCTGGAGCGGGCCGGGCTGGGGGACGAAGGCGGGTTTCGACCTGGTCCACAGCGTCCGCGATTCCAGGGTCGAGAGCAAGGAGATCGGAGTGCTGGACCTGTCGCCCGAGACGGTTGGCGTCTTCGACCTGGTGCTCTTTCTCGGCGTCCTCTATCACATGCCCCATCCCCTGCTCGCCCTCGAACACGTGGCGAGCGTTACCGGCAAGCAGTTGATCCTGGAGACCGGGGTCGACATGACCTGGTTCCGCAAACCGTTGATGGCTTTCTATCCCGGTTCCGAAGCTGCCGGCGACGCCACCAACTGGTGGGGCCCCAACCCGGCAGCCGTGAAGGCCATGCTGCATACGGTCGGGTTTCGGACGGTGAAAGTGCATTCGAAGCTGGCCGCGCCCCGGGCAATCGCTCGCTCGGTCAAGCAGACCGTGAGCAACCGCAGGATCTTCATGATCAGCCGGTTCGTCTTCCACGCCTGGCGTTGAGGCAGAACGGCTAGCGGGGTCGAAACAGACTGGGTAGCAGGCCGCGCGGCGAGATATCGAAGTTCAGGCTGCTCCCGGAAGACTCGGTCAGAGGCTCGGCAAGCATGTCGATCGTGATCCTGTCCATGTCCGCGGGTGTATATCCCTGCGCCATGAGCCGCTCACGAAGACTCGCGTCTCGAGTGATGATCAGCAGCGGATCAGGTGAAGCCCGCAACATGTCGAGCATCGCGAGGTCGTCCTGATGGAAGGCGCTGGCGGCCATGAAGTCATTCCTCAGGTCCGTGTTTCGCAGATAGATCGCCGCGGCGAACCGGGAAGCGAGATAGTCATGCCCGTAGATTTGCGGCTCCAGGCTGCCCCAGAACAGCACCTGCGTCAGGTCGGGCGGAGGACTGGTGACCAGCAGGTGGTGCATGGCTCCCACGTCTGGAAAGCGTCGGGTTCCCGTCAAGTAATGCCTTCCAGGATTGGCGGTCGTCGCCACGGCGGTCGACAGCCACAACACCCCGGCCGCCGCCAGGCCCATGGCCACCCTCCTCCAGGTGGATATGTTCAACCTGGCTACCAGGGAAAGGCCATCGGCGGCCGTAGCGCCGGCGGCCACGGCGGCCACCGCGACCAGGGTATATAGCAGCTTCTCATAGAAGTAGGACGCTGCTCCCGCCGTATGAGTTTGATACCAGTGCAGGCCGAGGGCAAAGAGGCCGGCGGCCACCAGAGACGACAGTGTGGTCAGCAGCCCCGGCCGGCCGCGCAAGTGGTCGGGCAGGACCACCGACGTGAGAGCTGCCAGCAACAGCATGGCGATGAGTACTCGATCGAGCTGATACACACCGCCTGACGCGTTGATGTAGCCGGGGGCGCCGCTGACAACGCCGTAGAGAAGGGGCGGCAGAGACGCGATGCCCGCCGCCACCCAGGCCCCGAGCGTCAGTCTCCAGCGCATTATCAGCGCCCGCCGAACGAGCCAGGTCCCGGTCAGGGCGGCCACCCATGCCACTGGAGAGACCAGATACCAGGACCAGGTGGTTCCCACCATAGCGAGCAGCACCAGCGAAAGCCTGAGTACTGGGAGGCCGTCCAGGTCAGCGGTGGCGACGAGGTAGAGCTCGAGCACAAGCATCCAGAGCGCGGCGACCTGCGACTGGAAGCCCCAGTTCAGCAGGTCTGCCGGCGGTCCGAACAGGAAGAAGAGAACCGCGGCAAAGCCGACCAGGGCCAGGACACCGGTCGGTGCCCGGCGAATTGACCCGACAGCCCTGATCGCCATCACGGTGGTCGCCGCCCAGATCGCCTGCAGGCCGATCGCTACGTAGAAGTAGGCCCGCACGAGTTGACTGGGATTTGGCGTCCCGAAGAAATTCTCGAGAGCCGACACCACCAGAGCGACGTTGACGTGTAAGCCGGGAGGATACGCGGTGTGGCCAGGGAGCAATCGCCCGCTCCACCGCTGAGCCTCGCCGAATAGGAGTTCATGCTGAATCACGATCGCCTGCACGATCCCGAGATGGGCCGCATTGTCCTCGCCCATGGCAACCAGGCGGCTCAGCATGGTGGCAGCATCATCCCCTGCGGCAGGGAGCCAGAGAAGCACCAGCACGGACAGGCCGCAGAGAAGGGCGACGGCGTCGCCGCCATCGAGCAGCGGACCGAGCCTAGGCCTGAGCCATCCCATCGAAAGCCCGAATGCCATGGGAAGCGCCAGGAATAGCACCGCCGACACCGGGACGAATGGGATGTCAACCAGACCGAGCAACCAGGCGACAAGGAAATTGGTACAGAAAGTAATGCTTATGCCGATGACCAGGCGCACGAAAAAAGTGGAGCTGATCGGGACCAGCAGGGCAAGCGCAATCGGTATCGACGCGAGCAGCATCACGTCCAGGTGCGCGACGTGCAGCAAAGCCGCGACCACTGCGGTCCCGGCTACCAGGATTGATACCCGTATAACGGCCCTACCGGTCGGCGGTGGCCCTAGGCGGCGAACCGGATCGCGACCGCCGCCTCGCACTTCGTCGGGAAGGTCGTCAGGGCGAGGACTTGTCGTCTTCGCTATCCGGTCATTCCCCTGGTGACTCGCCACGCTTGGCTCGAGCCGTCGCCGGCTTTCCGTAAACCACTGCGGGACAAATGTTCGCACACGCGCCACCGGGCCATACCCGGCCGGACCAGACAGGCATCAATCGATCACTAACGCAGTCGAAACAGGCTGGGGAGCAGGCCTCGCGTTGAGAAGTCATAACTCCGTAGTCGTACCCCAGAAGAGGTCTCAGCCTCCGGCTCGGTGATCGTGTCGATCACAATCCGGTTCAGGTCCGCCGCCGAATATCCTCCGGCCATGAGGCGCAGGCGAAGCGAGGGATCCCGTGTGATGATCCACAGGTCGTAGGGGGAGGCTCGCAGGAACTGCAGGAGCCTTTGATCGTCCTCGATGAAAGCGTTGACGCCCACGAAGTTATTCCGCAGGTCCGTGTTACGCAGAAAGAGGGCCGCGGCGACGCGCGAGCCCAGATAGTCATCGTGCTGAGGCTTGTCGCTCCAGAGCAAGACCTGCCTCGAGTCACCTGGCGGGGCCGCTCCCAAAAGGTAGTGCATCATCCCGACGTCTCCGAACACCCATGTCCCTGAGAGGTAGTGCCGTCCAGGATTTGCTGTGGTGGCCGCGGCGGTTGACAGCCAGATCAGCCCGGCAAACACAAGGACCAGCCACGCTCGTCTCCAGGCGGATACCTCGAGCATGGCCAGGCCTGCGGACAAGCCAGCGAGAAGAAAGCCGCCGGCGCCGAGAG
This sequence comes from Chloroflexota bacterium, assembly GCA_005882775.1. Classification (GTDB taxonomy): domain Bacteria; phylum Chloroflexota; class Dormibacteria; order CF-121; family CF-121; genus VBDY01. The sequence continues at coordinate 6,126 of VBDY01000076.1, read as the reverse complement.
CGGACACGATCACGACCGTGTATACGACCTTCTCGTAGTAGTAGGAGGCGGCCCCGGCGGTCCGAACCTGAAGCCAGTGCACGCCCAACGCGAGCGCGATCCCGGCCAGCAGGCAGGCGAGGTTCACCACCCGGCCGCGATGCCCGGGGAGGCGGGCAGGCAGGAGCGCGCACAGCAGGGCGCCCAGGACCAGCATGCCGACGAAAACCCGGTCCAGCTGGTAGACGCCGCCGTTCGAATTGATGTAGCCCGGGGCGCCGCTGATCACCCCGATCACGATTGGCGGCATGGACAGTGCCAGGCCGATAGTCCAGACCGCAAGCGTCATCTGCCAACGGCGGAGCAGTGCGCCTCGATGTAACCCGGTCATGGCCAGGGCGGCTGCCCCGGCTACAGGAGCGACCAGATACCACGACCACACCGTTCCCACCATGGCCAGCAGCACCAGCGAAAGCCGGACCACGGGACGAGTGTCGAGATCAGATGTTGCCGCGGCGAAGATTCCGAGGGTAAGCATCCAGAGGGCAGCAGCCTGAGGCGCAAACCCCCAGTTCAGCAGCGCCCCCGGGGGGCCGAAGATGAAGAAGAGCACGACGGCAAAGGCCACCGGGGCCAGCGCGGTCGAGGGCACACGGCCAAGCGACCCGAGGGCACGTATTCCCATCACGGTTGTGGCAGCCCAAACCGCCTGCAGAGCAATCGCGGCGTAGAAGTATCCCTGTACGAGTTGCCCGGGGTTGGCCGCTCCGAAGAGATTTCCGAGGGCAGAGACCCCGAGCGCGACGTTGAGGTGAAACCCCGGAGGGTAGGTTGTGTGACCGGCCAGCAGGCGTCCGGTCCATTGCCCGGCGAGCCCGAAGAGGAGCCCGTGCTGAGTCAGAATGGCGTGCACTATGCCAAGGTGACCCGCGTTGTCTTCGCCGTTGGCAATCAATCGGCTCAGCAAGGTGGCAGTGTCATCCCGGGCGGCGGGGAGCCAGAGCACGATCAGGACAAACAGGCCGGCGCCGAAGGCGATGGCGTCGCCGCCGTCGAACCAGGGTCCTAGCTTGGGGGTCAGCAAGCCCATGGCCACGGCTAGTGTCAGAGGGATAGCCAGGCCGAGGACAGCAGGGACAACGTCGAATGGGATTCCAACCAACCCCAGCATCCAGGCGAGCGCACAATTTGCGCAGAAGAAGACCCCCACCGCGATCACCACTCGTACGAAAAAGGTCGATGGGATCGGGAGAACCATGGCCAACCCGATCGGCATGGCAGCGAGCAGAACCAGGTCCATGTGCGCAACGTGAAGCAACGCCACCACCAGCACGCTTCCTGGCACGAGGAGCAATGCACGCCACGGCGGAGGTGAGATGGTGGGCCGCACACTAGTGGAGCGCAGCTCGCGACCACCCCGCTCCACCTCCTCGGCAAGCGTGCCGGTAGACGCCGGCGGTGGCTCCGTCATGCTGTACTCGTCGGGGTGGTACGACACTAAGCGCAGCTTAGCGATCATCATCCTGGTCAGTTGATTTTGAGCAGGTGATCCCGGAAGCCTATTCCGAATCCGGAGGGCGTGCCGCTGTAGCTGGTGATCAGCGCTGGTCCGCCGCTGCAGCTCCAGCTATCCCAGGTCCAGCCCAGGTAAGAGACCCGGTAACTGTCCGCCCAGGCCATGTACGAATCAATGAACCCGTGTCCGCAGTCGTTCTCTCCGAGCTCCCCCGTTATCAACGGAGCCTGGGCAGCAACCGGCAAATCTTGTGAGTTCCAGCAGGAGACCGTGTTGCAAACATTGAAGTTGTAGGTGTGGAAGCTCGCGGCCAGTTGGTGGTTCGAGTCTGTGGGCTCGTGGCTGAGCCAGCCGGTCAGGTCGTTCGCGTAGGCGAGGCCGCCGAGCATGATCACGTTGTTCGCTCCGGCGCCCCGCACGGCGTTGACCAGTTGCTGCATGCCCGCGGTCTGCCACCCCGGCGAGCTGCATCCGTTTCGCCAGCAAGCCCAGTCCACGCCGTAGGGCTCGTTGTAGAGGTCGAAAACCACTGCCCGGTCATTCCTGAATATGGCGGCGACAGAGCGCCAGAAGGCGGGCGAGTGGTCTGCGTCCGGCATCGGCTGCTGCCCGGTCGCCTTCTGCTTTCCCGGCGCGCTCCAGTGCAGATCGAGGATCACGTACAGGTTGTGCTGGTGGAGACGATTGACGTAGCCGGCGATGGCGTTGCGGTAGTTGGCGCCGCCATAGGCCGGATTGACGCCGTTGATGTTTAGCCAGCAGTCCTCGTTGAGAGGAACCCGGACGGCGTTGATGTGCCAGCTGGCCATGGCGTTGATCGAGGCGGCGTCGCTGGGTCCGTCAAAGATGCCCCAACCCTGGATGCAGGCATACTCGGTGCCCGAGCGGTCAACGCCCAGCAGCCGGATTCGGTTTCCTCGCGCGTCGAGAAGCTGGTTGCCTGATACGCGAAGCGCGAGCCCCGGCGGAGGCGAGGGCGCCCGGGTGGGCGCCGGTATTGGCCTTGCCGTTGGCCTGGGGGCAGACGTGATCGTGGTCGGGGAGGCACTGGGCGTCGGCGCGGGCGAGCCGGGCGTCGGCGTGGGCGAAGCGGCCGCCGGCGTGGGCGAAGCGGCCGCCAACTCCGAGGTCGCTCCACCCAGGCCGCCTGGCCCGATCAGCAAGCAGAGAGCCCCGGCGACAAGGCCGCACGCGACGACCGCGAGTCTCCTCATTCGGATTCCTCCCCCATAAGTTCACGACGAGTCGTGATCCAATGCAACTCGCAGGCTGCCACCAATCGATCACCGGGTGGTTGCAAAGAGGGGCGCACATCGCAATCGCTTATGTCAGCCGCGACTGCCGTTGCTAACTCCTCCTGGTTTCCCGTTCGGTCCCTGGTTCGAGCTAGACTCTAGGTCGTCAATGCTGTCTCACAATCAGGTTTCCGCCGTTCTGTGCTCAACCGATTTAGAGCGAAGCAAAGATTTCTATGAAAAACGACTGGGTTTTGTCCTGTCGCCAAAAACGATTAAGAACCACCTTGTGTACGAGTTTGGTAATGGTGAAAGTCTCGTTATCTACGGTCGTCCCTCACCAGGTAAGGCCGATCACACGCAGATGCGCTTTTGGTCGACTGCTATCGAAAAAGATGTAGAGGAGCTTGCGGCAGCAGGCGTTGTTTTCGATGAGCTGGATATGGGCGCAATAAAAACGGTCAATCATGTTGCCACGGTCCCTGGGATAGGACGATCGGCCTGGTTTAAAGACCCGGATGGGAATACCCTTGCTCTCTTTCAACCCGAATAACCCGCTCGGGAGTTAGCCAGCGCCCCAGCAATGACGGACTCCTGACGTTAACCTGACACCTTGTCTCCAAGAACGCGTTTGAGAACGTCCTTGACGATGTCCTTCTTTGTATAAGTCTGGCTTGGAAGCAGCGTCTCTTTGCTGCCATCGACCATCTCGACGTTGACACGGTAACCGGAGAGGTAACCGTACCAGGGGAAGTTGACTGTCTTGACGTCTACAAAGCGGATGGTTTTCGAGTTTTGTAGCGCCTCCGCCAGCTCTGGCGTGAGCTGATACTTGTCCGCCACCTCTTTCGAAACCGGCCGAAACTTACGTTCGGCGGCCTTGGATGCCACGGTAAGGATCAGCGCCATCGGGATACCAGCGGGGTCGAGCGACGCCACGGGGGTTCCAACCATCCGTTTCGCGACCGACTTCCGCGACAGGCCAACAAAGACGAAGCGATCGCTGTAGACCAGGCAATCAGCGGCCCGGTGCAGCGACTTCGGATAGAGTCCGACCAGCACAGCTTGTGGCAGCTCGTCACCACCCGCCTCCGGTTCCTTCGTCAGGTCGCCACTTCTCGAATCTACTTCCATCCCTCCTCCCTTTGAGCGGATGGTAACTTTCTCTGGACTGATTGACAACTGGCAAGGTCGGCTCGATGAGGATGGGCTGAAGGGAAGATGGACGGATGGGCAGCTACGTGCTGGGTTTCCAGGAGATCGACCAGACGCAGGTCGCAATCGTTGGCGGCAAGGGCGCGCACCTAGGCGAGCTTTCGCGGATCGAAGGCATTCGCGTGCCGGCTGGCTTCTGCGTTACGACGGATGCCTTCCGGCGGATCATGGCGGAAGCGCCGTCCATCGACAAACGGCTCAATCGGCTGTCGCGCCCGAAGCCGGACGACCGGGTAGCGATCCGCACGCTCAGCGCGGAGATCCGCCGGACCCTCGAAGGGATCGCCATCCCCGACGATCTGGCGGCGGCGATCACCCTCGCGCTCGCCGAGCTCGGCGAGCAAGCCGCCTACGCGGTCCGCTCGAGCGCGACGGCAGAGGACTTGCCGACAGCCTCCTTCGCAGGCCAGCATGACACCTACCTGAACATCGTGGGGCCGGCGGCGATCCTCCAGCACATCAACCGGTGCTGGGCCTCGCTCTTCACCGAGCGGGCCGTGACCTACCGCCTACGGAACGGCTTCGACCAAAGGAAGGTCCGCATGGCCGTGGTCGTGCAGCAGATGGTCTTCCCGGAGGCTGCCGGCATCCTCTTCACGGCCGACCCGGTCACGTCAAACCGGAAGGTCGCCACCGTGGAGGCCACCTTCGGCCTCGGCGAGGCCCTGGTCTCAGGCCTGGTGAACGCGGACGCCTACAAGGTGCGGGACGGCGAGGTCGTCGCAAGGGCGGTCGCCACCAAGCAGCTTGTCATCCACGCCTCGCCGGCGGGCGGGACGCAGGAAGAAGCGATCGACCCGGAGCGGCAGGAGCAGCCAGCACTGACGGATGCGCAGGTCGTGCGACTCGCGCAGATGGGCCGGCGGATCGAAGCGCACTTTGGCCACCCCCAGGACATCGAATGGTGCCTGGTTGATGATGACTTCCAGATCGTCCAGAGCCGGCCGATCACCACGCTGTTCCCCATTCCCGCGGTCGATGACCAGGAGAATCACGTCTATATCTCAGTCGGTCACCAGCAGATGATGACCGACGCCATGAAACCCCTCGGTCTTTCTTTGTGGCAGATGACGACGCCGCGGCCGATGTTCGAGGCGGGCGGCAGGCTGTTCGTCGACGTCGTCCGGGACCTGGGGTCGCCGACGAGCCGCGCCCGCCTCCTGGTCCTGGCGAAATCCGATCCGCTGATCGGGGATGCGCTGCGGAGCATCGTCGATCGCGGCGACTTCATCCCGTCGCTCCAGGACGAGAGTCCCGGCGGCGCCCCGGCAGGCGGCGCGCAAGCCGCGATCGAGACCGATCCCGCCATCGTCACCGATCTCATCGGGCGGAACCAGGAATCCATTGCCGCCTTGAAACGCGACATCCGGACGAAGTCTGGATCGGCGCTGTTCGACTTCATCCTGGCCGATATCCAGGAGCTGCGGCGAATCCTGTTCGATCGTCAGAGCCATGCGGTGTTCATGTCGGCGATGGAAGCCACCTGGTGGCTCAACGAGCAGCTGGACGCGTGGCTGGGCGAGAAGAACGCGGCCGACACTCTCACGCAGTCCGTGCCCCACAACGTCACGTCGGAGATGGGGCTGGCGCTCCTCGGCGTCGCCGACGTGATTCGCCCCCATCCGGAGGTGGTGGCGTTTCTGCAACGCGTCGACGATGATGGCTTCCTGGACGAGCTGCCCGCGTTGGCGGGCGGTGGGGAAGCGCGGGACGCCATTCGAGGCTTTCTCGATATGTACGGCATGCGCTGCGTCGGCGAGATCGACATCACCAGGCCGCGTTGGAGCGAACGGCCCACCACGCTCATCCCCGTGCTCCTCGGCAACATCAAGAACTTCGAGCCGGGCGCCGGCGCACGGCGATTCGAGCAAGGGCGGCGGGAGGCGTGGGCGAAGGAGCAGGAGTTGCTGGAGCGCCTGCGGACCCTACCGGAGGGAGAGCAGAAAGCCGAAGAGGTCAAGGGGAAGATCGACCGCGTCCGCACCTTCATCGGGTACCGGGAGTATCCGAAGTACGGCATGGTCAGCCGTTACTTCGCCTACAAGCAGGCCTTGCTGGAAGAGGCCGGGCGCCTGGTGCAGGCGCACGTGCTGCGTGAGAGGGAGGACATCTTCTACCTCAGATTTCAGGAACTCCACGAGGTCGCGCGCACGGCCCAGGTGGATAAACAGCTCATCGCCC
>VBDY01000184.1:5757-6818 GCA_005882775.1 Chloroflexota bacterium | reverse complement strand
GCGTGGACCAAGCCATGGAACGTGTGCGGCGGGGAGCTCACAGGCAGGTCGGTGGGGAAGAGACCGGCCACGATCGTGCATGCACCGACGATGCTGATACAGATCGGCCCGGCGGCCGAGCCTCCAGGGATGCCCTGGTGTAGGGCGTATGCGAAGCCGATCACCAGCACGCCTAGCAAGATGAAGTTGAGCGTTTGCATCCAGCCCAGAGGACCCAGCGCGTTCGCGCTCGGGAAACTGCTTTTCATCGGGTCGAAGCCGATCGAAAGCAAGAAGCTGCGCTGGAGACTCTCCTCAATTACGAGCACGACCTGGAAGAGAAGCGGGGCTAGGCTGCCCGCAAGGGCCAGCAAGCGCAGGCTCCGTGCCATAACGTCCGCAGTCTAGTCAGAGAGCCTTTGGTATTCGTACAGCAACGCCGGTGACAGACGGTGATATCTCGCGGCACCTAGCGGCACGCCGTGAATTGAGACCGCCAGTTTTGAACGGGCGGCAGCGATCTGTTAACCGCAAGGTTCAGGGCTCGAACCCAGTCACGTTTCGCCAGTTCGTGACACTGGCAGGGCTCGCCCTCCAGACCAATACAGCACTCGCCTCTTTGACATAAGAAGGTCCAAGCGCACTCCAAAGATGGATCATCTATCGCCAAATGCGCTGGAGATGAGTCGTGCCTATCGCGTCATGGTGTTTCGAGCGGTCGGTCGTGGCCGAGATCCGCGCCTACACCTGGTCCGCGACGACCTGGCAGCCTCGCTGTGCGGACTCCCGAGAGAGGAGCTCGCTCCAGCCAGCCATCAGCTCGAGATCGTTTGCCCTGAGTGCATCGAATGGCTGAGGAAGGGGAATTCGTCATCGCAGCTGAAGAAAGTCTCGAGGCCCGCTGAAGGACAGTAGCCCCCGCTAATCAGCCCTGGACTGCGACCGGATCGAGGGTCGCTGGGCTGAAATCTTCAAGGAGACCGCGGATACGCCCAACCCGGTCCTGAAAGCCGGCGCTTCCGCGCCAGGCGGCGATCGTTTGCTCATCGGGCCAGGGTCCGAAGCTGACAAAGCGGCTCGGC
>VBDY01000184.1:0-5744 GCA_005882775.1 Chloroflexota bacterium | reverse complement strand
CCATCTCTTGCCAAGCAGTGACGAAGTCGTCCTCACTACCGGGCTTTACCTGCCAGATCCCCATCGTGTAAACGCTCACGGGCAGATTCTAGGAGCCCCGGTAGGGGTCGCAGCCTGCACCGGAGCTATCAGTAGCTGCCGGTTCACAATAGTTGCGATGGGCCGCAATGCCCGAAAGCGAGCCGAGGAGCGCGAGGAACACCGACATCATGGCGTACCGGGCGAGGAGCCCGAACAAGCTCTCGAAGTGCCCAAGAAGTGCCCTCGCTGCGGATCAACTGACCTCGTTGTAGGGCGCTACATGGCAGGGGTCACGACGGGCATTGACGTCATTTGCGGCAACTGCAATTGGCAAGGGATGATCCAGCCCGGCATCTGGTAGTTGGCGCGGTAGCGTCGCCGCGTTCGTCGTCCTGACCCCAGCGCACCTGTATGATGCCGGCACTCACGTGCTGGGAAGGGGCACTCGGTTCGCGTTTGTTGGCGTTCTCGCCTTGATGCTCAACGTCGCACCCGGTTCAATCAAGGTCGGCAATGCCGCCGGCGTGGCGAGCCCTGGTTATGCGGTCACCGACTTCGCGACCGGTTTCAACACATTTCCGCCTTACGGACCGGGACCTGTCGGGCTCGCATTCGATTCGCAAGGCAATCTGTACTCAACCGGCTACCTGGGTGGAAATCTCTACAAGTTTCCGCCCACCGGCAACACGTTCGAAAGCTCGGTGCTCAGCAATGTCGGCTATCGCGTGACCGGCCTTGCGTTCGACAAAGGAGGCCGGCTATTTCTCGCTCGGCAAGGCGAGGGTGACATAGCGGAGCTCGATCCAAGCACGGGAAGCATCATCGGCACAGTGGCCAGTGGGATTTGCGGGCCCAACGCAGTTGCAGTTGATCCGTTGACGAATGACCTCTTCATCTCGTCCTGCGGCACCGTGCAGCGCCTGCACGGATATCAGGGACAGCCGGTCACGCCCACCCTGTACACGTCGAACGTTGCAGTCGACGGCCTGACTTTTGCGCCCGATGGAACGCTTTATGGCGCGGGTGGAGGGCCGATCTACCGCATCACGGGAACGTCCGACGTCGCGCCCGGGACGCCGACTGTCCTCGCGAACGTCCCTCGCGGCGACGGAATAGCGCTCCTGGCACCTCAGCCTGGACGGCCGATCACGCAGCTCGTGGTCAACACCAACAACACGAACGGCTTCATCTACGACGGAGAGATCGACCTCGTCGACTTCTCTTCCAGCCCAGCAACGATCACACCGATCGTCACCGGCGGAAACCGTGGTGACTTTGTCGCCGTCGGGCCCGACAAATGCCTCTACGCGACGCAGTCCGACGAGATCGAAAAGGTCACGGCGGCGGACGGAAGCTGCCCATTCATACCGACCGGCGTCGGGACACCAAGACCGAATCCGCCGCAGCATGTCACCAACATCGGGACGGCGGCCGGAAATGTGCTGGTTGCGTGGCAGGCCCCGCAGCCTGATGGTGCGGTTATCGACCATTACGAGGTCCAACAACTCGCCCTTGATGGCACGCCGATTCGATTCATTCGGACCGTTTCAGCGACGGCCCCGCTTGAGGCTCTCATCGGGAGCCTCAATCTGTGCAGCTACTACTTCTACGGGGTCCTGGCGGTAGGGGCTGACGGTCAACGATCCAACCTCACGCAGGCAACCACTCGAGCGTTCACGCAGGCGAGTCCTGCATCACCCCCTCCTACCGTCACCATCCTGATTCAGGGCGTCAACAGTCATGACAGAGCCTCGACATTCAATCCCCTGACTGTTTACGACTACTGCACCAGTCTCGACGGCGCGAATCCAAACGACATCGGCACAACGTACCCGCCCGCGTTGGCGGACATGCAGAGTTACTGGGACCAGGACGGCGAACCAGCTCATCAGCCGGCCTACGGTGCTGGTAACAGGTTGATCGACTCGTTGGCGAGTCACGGTGGCATCGTCCTGCCCTTCAGTTACAAAGGCGCCACGCTTACGGGAAATCCGACTGCGCCAACTTTTACATTCCACGCATATACGGGCAGTGATGTGGCGAACACGTTCCCACAAGTCGCGGCAAAGACTTTGGATGACGAGATCACGTCGATCAACAAGGTCTGGCCTTCCACCAAGATCGTCGTCGTGGGGCACTCCAATGGGGGCGCTATCGCCGAGCTCTGGTGGATCTTCTACGGATCGCAGAATGCCCATGGCGTGGTGCAGGCGTTTTCGCTTGACTCGCCGCTGAACGGCGTCGCCAACGCCGACTGCGTCAATGGCAACCCCATCTGCTCGTTCCTGGGCGTTGGCTCAGCGCTTGGGATCACCTACCAGGCGGTCTGGGCGGGCCAGGCCCAGCTGGATCCCGGTTACGTAGCGCTCCAGGCTCGTAGCCCGCTGTTTACGCCGGTGGGTACGGTCGGCGACCCCGTCTACGACCCCCCCGACCAGGGAGCGGCACACAATGCCGCCGGCATCAAGCAGATTGGGATCATTTCGCAGATCTGGTGGTCAGAGCCGGGATGCATGAATTCCGGATTCGACCTGTCGTCTTCCGCGTGCATTCCCGTCGGCAACTACTTCATCGACCCGTGTGGGCCGTTGAATGACGGCACGCCGCCTCTATTTGGAGTCCCAGGCAGCTTCTGGCTGCATGGGGTCGTTGAGAATTGCCCCGGTGTGATCGCAAAGATCATGACCTACGCAGGCTGAGGCGTCCCAGAACCAGATCCGAAATTCGAACCGAGCTCAGCCGCGTTTCGGTCGTTCTGATTCCGATACTCGTGCCAGGCGGGCGATCTTCTCGCCATCCACGTCCATGGCGAAAACGCGCTCCATCACAGCGGCCCAACCGTGGATGAAGTACCTCCATCCATCCTCGACGCGCAGGTGCCGGCCGGCTTGTTGTCTCTGCGCTTGGTAGAGAAATTCCAGCTCCCCTCGGTAATTCAGCTCCCAGACGTAGCCTCGCTCGGGAAAAATGGCAGCCTCGGTGATCGGCGAACCCGGCGTGTCCTTGCCCATCCCTGTGGCGTTGATGACCAGCGATCCGGCCGGCAAATCGCCGATCAAGCGGTCGTTGGTGCCCGTGATGTGCGAAGCCGATCGTTGTTGCCTCAGGTGCACCGTGATTGCGACCGCCCACCCGCCTGCGCCCAGGCACAGCACCTCGCCCCTCTCCGCTAACGAATAGAACTCAGCAAGCGCGCGGCCGCACGAGATCGGGTCCGTGGCGAACGCCCATAGCTGCCCGTTGCGTTTCGCCAGGCAGGATGTCTCCCCACAGAGCTGCGCGTAGTCGTCGACCACGTCGAAGAGGTCGCGACAGGCTTCGAAGACGTCGATCTTGTGTGTCGTGACGAGACCGCCCAGCTCGTGCTCATCGGTCTTGATCCGGGCGACCACCTCTCTATAGCGGTCGGGTGGGGCGTGGATAGGCAGGTCGCAGCCCACCAGTCGCACGTCGCCCAGACCAAGCTCTGTGGTCCACGCCGGAAACAACCGCGTCGCGGCGGACTGGCCGGTGCTGACGCCGATGAAGGTGAATGTCTGCAGCGTCAATCGCGACCCAGCACGCGCGTGTATGCCGCCGCCAGCAAAACGATGATCGCGCCGTAAAGGACCTGCTTGACCGCATCGGGCACGTCGAGCAGCGTCAGCACGCTGTTCAACACGGTGAGGATCAATGCCCCCACCGCCGTCCCGGAATAGCTCCCGCTCCCGCCGAAGATCGATGTGCCCCCGATCACAACGGCCGCGACCGAAGGCAGCAGCAGAATGTTGGCGAGGCTCAAGTCCGCGGCGTTCACCGTGCCGGCCAGCACGATACCTGCGACGGCGCTCAGGAGCCCGCAGGCCATGTAGTTCGTGAGCAACACCTGCCAGCCACGGACACCGGCCAGTCGGGTCGCTTCCTGGTTGTCACCCAGCGCGTACAGCAGGCGTCCGAATCCGGTGCCGCGCAGGCCGATGATCAGCACAGCCGCCAGCACGGCCCACAGGAACAGGCTGACCGGCACGTATTCCAGCACCGTGCCGGAGCCCAGGGTGTGAATCACCGCCGGGACGCCTGGCACGCTGCGAACGGCGGCCTGGCTGTAGACGTTGAGGGTTCCGGTGACGACCAGTCCCATCGCGAGGGTCATGATCAGCGGCTGCACCCGGAACACCGCCACGCCCACGCCGTTGATGAGGCCGACGGCAAGCCCGACCAGCAGACCGGCCACGATCGCACGCGTCACGCCAAATGGCGCCTGGCTGGCCATGATGTACGCGGCCGCGGTCGCGACGTTGGCGACGGAAAGGTCGATCCCTCCCGTGATGACGACCAGCGTCTGGCCTGCGGCGAGTATGCCCAACGGGGCCGCGAACTCGACGATGTTCGACACCCAGCTCGCGTTGACGGCGCCGGGACGGATGATCTCGATCAGGCCGGCGAGCGCGACGAGCAGCGCGATCAGGACCAGGATCGAACGCTGCTGGACGAGCCGGACCGCCGCCACGGCCCGCGTGCTCATGCGCGCCTCAAGACAGCACCGAGGCCGCCGATCATGACCACGAGGACGATCAGCACGCCCTGGACCATCTGGCCGTAGTTGGGATCGATGCCCAGGTAGATGAACACGGCGGGGATGAGCGACAGGATGTAAGCAGCGGCGACCGGGCCGAGGATGCCGCCGCGCCCGCCCGCGAGGCTCACGCCCCCGAGCACGATCGCGGAGACCGCGCTCAACGTGTAGTAGGTTCCCGCGAGCGGCGAGCCGACGCCGGTGGTCATGGACAGGGCCACTCCTCCGCATGCGGCGAAGAATCCGCCCGCCGCATAAGCGATCACGCGGGTGAGCCCGAGATTCACTCCCGAGCGGAACGCCGCGTTGCGGTCGCTTCCAACGGCGTATACGGCCAGTCCGGCGCGGCTGCGACGCAGAGGTATCCAGACCAGGGGTATGACCAGGAGCAGAAGCAGCGCGTTGGGCACCCACGGCGACAGCGTCGAGCCCTGGGCCAGGTTTTGAAAGTCGAATGGGATCCCTGGTGTGGGTTTGGCCAGGACGAGCAGAGCCAGGCCGGCCCATATAAAAGAGGTCGCGAGGGTGACGACGATGTCGGGAACCCGCGTCAGGACGATGACCGCGCCGTTGAGCGCTCCGGCGAGAGTGACCTCGAGCAGCACGATCAAGGCAACTACGAGCGAGAAGTTCAAGTCGTGTCCCAGCATCGCGCGCAGGGTGAGCACGTTGGCGAGGGCCATCAGCGCACCCACCGAAAGGTCGATGCCACCGCTGAGGACGACGATCGTCTGGGCGACGGCGGCGAACGCCAGCGGCAGCGCGGCCAGGGTGAGGGTGTTCCACTCGTAAGCCCCGTAGTCGGGCTTGATGATGATCGTGATCACCATCAGCACCGCCAGAAGCACATAAACCGCGATCGTCCAGCCGAACCGCCTCAGCGCCCGTCCGAAACGAATGCCGTCAGACCTTGACCTTTCGGATGCAACCGCGGTCGCCACTACGTGCCTTCCCGCGCTTGTGGCTCGCCTTCCTCGTCGGATGGCAGGCCATGCGCCGCGCGCAGCAGGGCTTTTTCGTCGGCCTCGGCGGCAGGCATCTCGTCCACAAGCCTGCCGCCGAACAGGATGATGACTCGGTTGCACGCGAGCTGGATCTCCGGCAGCTCGGACGTGAAGAGCAGGACGGCCGAGCCGTTGGCGGCCAGCTCTTTGACCAGCCCATAGAT
>VBDY01000075.1 GCA_005882775.1 Chloroflexota bacterium | reverse complement strand
TGAGGCTTCCCCGGCGTGAATCCGGCGCTGACGATCAGCGCGATCGCACCCACGATCACCCCGCCGGCGACCAGGGTGCGAAGGGAGATGCGCTCGCCAAGCACGATCGCTCCCAGCGCCACCGCGACCACCGGGTTGACGTAGGCATAGGTCGAGACCAGGGTCAGGGGCGCGGAGCGCAGCAGATAGACATAGGCGCTGAAGGCCACCAGGGAGCCGAACACGGTCAGGTAGCCGAGCGCCAGGATCGATGTGGTCGAGATGGCGCCCAGGTGCATCCGGCCGAGCTCGCCGGCGGCGGCGCCAGCCAGCAGGAACAGCCCGCCGGCACAGAGCATCTGCATGGCGGTAGCCACCATGGGCCGGACGGGCAGACGCGCCCGTCGCGAAAAGACCGAGCCGCTCGCCCAACAGATGGGCGCCAGGAGCCCGATCAGAGCGCCGCGGGGGTCGATGTGGCCGTTCTGCCAGCCCAGGAGGAGAGCGACGCCGCCAAACCCCACCAGGAGCCCGACCACGGTGAGCGGCTTGAGCCGGTGGCCGAAGAATAGCCGGTTGATGATCGCCATCCACAACGGAACGGTAGCCACCAGCAGGGCGGCTATACCGGTGGGTATGGACCGCTCCGCAAGCACCACCCCGCCGTTCCCGCCGAAGAGGAGGAGCGCTCCGATCAGGAGCGCGGCCACCCACTGGACCCGGCCCGGGCGATCGCGCTGGGTCTCGCCACGACCGATCGAAAAGGCGTAGAGGATCGCGCCCGCCACGGAAAATCGGACGCCGGCCATGAGCAGCGGCGGGATGGTATCGATGGCGAGCCGGATGCCGAGGTAGGTCGACCCCCACACCAGGTAGACGATCAGCAGGGGAAGCCAGATGCGGCCGAGACCGGCGCCGGCCCGGACGCGAAGGGCCAGCGCCATGTCAGCCGATAGGATACGAAGCCGAAGCGCGGCGCTGCTCACCACTGACGGTCAACGTTCAGCTGCGATTCTCCCCAGGGGTGTCCTGGCCGCCAGTGGCAACCGGATACCGAAGAGCCGCCAGGCATCGGGTGCCGGGCGAACCCGCCTCCGACGCTCGGCCTCGCGCTGAAGCTGAAGCTGACGCTCCTGGGCCCAGGCATACAGAGACTCGGCGTGCTGCATGGTGGATACCTCTGCGATCAGCCTTCGTGCCGGCGAAAGAAGAGCCAGGGAAAGCGCATCCGGAGGCCGTCTTCATGTGCCTGACGCGCCAAGCGCCGCCTCTCGGCCTCGCGGTGAAGCCTTTCCTGGTGCTCCAGGGCCTGGGTGTAAAGAGTGTTCGGGTCGTACATGTCGTACCTCCTTCTGCTATCTTTTGCGCTGCCGCCACCTGTCTGGTGTCGTTAACCGGTTTACACTTGTTTGTCGGTTACAACGGTATTTTAAGCCAGGTGTGGTAACCTTGTCAAGCGGGTATACCGGTTACAAATGAGTAACGTTTCAGCGCCGCTGATGCCGATGCAACAAGGGCATTTGGCTCCGCTGCAGACAGGCCTCGACTTCGTCAATACCCTCGATTTCTGGCCGGTACCGCACGACCACCTGGACTCTCCCCAGGCCGCGCTGGAGTGGCTCGCGTCCCACGACCTGATGCACCGGGAGGCCCGGGACGACATGCTGCATCAGTTCGAGCACGCGCCGGCCGCCGGCTGGCAACTGCTGTCTCGGCTGCACCGCATACGTGAGGCGATGCGCGGAGTAGTTGAGGCCAGCGTCGCTCGGCGCGCCCCCGACCCCGCCGACCTGGGCGAGGTCAACCGAGCGATGCGGACGCACTACATCTACGAACTGGTTCCCTCCCCCGACGGGGTTTCGCTTGACCATCGCCACCAGGGCGACCCGGTCGACGGAGCCATGGCGCGCCTGGCCGAGAGCATCGCACGCGAGGTGATCACCGGTGATACCTCCCGGCTTGGCGTCTGCGAGAACGACCAGTGCCGCTGGGTCTTCAAGGACACGTCGCGCACGGGAAAGCGCAAGTGGTGCAGCATGAGCAGCTGCGGAAACCGCGCCAAAGTGGCCCGCCACCGGGCCAAGCAGCGCACGGCAATCTAGCGCAGCTTTCGCGCCCACGGGCTCAGCGGCCAGAGTAGAATCGCTGTCGCCGGAGGGGTGTCCGAGTGGTTTAAGGTGCGGCTCTCGAAAAGCCGTGTGGCTGCAAGGTCACCGCGAGTTCGAATCTCGCCCCCTCCGCCACCACCTGCCAGTCTCCTCCTCAAGACCGCTGTAGGCTTTCGACTCGCCGGCGGGCGAGCCGGGCCGGTGGCAGCTCCCTGAGAAGCGGGGGAGCCATCCCATCCAGCGCCCGTAGCACGCCGCGGGCGAGCCGGAACGCCGACTGGCTGGTGCGCCCCCATGCCAGGCCATAGGCATCGCGTACTGCGGGCGGCAGCAGGCCAGCCGTAAGGATCACCAGTGGCCGGAACACCACCCGGGGCACCGCCCCGATCCGCAATCGTAGGAGAGCGTTCGCGAGCGAGCGTGCATCGCCCGTGACCCGGACCGGACCGTCGATCATCTCGGCAAAGTACTCGTCGAAGGCTCGAATGTCTTTTGGGTAACTAGCCGGCGGCACACCCAGCAACGCGCCAAGTCGTTTTGTGTCCTGGTAGTAGCCGTCGCGCTCGTTCTCACCTAGAGGCCCGACGAACTCCGAGTAGGCGCCCAGAGCTGAGTAGATAAGGGTCGCCTGGACCCAGAGCAGCAACTCCGGATCGGTGGCCGAATAATCAGGACCCTGGACGGTCCGGTGGCGACGGTTGATCTCCCGTGCGGATTCCAGCGCCTGCTCGCGAGTGCCAAACACGAGGTTGAGCGTCAGCCGGTAGGTACGCAGGAGTCTGCCCGTCGGGTCGGATCGAAAGTCGCTGTGGTCGCGAACACCAGCCGCTACCAAAGGGTGCGCGAACTGCAGGAGAAGAGCGGTCATCCCGCCCAGCACCACTACAGATTCCTGGTTCACCCGCCAGATCATCGATTGCGGGGTGAACAGCCACTGATCCTGGGGACGGAGGACTATGCTAGGCGAGGCAGGTCGTTTGAACCGTAGGGAGGGCCAGGTCATGCCGGTCTACGAATTCAAGTGTGGCAGCTGCGACCAGGTCTTTGAAATCATGGGCAGCTATGCGGAGCGGGAGAAATCGCATACGTGCCCGAAATGCGGCAGTGCCGAGGTAAAGCAGGCGATCTCACTCTTTTCGGCGAAGCCGCCGTCGAGCAGCTTCTAGAAACCCTGAATCCAGAGCCCTTTTATCGGGACGACGCTCACTACATGGAGCGGGCGCTGGCCCAGGCCCGCCGGGCCGCCTCCGTCGGGGAAGTACCGGTTGGCGCGGTGTTGGTGCGGGATGGATCGGTGGTTGCCGAGGCGCACAACCTGGTCGAGACCACACCCGACGCGCTCGACCACGCGGAGATGCTGGTCCTGCGCGAGGGCGCTCGCAGCACCCACTCCTGGCGCCTGGACGGAATGACCCTGTACGTGACGCTGGAGCCTTGCCCGATGTGCGCGGGTGCGATGGCACTGACGCGCATCGCCCGGCTGGTCTACGGCACGCCGGACCCGCGCAAAGGGGCGGTTGACTCGGTCTACGATGTCCTTCGCCACCCCGCCAACAACCATCGGGTGGAGGTTAGCTCAGGCCTGTTGAGCGAACCGGCCGCGCGTCTGCTCCGGGATTTTTTTGCCGGCCGCCGCAGCAGACCTGCCTGATCAATACCAGGTCGGCACTAACGACCCTGACCGGAAGGCTGATCGGCTGGGCGGGCACCGGTGTCACCCCGAGCTCGAAGCTTCTCCTGGCGGGCCGCCAGGGCTCCGTCCGAGTGGGATCGGGCCCGGGCCACCTCCCTGGCCGCCTGGGAATCGCCGCCCGACTCGAGTGTGCCGGCAAGAGCCTGGAGCTGGGCGTCGGCCTGGGCCTGGCGGTCGCCAAGGTAGCGGGCTGTGGCGGCGGCCGCCCGGTCGTCGATGGCAGCAGCGGCAAGCGACTTATCCGCCTGGCCGACGGCACGGTCGTACTGGTCGACCAGGCTTACGCCCTCGGCCACCTGGCCTCGCGCGATCAGCTGCTTGGCCTCGTCGAGCCGTCGCTGGGCGAAGCTGAGTCGAAGCTGGGCATTCGCGTTGGGGTCGAGGGTCAGGGCAAGTCGGACCTCTTCGAGCCCGGTCTTGTAACCGTAGAGCGGCTGGCCGGGAAGGCTCCCGGCGGCGGCCGTCGTCAGGCCGCCGATTGCCAGCGCTGCAACGGCAACACCGCTCAGCGCCAGTCGCAACCCAGGTCGTGCGGCTAGGCGGCGGGCCACGCCCGATGGACTCCACCGGCCCGCCCTGCGCTCGGCGGCCAGGCCGAGCATCCGGTTGCGTGCCTTCAGGCGAAAGGCTGGGTCGGCCGCGGGCGCGGGCGAGAGCTCACTCAGCTGCACCGACAGCCTGAGCAGGCTGACCATCTCGTCCCGCTGGCGGGGGAATCGCCGAAGCACCTGCACGAGGTTGCGCTGCTCCTTCAGCGCCTTCAGGCAATCGTCCAGGATCCGGGCGCGGTCAGGCACGACGGGCCTCCGCGGAGTCGACCTGCGACATCAGCCGGTTCAGGCTGGCCAGGGCCCGATGCTGCATCGAGTGCACTGCTCCGGGGCGGCGCTTCATGATGCGGGCAACCTCGTCGACGTCAAGGTTGTCAATAAACCGGAGCGCGATCAGCTGCTGCTGCTCGGGAGTGAGCTGCTGCATGGCATCAAAGAGGCGGCGACGATCCTCGGAAGTCTGAAACATCAACTCCGGGTTGGTCCGCGGCGTGCGATCCTCAAGGTGATCCGCCAGGGCCACCGCCTCGCGACCCGCCCGCCGGTACCGGTCCACGACCAGGTTGTGGGCGATCCGGTAGAGCCAGGAGGAGAATCCGGCGCCCTGGCGAGGGCGGTAGGTGTGGATGGAGTCGACCATCTTCAAAAAGACCTGCTCGGTGAGGTCCTCAGCGTCCGCCTGGTGGCCGATCCTGGTATAGGCATAGCGGTAGATTCCATCGAAGTAGCGGTCGTAGAGCTCCGCCAGAGCTCCGGGGTCGAGCGCCTGCGCCCGGCGAATGAGATCGTCGTCGGACGTCTTCAAGTCGCCTCGTAGCATATAACGGCTATTGCGGCGAATCTGGACGGCCTCGCTATCACGAGGCGCTAGTTTCTATAATTCGGTGGCGCGCCGCGGTGGCTTTAGCTCAGCTGGTTAGAGCATCAGATTGTGGATCTGAGGGTCGAGGGTTCAAATCCCTCAAGCCACCCCAATCCGCACCGATCAGTAGCCACCACCTGAGCTTGCGGTGGCGGATGCTCCCGCGGCGGACCCCGACGAGTTGGGCGACGACTGGTTCGAATTGCTGCCGCACGCAGCGAGCAGGGCGACAGTAGCCAGCGCCAGCAATCCGCTCCGAATAGCGTCAAGCAGCCTTATTCCCATCATTGACATCACCTTTCCTGATACTAATGGTTATGGGAATGATTACGCTAGCGGGTTACACCGGGCGGATCTCGTGGGCGCTTTCCAGCCGAAGCCCGATGATCCGGACTTCAGGACGCGGTTGCCATCCGCTGCATGGACGCGGGACTGAAGTAGCGAAAGCCGGCTGCCCATTCCTCATTGCGGTCTTGCACCACGGCGCCGATCAACCGCATCAGCGCCTGACGGGTCGGGAAAATACCCACGACCCGGGATTGCCGGCTTACGTCTTTGAGGAGCCGGTCAAGGATCGCGGTGGACCAGATGCGCTCGCGATGTTGCCGGGGGAACCTGTAGAAACAAAGCAGGTCGGCTTCGTGCTGCTCGATCAATGCACCCAGTTTGGGGAAGCCGGCGCTCAGCTGATCACGCAGGCGTCGAACGGCACTGACCGCCGAGCTCCCCTCGGAATGGGCGAAGAGCTGTCGCAGCTCCCGCCGGATCGCGCGGGAGTCGCTCTCGGGAATGAGCGACATGGCGCTATCGGTGAAATGCTCCCGGCAGAGCTGCCAGGTCGCACCCGGAAACAGGTCGATGACGGCATCCTTGATTCCCGGGTAGGCAGCTGAGGTCACGAGTCGCACGTCTTGCAAACCCCGGCCGCGCAGACCGGTGAAGAATTCGACCCAGTAGCCCGGATCGCGTGCTGGGGCGAGGTCCACAGCCACCACCTCGCGCTCTCCGTCCGCCCGAACAGCGGCGGCGATCACAACCATCGCCGAGTGGAGGCGGCCCCCCTCCCGATACTTCTGGGAGACGGTTTCGACCATCAGGTATGGGTACTGGTCGTCGAGGCGACGGGTCCGAAAGGCGCGGGCCTGGACGTCCAGGTCTCGGCACAGCTGCTCGACGTCCTCGGAGCTGACGGCCGGGATCCCAAGGGCGTGTCCGAGGCCGACCAGGCCAGGCCCGGTGCCAAGCAGGTAGGCCTCCTGGACGACCGACAGCAGGGCGTGGTCAGTGCGGCGGCGGGGTGAGAGGAGCCGCGGGAAGGAACTTCCCTGATAGGTGTTGAGCACCTTGATTGATTCGGACCGCCGCCGCAAATACCCTGGTCCGGCGGGCGCCGGCTCTCCGGCAAACTCGAGTCTGGGTGACCGACCTGGCGTGACCGGGGTCAAAACCAGCGTCGACGAACCGTTGGGGCTCTGACGCTCTGGGGTGGAGATCATGTCGCCAGCCTAGGTCCTGGTCCGTCGCCTGTCGCCCTGCCGCTGGTGTGGCTCGAGGCCCCGCAAACGCCGGGGTCGGCTCAGGCGATCGTTGCAGCTCGGTTACATACAGAGCCGCTTCCGGGAAGAGCGCAAATAAGCACGCAAGAAATCTCTCCTCCGGTCGTTTGCCGGAACAGAGCCAAAATCTCCCCAAGATCTCTGCGAGATCCAGGCGAGGGCGGCGGTTTCAGCCATGCGCCTTTCCATTCGGCAGCAGATCGTCGGCCCCTTTGTCGTCCTTGTGCTGTTCGTCGGGGTGGTGGGGACCGCGGTCGTCACGTATCAGTTCTCCAGTGGCCTCTCCTCACAATTCGATGACAGCCTGGTGCGGACGAGCGTCCGGGCCAACGACCGGATGGCCCAGCTGGAGGCCAGCCGGCTAGAGCTGCTACGGGCGGCTAGCAACACGGTCGGCGTCTCATCGGCCGCGGTCAGTGGAGATGCCGCCACCATGCAGCGACTGCTGGTCCCGGTGGTGGGCAATGCTGAGCCCGCCAACCTGACGATCCGGGTCCTGAATCGGGCGGGCAGTCAATTCCTGGTCCTGCGCAGGACAGCCAGCGCAGCCGTACCCCATCAGGTGGCCAGTCCCGACGCTCCCCCCGACCAGCCCGCGGTCAGAGATGTCCTGGCAGGACGCACCGATCCGATGGGCGACAAGTATGTGTTACTGGTATCCGAGCCTGAGGGCCAGGAGTTGTACTGGCTCGCACCGATTCGCGATAGCCGCCAGGCGGTGGTCGGCGAGATCCTGGTGGCGGAACCTCTCTCCGACGTGGCTGCCGAGGTTCGCAAGGCCCAGCCCGCCGATCTCCTCCTGTACGACTCCTCGGGGCGCCTGCTGAGCTCGTCGATCGCCGGCAGTCAGGATCTCACGACCGATGTCCGGCAAGCGGTCGCCCCAGATCATCCCGCGCGCATATTCCGCACGGTGAGTGGGCAACAGTACGGGCTGCTTGTGAACGACTGGACGATGCGCTCGCGTCCTATTGGCTACCTGGGCATCGGGCTTAGCGCCGGGGACCTCGACTCATCGCTCGCGCAGCTGCGCTGGTTCCTGGTCGTTCTATTCGCCGCAGCCGCGCTGCTCGCCCTCATGATCGGGATCGCGATGGCCTCTCGCATCACCCGGCCGATCCAGCAGCTCGTGGGTGCGATGAAAACCGTGTCTGCCGGAAACCTCCATCACCGCGCACCGCCCGGCCCGGCCAACGAAATCGGATTTCTCACTGAGACGTTCAATGCGATGACGGCCACCCTGGAGTCCAAGGCACGAGAGCTCGAGGACTCGTCCTTTTCGAGTCTGGAGGCACTGGCCCGCGCGATCGACGCTCGCGACCCGTACACCTTTGAGCACTCCGCCCGGGTGACAGCGATAAGCCTGGAGATCGCCGAGGCGCTCGGCCTGCCGTCGGACGATAGGAAAGCCCTCCAGCGCAGCGCCCTGCTGCACGACATCGGCAAGATCGGGGTGGAGGACCGAATCCTCGCGAAAGCCGGCCAGTTGACGGACGAGGAATGGGAGCAGATCCGCCAGCATCCGCTCATCGGGTACGAGATGCTCAAGGACGTGCCCTTCCTGACCCGAAGCCTTCCAGGCATTCGCCATCACCACGAGCGTTGGGATGGCGCAGGCTATCCGGACAAGCTCAAAGGAGAGATCATCCCGATCCAGGTCCGGATCGTCACCGTGGCGGATGCCTTCGACGCGATGACTTCCGACCGGCCCTATCGCAAGAGCTTCTCCTTTGAATTTGCCGCCAGGTCGGTGATGAGCGCTGCCGGAACCCAATTCGACCCGGAAGTTGCAAACGGCTTCGAGTCGCGGAAACTCGCCATTATCGGGCTGCTCAAAGAGATGGGCAAATCACCAGTGCCTCGAAGCTCGGAAGTCCAATGGTTAGAGCGAGCCGGGTAGACGTCAAGCGCTGGCTGCAATGGAGTGCGGCCGCGGCCGGCATCACCTCCCTGTTCTGGGTCACCGGCCTCCTGGCCTCCGGCCTGACAGCCCTCGAGGTCCTGTCGAGCAGCGTGCACGGGCTGAGCCTTGCCGATTACCGTGCGACGCCGGTCCTGGCACTGGCGCCGCTCTCCCCTGAGATCCTGGTAGAAGCCTCGCGGGACAACGCGGTGAGGCCTTCGCCTTCGTCCTCACCTGGCCCGACCGGCGGGCCAACACCCAGCCCGACACCCAGCTCAACCGGACCAACGCCGTCACCTACCCTGCTTCCTACGCTCCCCCCAACCCCGACGCTGCCACCGACACCGACTCTGCCTCCGACTCCCACTCCGAGCTTGCCGACGCTGCCGCCGTTGCCGAGCCTGCCCTAGTAAAAAAACAGGTCGGCGGTCCGGCGAGGTTGGCGGGCGACGGCAAGGGGAGGGAGCCCTCGACTTATCGCCACCTCAATTACGGACCGCCGACCCACAGAACGCCGCAATGCCTGGGGTGGGAGGCTTATCGCTACCTATCTCAAGTCGGTTCCTTTCTCCTTTCCATGGGGCAAAGGTTATCGGCGCGTGGATCTGATGTCGTCCTGCTAACGATCGATTTTCAGACCCTGCGTCTGCAGGTGACCGAGCCGCCTAGCGTTCGAGAAGCCCGGCGCGTGCTGCCCGTGCCACGGCTTCCAGCTTGGAATGGGCGTCGAGCTTCTCCAGGATGTTCTGGACGTGACCGCGTACGGTGGTGAACCCGATACCCAGCTGCTCGGAAATGGCGTGGTTGTCCAGCCCCTCCGCCATCAGAAGGAGCACCTCCGTCTCCCGGGGGGTCAGCTGTTCGAGAAGGCGGTCCCGCTCGGCCTGGTCCCGCTCACGCTCATGAATGCGTGCGACCAGGCTGGCCAGCCGGCCGGCCGGAATCAGCGTCTCGCCATCGGCAGCCCGGCGGATAGCGGTGGCAACCTCGGCGCCGGCTTTCGACTTCGGCAGGTAGGCACAGGCGCCAGCTCGCACCGCAGCCAGCAGGGCCTCCTCGCTGTCGTCGCTGCTCAGGAAGACGATGGCGATCGCCGGCTGGACCTTTCGAATGGCCACAGCGGCGTCCGCCCCGGTGCCGTCTCCGAGACGGTAGTCCATCACCACCACATCCGGATGGCTAGCGCGGGCCAGGGCGACGGCCTCTGCCACCGACGCGGCGGAGCCAACCACGTGAAGGTCCGAGTTGGCGCCGATCAGGAGCTCGAGGCCCTCCAGCACCACCCGATGATCATCTACGAGTAGGACCGAGATCCCATCAGGCGACATTTCTCTCCTCCAGGGCGGGTAAAGGAATCCAGAATTCAACCGTGGTGCCTCGGTTCATGGCGCTATCCACCTCGACCCATCCGCCCGCCATTCGCGCTCGCTCCCGCATGGCGGCCATTCCCAGATGACCCGGCACTGGCGTGTTGGCCCGGCTCATGTGGAAGCCGCGGCCGTCGTCCTGGATGCGAACCGAGATTCCCCCCTTATGGTCGTCGAGTGAAACCCGAACCCGATGGGCCTGGGCGTGCTTGCGAACGTTCACCAGCGCCTCCTGGGCCAATCGGTAGAGGGTCACCCGGGGTTCGGCCGGTGGCTCCGCTGAGAGCAGGCTCTGGAGATCGAACTCGATTCCGGACTCGGTGCGCATCTGGTCAAGGTAAAGACGCAGGGCGGGCACCAAACCATCGTGATCCAGGGCCGTGGGCCGCAGCTCGAAGATGAGATGCCGGAGGCGACCGATGGCCTGGTCTACGGTCGCCTCCAGGTTCGAAACGACCCTGAGCTGCTCCCCATCAACCAGCATGGTCCGCAGGAGGTGGAGCCGGATTCCGACTCCGAACATGGTCTGGATCGAGTCGTCGTGGATGTCGTTGGCGATCCGGTGACGCTGCTCCTCCTGGACGGTGACCAGCCTCGAGATGAGCGCCCGCCGCTCTTCTTCGATCCGCCGGCGGTCGCTAATGTCCCGGGCGACCGTAAAGACTCGCGTGTGCCCACCCACCTCGACGCTGATC
>VBDY01000175.1 GCA_005882775.1 Chloroflexota bacterium | reverse complement strand
GCGACCTTCAGCGCGGCAGCCAGCGCTTCGAGAGTGCGGCGCTCGCGCTCGGCCCCCGCGGTCTGCGAGGAGAGCTCGTAGAGAGTGGTAACCACGGACTCCTGAGCGAAGTGGAGCGCGTAGGTGGTGGCGAGCGCCGGTAGCAGCCTGCGCTGATGTTGTAGGTAGTCGAGCAGGATGACCTCCTGGTCGCTGCCCGGGGCGTGGAACTGTCGCCGGCCGAGGCCATATCGAACCGCGATCGTCTGGGCGAGCTTGGTCGCACTCAAGGCGGCGCCGGAGACGCTGATCCGACCCGCGATCAGCGTGCCCAGCATGGTGAAGAACCGTTTGGTCTCGTTCTCGATTGGGCTCGAGTAAGTCCCATCGGGAGCGACCGTGCCGTAGCGGTCGAGGAGGGCGTCGCGTGGCACCCGCACCTCATCGAACCAGAGGCGCCCGTTGTCCACCCCGTTGAGGCCTTCCTTCTCGCCGCAGTCTTCGATCCGCACGCCCGGGCAGGGCCGGCCTTTTTCGTCGCGGATGGGTACCAGGAGGACGTGGACCCCGCGCGATTTGCCCATCGTGATCAACTGGGCGAACACGGCAGCCATACGGCCGTCTTTCGCGACGTTTCCGATGTAGTCCTTGCGGGCGTCATCGTCGGGCGTGTGGACGACGAATTGATGACGCTGCGGGTCGTAGGTAGCAGTGGTCCGGACCGACTGGACGTCTGACCCGTGCCCGGTCTCCGTCATAGCGAAGCATCCGGGGAGGTCCATCGTCATGGCATGCCGCAGGTAGCGTTCGTGATGCTTCGGGGTACCCAGGTTCTGGATAACCCCACCGAACAGGCCCCACTGCACGCCGATCTTGACCAGCAATGAGAGGTCGACCAGCGCCAGCATCTCGAAGGCGGTCAGGGCGCCGCCGATGTCTCCCTCGCCGCCCGAGCTCTTGGGAAAGAACAGGCGGGCGCCCTTCGTCTGACTCAGCGCACGCGCTTGCTCGGCTACCCGCGCCCGGTAGGCGTCCGTGCTCAGACCGGACCCACTGCGCAGCCACGGGGACGATCGGACGAGGCCGCGGACCTCGTTTCTAATCGAGGCCCAACGGCCATCGAGGACAGACTGCAGGCGAGCCACGTCCACTGTGTCGAGCCGTTCTGTAGTGGCCTTCATCGGCGACCCATGCCTCTTGTGATATTCATTACATCATTGAGCCCACATAATGGCGAAGGGGGCGAGCCCAAACCCCCATCCAGACCCCCTCCCCGACCGTCCCCCAAGGGGGGAGGGAGATCAGTGACGTCAGGGGGAGGGAGAAAACCCCCACCCGGCCCTCCCCCAGAGAGGGAGGGAAATATTCAGGAGATTGCCACCAGAGGGGCAGGTAGAGGGAGACTGGCGGCGATCATGGGCGGCAACCGGATCCCGTTTGCCCGAGCCAATGGACCGTACGCGCGGGCGTCGAACCAGGACATGCTGACCGCCACCCTGAATGGCCTGATCGCGCGGTTTGGCCTTCAGGGCGAGCGCGCCGGAGAGGTGGTGGCCGGGGCTGTGCTCAAGCATGCTCGCGACTTCAACCTCACGCGCGAGTCGGTGCTCGGGAGCCGGCTCTCCCCCACCACCCCCGCCTACGACGTGCAGCAAGCATGCGACACCGGCCTGGAGGCGACCGTCCTGGTCGCCAACAAGATCGCGCTCGGCCAGATCGACTGGGGCATCGCCGGTGGCGTCGACACGGCAAGCGATGCGCCGATCGCCCTCAATGAAGGTCTGCGGCGGGTGCTGCTCGAGGCCAATCGCACCAAGAGCCTGCCCGGGCGTCTCGCCCTGGTACGCAAGCTCCGCCCCGGCCAGCTGGTCCCGGAGACTCCGCGGAATGCCGAACCGCGCACCGGCATGTCGATGGGCGAGCACGCGGCCATCACGGCGAAGGAATGGGGCATCAGTCGCGAGGATCAGGACCAGCTGTCGGTCGCCAGCCATCGCAACCTGGCGGCGGCCTGGGACCGCGGGTTCTTCGATGACC
>VBDY01000074.1 GCA_005882775.1 Chloroflexota bacterium | reverse complement strand
CCCTGGCTGCCCACGAGCCGGCATTCACGCGCCCAGCAGAGATCAGCGAGCACGACCTGCTGACGATCAACTACACGAGCGGCACCACCGCGCGGCCCAAGGGCGTCATGATCACGCACCGCAACGCCTGGATCAACGTCGTCGGGACCCTGATCCACCTGGCGCTGCATCCCGGCGACCGCTACCTGTGGACGCTGCCCATGTTTCACGCCAACGGTTGGTCCTACGTCTGGGTGGTGACTGCCGCCGGCGGCACGCACATCTGCATGCCCAGGGTGGAGCCTCCTGCCGTCTTCAAGCTCGTCCGGGATGAGCGCGTGACCTGGATGTGCGCCGCGCCCACGGTGCTGATCGGGCTGGCGAACGCCCCGGCCCAGGCCCGCGGCGAAGTTCCACGCGGTGTCCATGTGGTAACCGCCGGCGCCCCGCCCGCGGCGGCAACCATCGAGCGGCTGGAGGGTGACCTTGGCTGGGAGGTCACGCAGGTGTATGGGCTGACCGAAACCTCGCCCTTCATTACAGTCTGCGAACCCCTGCCCGAACATGCGGCTCTCGCCCGCGAGGAGCGAGCCATCATCAAGGCCCGCACGGGCGTGGAGCTGATCACGTCCGGCGACCTGCGCGTCGTGGACGAGCAGGGGAGGGAGGTGCCCCACGACGCGACCGCCCTGGGAGAGATCGTCGTCCGCGGTAACGCCGTGATGGATGGCTACTACCGCGACCCGGAGGCAACCAGGAAGGCGATGTCAGACGGCTGGTTCCATACCGGCGATGCAGCGGTCGTCCAGCCCGACGGCTACGTCGAGATTCGCGACCGGATCAAGGACGTCATCATCAGTGGCGGCGAGAACATCTCTTCGATCGAGGTCGAGGGCGTCCTGCTTCGCCATCCCGCGGTGCAGGAGGTGGCCGTCGTCGGAGTGCCGCACGAGAAATGGGGCGAGGCGCCGCATGCCTTCGTGGTCCTCAAGCCGGGCGCATCAGTCACAGACAATGAAATCCGCGAGTTCGCCCGCGGCCGGATGGCTCACTTCAAAGCGCCGCAGTGGGTGACCTTCGTGGAAGAGCTGCCCAAAACGGCCACCGGCAAAATCCAAAAGTTCGTGCTCCGCAAGGGCGCGCCCGCGATCGTCCGTCAGTAGCCGCGCCGGCCTACCCCCGCCGTGCGCATCTTCTTGGTGAAACTGTTACAGCCCACCCATAAACGAACCACGGCCCTCGGCCGTGGTGTTTGTGATGAACGGCGGGCGGAGCGCAACGATTCTCCTGCTCGCGGTTCTCACCTGTTCCGCATGCGTCGCGGCTCCAGGCGACGCAGGCACGCCCTACGCCTCACCGGTGGTCGTGCTGGCGGTACCACCCACTGGTCCGACTGCAACCCCGACCGCGACTGCGACCCCGAGCCCGACCCCAACCGCAACCCCGACTCCGACCGCAACCCCGACCGCGACCCCAACGCCGACTCCAACCCCGGTCAGCTGCACCAACCTATCGCAGCTCGCCGGGTGGAGCAACTCGCGGCTTGGCATGCTGACCATCGTCGTGCCCGTCTCGGAGGACGCGCCCGGTGCAGCCCTGCAGGAGGTGAGCGCAGGTGCAGGCGGCATCCTCCTCTTTGGCCCCTCGGCGCCCTCCAACCTCGGCGCGCAGCTGGCTTCGCTCAAGACTCACGTGCCCGGACGCATCGGCCTGCTCGTCATGACGGACGAGGAGGGCGGTGGCGTGCAGCGGATGGCGAACCTCGTCGGTTACCTGCCCTGGCCGGCCTGGATGGGCGCAAACTGGTCGGCCGCGCAGATCCAGGCCGCGGTCGCCCAGGTTGCAATCAGGATGTACGCGAATGGCGTCAACATGGACCTCGCCCCGGTGGTCGATGTCGACGGCACGAACGCCGCGCCGAGGGACGGGATCGCCTTCATGAACGGCCTGCGCTCATCCCGCGTCATCCCCGTGCTCAAGCACTTCCCCGGCCTCGGCGGGTCGACCGGCAACACCGATAACGGCGCCGCGCAGACCCTGCCCTGGTCCACCCTGAAGCAGGTAGCCATCCCGCCGTTCGCCGCGGCGATCAACGACGGCGCCCCGGCCGTCATGGTGTCGAACGCGACCGTCCCCGGGCTGACCACCTTACCCGCGAGCCTTTCGCCGGCGGTGATGCGCGAGCTCAAGATCACGCTTCATTTCCAGGGCCTGGTCATGACCGATTCGCTGTCGGCCGGCGCCATCTCGGCCGCCGGTTACTCAGTCCCCGCGGCTGCGGTGCAGGCGCTGCGAGCCGGTGCGGACATGGTGATGTTCGGCCTCGCGCCCACCACCGCCGCCACGGTCGCGCAGACGTTCGCCATCCGCACTGCAATCGTGGCTGCCGTCGCCGACGGCACCCTTGCAAGGGCGCGGCTGATCGACGCAGGAGCCGCGGTCCTCGCTTCGCGCCACGTCAGCCTCTGCAGATAAACAGCGGCTAAGCTTGCCGCGATGAAGCAACGCATCCGGACCGCGCTCGACGGCAGCGGACCCTATCTATGGGCAGCGTCGTTTTTCGCGGTCCTCGGAGCGCTTCTGGCGACGGCCCAAATCCTATCGTCCGACTTCGTGATCTGGAACGGGCACTGCACGACGGCGAGCGAAGAGGGGGGCATCGTCTTTTTCCAGGCGAACGGCCAGGAGTACACCATCGACGATGTCGCCTCTCCCGCGAACTCGCCCACCCACACCGTCACCATCTGCTACTACCCCTCTCATCCGCAGGACGCCATCATCCCCCATCCCGCCGCCTACTGGTTCGAGGGGACTCTGGTCGTCACTCCGTTCCTCATCGCCCTGGCGATTCTGACCGTGGGTCTGGTGATCGTACCGGCCCGCATGCAGCGACGGCGGGCGAGTTTTCGACTGTAGTCCAGCGCCTTGACCTACAATCGGCCCACCGTGGGCAGCGAAGTCGGCGGCGGGGCAGTCGCGGGAACTAGCGGACCGGGCATCGCCGACCGCCTTGACCACGTCTCGATCGCGACCTGGCGGATCGCGTCCATGGTCCCGCTAATTCGCGATGCCCTGGGGGCACGCTACCTGATGGGCGCCACCGAAACAGCCCACGGTTTTCGCTGGGCGCAGTTTCAGTTTCCGGGTGGCGGCATTATCGAGCTCATCGAGCCGGTCGGGTCACAGGGGTTCGTCCACGACTTCCTGAACAAGCGCGGCGAGGGTCTCCATCACTTCACTCTGCGCGTGCGCGACATAGCCACCCGCTCGCGTGAGCTCGAAGCCGCCGGTTGGCGGCCGGTGGAAGCCAGTTTCGAGAATCCGGTCTGGAAGGAGTTCTTCATCCATCCACGCGACGCGCACGGCGTCTTGATCCAGCTGGCGGAGTCAGAGCTCCCCTACCCAAAGGAGATCGAGCACTACCAGCAGTTGGATCTTCCCGCCCTCATGAAGGGCTGAAGGGAGGGAGCCGAGGCGCCCTCCCTGCGAGCGCACGTGGAGAAATTACGCTGGCACCATCTCGTTCGCGACTACCCAGACACACTTGGCGGAAAGGGAGTCGACCGCCGTCGTCAACTGGTCGAATGTCAGGTCTTCATGCCGTAGCGCTTCCAGATCACTATGGATGCTCGCCAGGTCCTGGTGACCCTGTGGTGTGAACTTCATCGGCGTGTCAGTCGAGAGGACAACCTGAGTTGCGTCCGCATAGCTGACGCAGCTGGTGCAGAGGTAGTTGATG
This sequence comes from Chloroflexota bacterium, assembly GCA_005882775.1. GTDB lineage: Bacteria > Chloroflexota > Dormibacteria > CF-121 > CF-121 > VBDY01. The sequence continues at coordinate 9,466 of VBDY01000074.1, read as the reverse complement.
GCCCATGCCTGGTTGGTGGGGGTCACCACCGTGGCGTTGTTGAAGTCAAGCACCGTTTGGAACGAAATCGCGTACGTCTGACAACCTGTGCAACTCGAATACGCGAACGCGATGTTCGCGTTATTCACTATGGTCGTCCGGTCGCGGACGACATGGAACTGGATCCGCCAGACCGTCTTTCCATCGGTGGTGTTGATCGCCACCGCGGCGCTGTCACCCGACGCATTCGCGACGATCGGAACGCCGGCGGGCACGGCGCTCACCACGAGCGTTCCGAGAATCAGCAGCAGTTTCTTCATGTGGACCTCCTGTTTTACGGGCTTGTCGATGGGCTGGCCGAATCGCTCGGGGAAGCGCTCGGCGATGGGCTGGCGCTTGCCTGGTCAGTCGGCGACGGGGATGCGCTGGCGGAGGTCGAGGCGCCGGCGCTGGCGGACGCACTGGCGGACGGGCTGGCCGACGGGTGCGGTGACGGAGCCAACCAGCGCAGCGGCGGAGGCGGCAGCACCGACGAGATATTGCTGAAGCTCTCCTCCACGGTGCCCTTCGAGGACGGCGAGATCGGCCGGTAGTCAGCGGGTGGCGGCGTCCAGGCAAGGGCAAGGAGAGCGGCAGCCGCCGCGATCGATGTGAACGTCGCGGTCCGCTTCATCGGCTTGCCCCGCGTCCGTGTCCACGAGACCTTGATCAGACGCTGGACCAGGCGGACCAGCATCCAGGCCAGGCCGAGCATGGGAAGAGCCAGCAGCACCAGTTGCAATCCGTCCAGTAGTCCGATGGCGAGGCGAGCCTGCTGAAAGGCCAGTCCGGTCTGGCCTGCCAGCGCGAGAAATGAGCTCCAGGCCGTGCCGGCGATGGCGGGCAGGTGGAGGAGCAGCATCCCGTAGGCGTAGAGGATGAAGGCGGCCGTAAGCAGTACCCAGGCCGTGACCACGATCCGCACCCAGGCCTTCAGCTCCGTGACTCGCTTGTCGGCACGGCGCCAGGGGATGAAACTGGTCAACACCGGCTTGATCCGGGCGAAGATGTCCGGCACGCCTGTCAGGTCCGCGATCATGTAATAGCCGTCGAGGCGGAGGAAGGGAAGGAACTGGTGCAGCATCTCGAACTGCAACAGCAGGATGACCACGATCAGGATCTCCTGTCCCGTCAGGAGATACACGCCGAGCGTCCCGAGCATGAAGAGCGCGTTGAAGTAGACCCCGCCCAGGTCGGTGCGCAACCGGCCTCCCTTGCTCAGCCGGTAGGCCTCTGTGACGTCCGTGTAGAACGCCGGCCAGACCAGGTAGAGGCCGACTCCCATCACGCCAGGGCGGGCTCCGCCGTACCGGCACCCCGTAGCGTGGCCGCACTCGTGGAGAGCGGCCGAGACGACGATCAGCCCGAAAACGACCAGGAAGAAGATGGGTTCGTTGAGAAGGTGGCGGATGCTCTGGGCGATACCGTGTATGAAAAACAGCCAGACATCGAGGGATGCAAAGCCGATCAGCCCGAGCGCCACTACAACAGGCCAGAAAAACGGCCGGAAGATGGTGGTGACGGTGTTGACCAGCCCGGCCGGAACCACGGCGGCCTTGAAGTTGAGCGCCAGTAGCGGATTTGGGCGCTTCAGCTTGGGGCTGGATCCGTCGGGAGCCGCGAGCACCCCCAGCGGTCGGAGCTTCTTATCCGCGAGGAATCGGACGTTGTCCCCACTGACCCCCTTACCGAACTCCTTCGTGACGGTTTCGGCGATCTGGTCGTAGCCGCGGTGGCCGTCGCTGCTGGCCGCAATCAGGTAGAGCAGGCGGGGAAGCTGCAGCACCTGGCCATCGGCACGACGGGCCAGGTAGGGAGGCTCTTTGAACCCCGACCCCTTGTACTCGCCGATCAGGTCAATCCCTTCAGCGAGTCGAGGCGGAAGCGGCGGCTGCGCCCGGACGGGCTCTTGCGTCTGGGCCCGGACGGGCCCTTGCGTCTGCTGTTGCAGCTGAAATCTCCTCTGCTACACGAAAGGGGCGGTCCGCAGACCGCCCCTTTCCCTGACTCTTGCTAGCTCGTCTGCGGAATGATGTTGCCCTGCTGCGCGTTTGCGTACGCGATCGAGCCGTCCGACAGGACATTGGCCGCGATCGCGGCGTTGATCGGCAGGGCGAGGTTTGCGTTCACGAGCGACATCTGCTCCCGCTCGGGGAGCTGCTCGCCCTCCTGGGACTCCAGCTCTTCTTTGGAAAGCTCATTCTTCGCCATTAGCTGTTCTCCTTTCCCCGCTAGATGCCCGTCGGGGCGGGTGGCACGTTGCTCTGGGTGATCGTGTTCGCCTGCTCGGCGTTGGCATAGGCGACCGAGCCGTCCGAGAGGACGTTCGCTGCCACCGCGGCGTTGATCGGCGCCGCCAGGTTGGCGTTGATCAGCGACATCTGCTCGCGGTCCGGCAACTGCTCGCCCGACTGAGCCTCGAGCTCATCCCTGTCGAGCCCTTCGTTTGACTTCTTGACCTTGTCAGCCATGCGTTACCTCCCGGGAGTGGTCGGGCTAGTTGTGCTGGATGATCGTGTTGGTCTGCTCGGCGTTCGCGTACGCGACCGAGTTGTCGCTCAACGCGTTGAGTGCGACGGCCGCGTTGATCGGCGCCGCCACGTTGGCGTTGATCAGGGACATCTGCTCGCGGTCCGGCAGTTGCTCGCCCTGCTGGGCCTCGAGCTCATCCTTGTCCAACCCTTTTTCCTGTACTTTGTCGGTCATCTGGTCACCTCCTGTGAAATCCGACTCACTCCACGTCGTACCGCCTTGCTGAACGATTCGATTTCGGCTTCGTGTCGATGAACGTGTGGTCGAGCCACTGTCGCCGGTCGAGATCACGGCGTTGACGTCGCCTACCAGGTTGACGCCGCGCCGGTTGTGACGGATGAGCTTATGTATCTTCTTACGCATACGCTACAATCATTTTATCTGATAGCAGCCATGGGAGAAAAGCTCAGGCTGAACCGTAAAAAGACAGGCCAGAACAAACAGGAGGTGCATGAATGGCGACAGTTTTGACGATGGCGGAGAGCTCGGTTGAGGTAGGTCTACCACCGGAGAAGACACACGCGAAGTGGATCGAGTGGACCAAGGAAGGTGGGCCCGGAATGCCGGCCAAAGGCGAGGGCCAGGACATAAGTCCACTCCAGCTTCCGGAAGAGTTGCGCAAGGCCGAACGGGGTACCAGCTACTTCGAGCCGGGCAAGGCTGGTGGCACCGAAGTCCGCATGCAGTTGCGCTACAACCGCGACGTGATCGAGAAAGAAGGACTCGGTCCGGACTGGGTTGAGAAGCGGATCGCTCTCTACCTTCAGCGGTTCAAGAACTTCGCCGAAGGGCGAGCCGCCTAGCTCCCTCTAATACGCGGGTCCCGAGCTAACCCTCGGGACCCATCCGGGGGGCGCGTTCAGGAATATTTCAGGAGCGGGTCGGCCGCCGGGTCTCGGTTCTGAGTCCCTGGCTGATCACCTCGACCATCCGCCGCCGGGCGCGGGCGTCCGCCGATTGAGGGCCCCGGCAGCAAGCCACCATCAGCGCCTTGATGTCGTCTACCTCGATACCCTTGCGGACCGCGCCCGCCTTTTGGGCGCGCGTAAGAAGGTCGCCAAGGATCCCGATTACATCATGTTTAGCGCCCGACGCTACCGCGTGCATGTCGAAGCCGGCGCCGGCGAGCGCATCGGCCAGGCCTAGGTTCGCCGCAAACTCATCCACCGTGGTCTCAAAGAACTCGAAGAAAGCCGTGCCTGGGTCCTCGCTGGCGGTCCGGGCACGACCCCGCTCAACGACTCGTTCGATCCGGTCGCGGACGATTGCTATGTAGAGCGCCTCTTTTGTCGGGAAGTGACGGCTGACCGTGCCCGTCCCAACTCCGGCGCGCCGTGCAATCTCATGAATCGGCACGGACAACCCCTCCGCCGCGAAGGCCGCGATTGCCGCTTCGAGCACCCGCTCCCGGTTTCGCCTGGCGTCGGCGCGTGGCGCTCGTGGCGCTCGTGGGGCGCTCGTGCCAGCCGCCGCTCTCGCGCCAGCCGCGGCTCTCGCGCGACGCCTCGTGCCCGAGGCCGTGCTCACCATTGCCGCACTCTGCTTCATTGATTCCTGTTTGACAAACGGGACGGCCGTCCCGTATAGTTCTCAAGAACCGGGACGCGCATCCCGATTCTAGCAGAAATCGTCGACGTCGGCCGCTCGTTGTTCCGAAGGAGATCGCTATATGGCAACCGAACTCAGTGTCGCTCGGACCGTCGGTCGCAGCACCAACCCTGCGCCCCGAAACCTCAACCTTGCGCTGGTGGTCATCGCCCTGGCGCAGCTCATGGTGGTGCTCGATGCCACCATCGTGAATATAGCCCTGCCCTCTATGCAGCGCGCCCTTCATTTCACGCCAACCGGCCTGGAGTGGGTGATCAACGCCTACACGCTCGTCTTCGGCGGGTTCCTCTTGCTCGGCGGTCGGGCCGGGGATCTCCTGGGCCGGCGCCGGATGTTCGTCGCCGGGCTGCTCGTCTTCACGACCGCGTCCCTGGTCGGCGGGCTGGCAACCAGTGCCACCTGGCTGATCGCAGCTCGAGCCGCGCAGGGCGTCGGCGCTGCCATCATCGCCCCAACGGTCCTGTCCCTGATCGCTGATACGTTTCCCGAAGGCGCTCCGCGCAACCGAGCTATGGGAATTTACGCCGCGATGGCGGGCGCCGGTGGCGTCGCCGGGCTGCTCGTCTTCACGACCGCGTCCCTGGTCGGCGGGCTGGCAACCAGTGCCACCTGGCTGATCGCAGCTCGAGCCGCGCAGGGCGTCGGCGCTGCCATCATCGCCCCAACGGTCCTGTCCCTGATCGCTGATACGTTTCCCGAAGGCGCTCCGCGCAACCGAGCTATGGGAATTTACGCCGCGATGGCGGGCGCCGGTGGCGCTACCGGGCTGCTCCTCGGTGGCCTTATCACCAGTTACCTGTCATGGCGGTGGGTCCTCTTTGTCAATGTCCCGATCGGGCTGCTGCTCGCGTTCGTCGCACCTCGCGTACTGGCCGCCACCAGCGGCCGTCCTGGACGGTTCGACCTTCCGGGCGCCCTCACGGTGACCGGGGGGATGACTCTCCTGGTCTACGCGCTCAACCGCGCGGCCACGATTGGCTGGACCAGCACTACGACCCTGGCGACGCTGGCTGGTGCCGCAGTCCTGCTCGCCACATTCATCCTGATTGAAGTCCGCACCGAGCAGCCGTTACTGCCACTACGGATCTTTCTCCATCGCAACCGGTCCGGCGCCTACGGGCTCTCGCTGGCGATCGGCCTCGCCCTGTTCGGCATGTTCTTCTTCCTCACACTGTTCGTCCAGAACATCCTGGGCTATAGCCCGATCAGAGCCGGCCTCGCGTTTCTTCCGGTGACTGCGGGCATCATCATCATTGCCACGCTGGTCTCACGGACGATCGGCCGGATCGGTCCGCGACTGCCAATCACCCTGGGACCGCTTGTGCTCGCGGGCGGGCTCTTCTGGCTGTCCCGCATGACCGAAAACACGACATACGTCTGGGGGGTGCTCGGGCCCATGATGATGCTCGGGGCCGGCGTTGCGCTCATCTTCGTGCCTCTCTCGCTGATCGCCGTGTCTGGTGCCCAGCCTCGGGAGCTTGGCCTGGCGTCGGCGCTGCTCAACGTCGGGCAGCAGGTCGGCGGCTCGATCGGTCTCGCCCTTCTGGGCACGGTCGCGGCCTCGGTTACCAGGAACCAGCTCCAGACGGCAAGCCTGAGCCATCCGGTTGTCACCCACGCCGTGGTCGCCGGCTATAGCGCCGCGCTTCAGGTAAGTAGCCTGATCACACTCATCGGCTTCGCAATCGCGCTGCTTGTCATCCGAAGCCGTCCACACCAAGCGGCGGTCGACGTCCTCCCGGACGCGGCCTGATACCCAGGAGGGCGGGATCGCGCGGATCCCGCCCTCTTCGCGGTAGCCTGACTGATCGTTGGGAAGGCCGTGGTTGCTTCGTTTGGACTGATCAGCATCGGCAGCATCACCGACCGGATCCTGTCGCTGCCTGTCTGGCTCGCGATCGGCCTCGTCTTCCTGTTCCCGGCCCTGGAGGCATCGGCATTCCTGGGCTTCATCTTCCCCGGCGAAATCGCAGTGATCCTCGGCGGTGTGGTCGCCTCCCAGGGTCGAGCCCCGCTCTGGGTTTTCATCGTGGCGGCAGCCGCCGGGGCGATCATCGGCGACTCGATCGGTTACTTTGTCGGCCGCCGTTGGGGGACGCACCTGCTCCACGGCACGCTCGGCAGGCTCCCGATCATCCGCAAAGAGATCGACAAACATCTCGAGTCTGCCGAGGCGTACGTCCGCCGCCGCCAGGGCAGCGCCGTCTTCTTTGGCCGCTTCACCGCAGCACTTCGGGTCCTGGTCCCCGGGCTGGCCGGCATGTCAAAGGTGCACTACCCTTCATTTCTCGCATTCAACGTCGCCGGTGGCGTCGCCTGGGCGACCGTGTTGACCATCCTCGGCTACCTCGCCGGGTCGAGCTACAAGCAGGTCGAGAAGGTCGCCGGCCGGATCGGGCTCCTCCTCCTGGCTCTGATCGTTGCCGGGCTTATCGTTAGCCAGTTGGTCCGCCGGCTGAGCCAGCGCTCAAGCCGTCTGGGGGCCCTCCAGGATCGGCTGGCCGCAACCGCCGCGGTGGTCTGGGTCCGCACGCGGTTCCCCGGTCAGGTGCAATGGATCCGCGCCCGTCTGGATCCGAGTACGCCTCGCGGGTTCTGGCTCACATTCTCAGTGGCGGCATGCCTGCTCGCGGCCTGGGCTTTCGCCGCATTGGCACAGGATGTCCTGGGCCACGACGAGATGGCGCTTGTCGATCCACAGTTCGAGGCATGGATGGTCGCTCATCGGACTGCCTGGCTCTCGAGCGGGATGGAGATCGTAACCTGGCTCGGGTCGCTCGCTGTCATCGTCCCGCTGCTGCTGGGGACAGTGGTCATCCTGATCGCTCGGTATCGCGACTGGTTCCGGGCGGCCATCCTCGTGATCGCGGTTGCCGGCGCGGTCGGCCTCTACGATCTGGTCAAGCCCGTAATCGATCGGCCGCGTCCGCCTGCCTCGCTGTGGATTGGACACTTTACCGGCGCGGCTTTCCCCTCGGGCCACGCGACGCAAGCAGTCGCCTTCTACGGCATGCTCGCCATCGTCTTATCGGTCGGGCGGTCGCTCCGGGCTCGATCTCTCGTGTGGATCGCCGCGGCGTTGGTGGTTCTTCTGGTGGGCGCCTCACGGATCTACTTGGGCGCGCACTGGCTCACGGATGTGCTCGCTGGGTACTCCCTGGGAGCAGCCTGGATCGCGCTGGTCGTGGCGTTCAGCCTGCTAAAGATCGCGCGCGCTTGGGCTGGTGACCATTCAGCTTCCGGCGAACTGCGAGCCCATGAGACTCTGTAGCAGGCTCTGCACGGCCGCGTCGTTGCCGACGTAGATGACCATCACCCGACCCTTGATGTAGAAGTGGGCCGGCGCCACCCAGTCGACAATCGTGGTTGCGTTCCCGCTGCCGTCGGCTCGGATCTGGTGCGCATCGGCCTGGGCGTTTCCTGCCGAGGAGTACTCAAACAGCTGCAGGTCGGCTGGGTTCGCCAGGGTCGCGCCGCTCAGCCGGACTGTCGTCCCCGAAGCAGGATGGAGGAACGGTTGGGCGACGGTGCCGGAGATGTCCACCGTCACGGTTTTACGGAGCGCGTCGATCAGGCTCACCTGGTCCTGGACCGGACCACCGTGACTCTGGGGAACCGTCCCGCAAGCCGTCAGCAGAAGGCCCGCTACTAGCAACAGCCGCCTCATGGTTCGTAAGACGAGGTAGTCGCCCAAAAGTTCCGATAACCTAGCGTCCATGGCGGCGAAACAGACTTTCCAGGCCCGGATCGTCGAGGGTCGCGGTGGTGGGGCGTTCGTAGACGTGCCGTTCGATGTTCCCACCGTCTTCGGCAGCCGGCGCCAGGTCAGAGTCAAGGGCACTATCGACGGGCACCCGTTTGCGAGCTCGATCGCGCCCATGGGCGCGGGTGCTTATTTGCTGGGTTTACACAAGGCGACCCGAGAAGCCATTGGCAAGTCCATCGGCGACTCGGTTGACCTTGTGATCGAGGCAGACATCACGGAGCGCGTCGTGACCGTGCCGGATGATCTGAAGCGCGCCCTCGCCAGGAATGCGGCCGCCAACAAGACCTTCGAGAATTTCGCCTACACCCACCGCAAGGAGTACGTGCAATGGGTTGAGAGCGCCAAGAAGCCCGAAACCCGGCAGCGTAGGATCGCCGAAGCCGTCAGCCGGATCGCCAGGGGAGACAGTTTCTCCTAGGCAACCCAGCAAGCCCCTATCTGGGAAAGGCACCGCGGGCCATCGCCAGGATTCCGGTGCCCAGAGCCGCCGCGATCAGGGCGACCCACCAGGTAACCGCTGCCGGAGTAACCGGAGGCAGATGATACTCGTAGATTCCATGGTCCGTGGCGGCGATCAGTCGCTGATCGACTTGAATGACTCGCCATACTGCCCCACGCGGCAGACCGGCGGTTAACTCTGACCAATTCTGACCGCCATCGTGGCTGATCGCGACACCATTCAGCATGGTGGCGGCGAGCGCCGGCCCTTGCTGCCCGGCCGTGACGCTGTCCACGTGAATTGCGGCTCCACGTCCGGAATGACTGGTTAAGCCCTCGCTCACCGGGACCCACGCTGCCCCGTCCATAACGCTGACGCCGCGCCCCATGGAGCTAGCAAACAGATCGCGGCGATCGGCCGAGGGGTCCAGGGAGACGACCAGGCCCTGGTCCGAGCTGGTTTGCCAGGTTGAGCCGTCCCAGCGGTAGACCCGCGTGGCGTCGCTGGCGTACAGGCTGCCGCGGAAATAGGCGATCGCCCAGGCGTTCTCGGGCGACATGACCCCGGCGCTCTCGATCGTCCAATGCTCGCCGCCATCGGCCGACCTCCAAAAGCCGCTTCGCGAGCTGGCCCAAATCACCTGGTCATTGGCCGCGTCGACGGCAATGCCGTGAACTTCGCGTGCCGGCAAGGGCAACCGATGGAAGGGACCGATTGCGGCAGGGCTGGCATACAGCCCGCCGGTGGTCCCGACGTAAACCCCACCCGGCGCCACGGCCAGGCCGAGGATGAGCTCGCTCGGAAGCGAGACCCGTCGCCACTGAGCAGAGCCCACCTTTTTTTTGTAGAGGCCCTCGCCACCCGCGATCAATGCCTGTCCGTCGGACGTGGTCGCCAGGCGATCCAGGAACACCCCCTGAAGCCCTCCGGATTCCCACCACGAGCCCAGGCCGATCTTCGCCGCGGGCGACAGCGAACGCGGCACGGCAGCGACTAAGAGCAGTGGTAGCAACACGAGTGCCATCGCCAGCCAGAAGCGGTTGAACGTCCGCCGATCCAGGCGCTTCAGGTACGGCAGCGCGCGCGGCCGGTAATGCCAGACG